>NZ_CP178750.1:3526898-3847525 GCF_047323225.1 Bdellovibrio sp. HCB-110
TTAAAGTTGCCGCTGAGTATTCTAAATTTGGCTCGAAGATGATCGACCTTATTCAAGAAGGCAATGTGGGCCTGATGCACGCGGTTCGTGAGTTCAATCCCTACAAAGGGGCTCGTCTGATCACTTATGCCGTGTGGTGGATTCGCGGATACATTCAAGAGTTCTTGATGCGCCAGTATTCGATGGTGCGAATCGGAACGACTCAGAACCAAAGAAAACTTTTCTATCAACTGCAAAAAGAAAAAGAAGCGTTGGATGCAATGGGAATTGAGCCCAACACGGCGCTTATTTCTAGCCGACTCGGAATTCCTGAAGATGAAGTTCGCGATATGGCGATGCGTATGTCTGGTCGGGATATGAGCTTAGATCGCCCTTTGGATGAAGACTCCACCACAAGTTTAGGCGATATGCAGAAGAACGTGAATGATCAGCCTTTGGATGAAGTTCTTGCCAAAGAAGAACAACTGGAAATTCTCAAACAAAAAATTGAAGAGATTCGTCCGGAGCTTTCTGATCGTGAGAAAATTATTTTGGATGAACGCATCCTCAACGATGATCCCCTCACCTTGCAAGAAATCGGCGAAAAATACGGCATTACTCGCGAGGCCGTTCGCCAAATGGAAGCGCGCTTGATGAAGAAAATCAAAGCCAAGATGGACGAAGAGATTTCTGATTAATTCAAGCGGCCCCAAAACCGCTTCGTCCTTGATGATTTCCCGAGTTTTAAGCTCAGCTCACCCACTAGCCGATACTTGTCCTAATTTGTGTCTTAAGCCCTTATGGGGATTTACGGGCTCTCTAACTACATGAAGTGATTAGCAAAAGCAGAATCAGCAACAGTAGCTTAAGAAATTCCTTAAATTGCCGAAAAGAATCTTGTTCAGAGGTTCTTTTCATAAGAGTCTCCTTTGCAGAGGAAAACTCTCGTCCATAAGAAAGCGGTCCTAGGGCCGCTTTTATTTTTTGCAAGAATCAGTTCCTTGTTCATCGTTGATGAGCATTCCCTCCAGCGAGGGGTACATCTGTTTTTCGGACAAAACTCTTTACGATTTGTAACTCTCGGTGAACTTGATATTCGTGTAGCGACATAAAATATTGAGCACTTGTGACCGATAAAGATCTTATGAAGATCCATTTTATTCTGGCGACACTAGTTTTCATTTTAAGCGGCTGCACTCACTTTCAACGTCAACCTTCGTCTGTTACTGCAGCGGAAGCTCTTTCGAATTCTGACAAAGCCATCTATGAAAAACTTCTGAAGGACAGTCTTCTTTTTTACAACCACGTTTTGCGCGATCCAAATTCAGGGCAATACTATGATGCTGTTAATTTAGATCCCTCTTCACCACCCGACTATAATAGCTCTGTTGCTTCCACGGGTATGGGATTGATTGCCCTAGCTCTAGCTGATGCCACAAGTGTTGATACCGGTGCACGGGCGAAAGCACTTCAGTCTCTTTCCTTTATTCTGGGTGAAGGATACATTCAGGGTGCGAGATACGAATCTGTCCGTTCTAAAACAGGTTGGTTTCGTCATTGGTTTGATGCACGCACAGGCAAAAACAACTCAGCTTCTAAAGGTGATGGATTTTCCACGGTCGACACAGCTATTCTTGCAGCGGGAGCACAGATAGCCGCCAACTATTTCTCCGCAACAGGACAAGATCCGGATGGTCAGCTTCGCAAACTTGCAGATCATATTCTCTTGTCGGTTCATTGGGCCACGGCAGTGGCTGACGTCGATAAGGGCCGATTGTATTTAAATTATAATCTTGAAACAGAGCAAGGACTCGGAACCACGGCAGTCTTTAATGAATATCTCGTTGTGGCCTGCATGGGAAAATATGCGGAAACAAAATCCGGCAAACCCGGAAAGATGAGTGCGATGTGGGATCTGCACTATGGGCAACCTCACAAACTTCCCCACAAAGAATATCAAGGCATTCAACTTATGACCGATCATCCCGGTCACTATCTTTCAAGCTTTACAGTTCAATTCGTCAACTATCTGTGTGGGGCCGCCAATCACAGCGAAGCCTATCTTAGAAATATGGCAAACTCACAGAAAGCAGATCGTCTTTGGTTTTCTCAACAATCGAACAAAGCATACATGTGGGGCTTGGGAGCTGGAGAAGTCCGCTATCGTGATCCAAGCACAAACCAAATCAGATCGTCGTATCATGCCAATGCCATCAACGAAAATCCGCACCTCATAGTCTCACCCCATATTATCGCCGGATTTATTCCCGTCTATCCCGAGGGACTCGCCGACCTGGTGACAATGGTTCGCAACAAAGAATGCATTTACAACTACGGTTCTTATGAAATTTTATGGAGATGCAGTTTGATGGATCTACAACTCCCCATTGATCGCCTGCAGTCTATTGATTACTCTTCGATGTTCTTGGGATTGGCAACGGCAGATCCAAGAGTAGGAATGGATTTCTTCCGTCACCACTCAGCCTTCACTAATGAGGCTTTCTTTCCAAAAGAAGGCGCAAACCGTATACTTGAACAAAGACGAAAATAATAACCATAAACTTAATAAAGAAGTCGAGAATCTGCTCCAAAACAGGTTCCGACGAGTGCCCACGCAGCTCCTGAACGCTGAGTAAAAGTGCACCCGCGACAAGATTGGTGAAAACAATGCCTGACTGCATTTCATTTAGTAAAATGATAGGTGTTAGGACAATGATGAGCACACACATAATGACGTATTGCCCGACCACCGGCAGAGTCAAAACAAAGATAAGAGAGATGTACATTAATATACATTGCAGAATCACTGCTTCTTTATTCTTATTTATATGAAAGAGTCGTGATCCAACGGCGCCTACTAAAGCGATAACAGCAATAAATCCCAATTTTTCAACTTCAATACCCATGACAAAATAATAGAAACAGAAGACGAAGCTGACACACCAAATGCTTAAACTGATATAAGAACCGAGCCTATTCTGACTGAGCTTAAAATCTTGGCCGGCCGAAAAGGGGTTCAAAAATTTTGCGAACATATTTCCTCTAGAGCTATCATATCCTCAAAAAATCACTCCAGTGATTTCATTCCTGCAAAGTTTTAAAACAAATTTAGCTTTGAGGAAATAAGAAAAGAAAAGGGTTCTGATGACAGAACCCTTTTCTTGTTTCGCAATTTTTATTTAAACGACTATGCGATTTCCAACTCACCGGCGCCAATCGTCGCCGCCAGCTTGGCGCGAAGACGCGCGACTGCTTGAGCATGCAATTGGGAAACGCGGGACTCTGTCACTCTCAAAACTTGGCCGATCTCTTTAAGGTTGAGATCTTCATAGTAATAAAGGGAAAGCACCAAACGCTGTCTCTCTGGAAGTTCTTCGATAGCTTGAGCGACAACTTCCTTGATGTTCTTAACATTCAGCTGATTGAAAGGACTGTTCGTGCGAGAGCCTTCCAAAATATCCATGATGGATTTTTTATCCGTATTGCTGAATGTCGTTGCCTGATCAATCGGAAGAAGACTGACAGGACGCACTTGGTTTACAAGATCATGGAATTCATCAATCGTGACATTGAGGGCTTTGGCAACTTCTTCATCCGTTGGGGAACGGCCCAGGTCCGCTTCAAGTTGAACCATGGTTTTATCAAGAAGTTTTGCTTTGTCACGAATCGAACGCGGAACCCAGTCTTGAGCACGAAGTTCGTCAAGAATGGCACCGCGAATACGGAATTCCGCATAAGTTTTGAATTTATTGTCGCGAGTTGAATCGTATTTCTCAATCGCATCCATCAAACCGATCACACCCGCAGAGATCAAATCATCCAACTCGATATTTGAGGGAAGACGTACGGCGATTTTTTGCGCGATGAACTTAATCAACGGCGCATATTCTTTAATGAGATCATCTTTTTGATTAGCAGCAAGCTTACGTGGCTCTTCTTTGTACTTCTTCAACAGTGCCGCATTTTTCCCCATATTTTTCCCTCTTAAGAACTATGTTAACAAACAGGTCCGTGAGCTGAAAGTCCAAATCTGCTATGCAAATCCAACGACCTGATCCCAGAACATCTGCATTCCACCCGTAGATTCGATTTGCTTAGAAGATTTCTCTATCTGATTGCAAATTTGACGAATCGCTTTTGATGATTCTGCACCCACATCTTGTCTCACAATGAGACGTTGCATCTGAATTGCCTTACGCAAAACGACGTCATTCGGGATCGAACCCCAGTAGTCCAGACCTATGTAGAGAAACTTGTTTACGACATCATTAAAGCGTTGATAGAGGCCCAAACCCTCTTGTTCATCGCGCACTTGATTGCAAACAATGGAGAAGTGATTCACTTTGTAGTTCTTATGCAGAACTTTGATTAAAGCATAGGCATCTGCAAAACTGGCAGGATCCGGAGTGATCACTACCGACACCGTTTGCGCTGCTGAGTTTAAGAACAATACATTTTCAGCAATGCCTGGAGCCGTATCAATCAACAGATAGTCAAAGCCCAAAGGCAATGAACTCACAGCTTCCACCATCGCTCTTCTTTCGAAATGGTTCATGTGGTTGAACTCCACAACACCACTTCCGCCGGGAATCAAAAACACATCTTTGGAAACTTCCGTCAGAATGTCTTTCATCTCTTTGCGACCGGCCAAAATATCGTGAATGTTTCCTTGGGTTTTTACACCAAAAAGAATATCCACATTGGCCATGCCCAAGTCGCCATCCAGGATGAGGACTTTCTTACCTCGTTGTGACAAAGTTAATGCCAGGTTCGCCACCAAAGTGGTTTTACCAACACCGCCTTTGCCCGAAGTGATACTGATCGTTCTTGTACGATGCATATCAAAGGAATTCATTTTTCTCATACTGCTTCTGAATCCTGTTGTTTAAGTTTTGTAATTTTAAAAATGAGATCCAAAAGACGTTCCTTTGTTGCAAACTCAAAGTCCTCAGGAACACGGGAGCCGATTCCAAATGAGTGCAAAGGAACATCAAAACGTTTCATAAAGTTATAAATGGTTCCGTGCTGAGTAGATTCATCCAAAGAAGTGAAGATCACGTCTTTGTAACCAAGAACGGAATAACGACGACCCAATTCAGTGGCATCACTGTCTTTGGCATTCGTTGAAAGAGTTAAATGGATATTTGGATTCAAAGCTGAAGGCGGCAATAAGCTCTTCAACATGTGAATCTCATCATTGCTCTTAAGGCTTAAGCCCGTGTAGTCCACCAGCACGCAATCCACATTGGCAAGATAGCGCATCAAGTTTGTCCAATCATTCTGTGTGCGAATCACAGAGAACGGAACATTCAAGATTTGTGCGTAGATTTTCATTTGATCCGCGGCACCCACTTTGAAAGTGTCTGTCGTGAAAAGAGCAATCTTCTTACCTTCACGAACCACCATCTGGCTTGCCATTTTGATCAAAGCTGATGTTTTACCACTTCCCGCAGGTCCCACGAAACAGTGGATTTTACCGCTCGTTGGGTTGTGAGAAATCTTTGTTGTATCCAAAACGTGGCGAGCGACGAACGCTTCAACCAAGGAACGATTTTTAAGTTTCAGTGCTGGCAACGTCTCTTGTGCATTCGTCAGAATCTCTGCCGCAATTTCCGGAGCCATGCCTGCACTAGTGAGTTTTTCAAAAACAAAACTCAAATCGTAATTAATGCCATAGTCAGCTCCGGGATGAGATCCCACGAAACTTTGTGGCATTTGTTGGAACTGAGTGATGACTTGTTTCAAACTGGCAATTTCATTCTTAAGAGCCGTGATCTCTGCCGCTTCCGCCGGAGCTGAAACCGCTTTTTTCACCACGGGTGCCGCTTGTTGCTGCTGTTGTTGAGCCGCCCTTTTCGCAGTTCCTCTCAAGATATCCTCTTGCTCCTGGAATGCGTTCAAAGCTCTTTGGGCCGCAGAGCGAACTCTTTCTTCAGCCACCTGTTTCTGACGAGACAATTCTGCTTCGTCTTCGATATCGATGTAACGACGTTGCGTGATGGGAGCAGGTGCCTGTGTTTTTTGCACATGCTTTTCCACCATCTTGTGGATCAATTCTTTTTGCTGACGAGCCGGGCTCTTCAAGAATTTTTCACGATCCTGTTCACGCAATCTTGATTCTGCAAATTTTTTCTTTTGCAAAGTTTCTTCCGAAACCGCCGCTGTGATTTCCACACTTCCCTCACCAACAAGGCCGAAGCTCTTATTGTTGTCACGTGCAGAAAGAATGATGGCGTCAGGACCTAGCTGGGTCTTGACCATCTCAAGGGCTTCTTTCATTGTTCTGGCTTCAAATTTCTTAACCTGCATGGCTCATCTCCACGAGTGCAACCGATTGTACATCCGCATCTGAAGTCAATTCATTGTGTGACAACACAACTAGCTGAGGGATAAAACGGGACGTTAATTTATATAAATGACGACGGGAAGTTGGACTTGTCAGCAAGATCGGCTGACTTGCCACTTCCGGATGATTTTCCACTGTACGAGCAATTTCATTGATCAAACGATGTGCGGAACTTGGATCCATCACAAGTTGAACACCCTGCTCTGTTTGCAACAGTGAGTTGGCAATCATCTCTTCAATCACCGGATGCAAAGTCATCACCGGGATATTGCCTTGATCTGTTGTGTACTTCGCAGTGATTCCGCGAGCCAAACCACGACGAACTTGCTCTGTGAGCACTTCAATATCTTTATTGCGAGGAGCTTCATCCGCCAATGTTTCAAAGATCGTCAATAGATCACGGATAGAAACTTGCTCTTTCAACAAGCTTTGCAGAACACGCACCACAGATCCCAATGGCAATAGATCTGGGATAAGTTCTTCCACCACTTTAGGATGAGATTTCTTAAAGTTCTCAATAAGAGTGGACGCCTCTTGACGGCCAAGCAACTCATGGGCATGCGAACGAACGATTTCCGTAAGGTGAGTCGCCATAACTGTTGGCAAATCCACCACCGTGTAACCAGCGATTTCGGCATCTTCTTTGCGAGCTGGAGAAATCCAAAGAGCATCCAACCCGAACGCAGGTTCTTTTGTTGGAATACCTTCAATACGCTCCGCCACATTTCCTGGATCCATGGCAAGCATCGCTTCAGGACGAAGAGTTCCGCCTCCGACTCTGTTACCTTTAATCAGAACGCGGTATTCACCCGGAGCCAATTGCAAGTTGTCGCGGATGTGAATGCTTGGCACCACGATACCCAAATCCAAAGCAAATTGCTTACGGATACTGACGATACGTTCAAGCAAGTCACCGCTCTGATCCGATTCAACAATGTTGATCAAACCATAACCAACTTCGAGTTCCACCATATCCAGTGGCAACATCGTCTCGATATTTTCTTTTTTCGGAGCTGCCAACGCTTGATCGGATTGTTTCTTTTCCGCTTCCGCTTTTTCAAAACGGGCTTTCTTAATAATCCAAGCTGTTCCGCACAACAGACCACCCATCAAAAGGAATGGAATCGTTGGCAAACCCGGAACCAGACCCATCAAGATCAACACGCCACCTGAAATCATCACGGCGCGAGGTTTAACAAAAAGTTGTCCCGTAACTTCTTCACCGACGTCTTTGTCAGAGTTCGAAGTACGAGTAACGATGATACCGGCAGCTGTTGAGATCACAAGAGCCGGGATCTGAGCAAGAAGACCGTCACCGATGGTGAGCATCGTGTAGTATTTTGCCGCTGTTCCCACATCAAGGCCTTTTTGAATAACCCCGATAGCCAAACCACCCAAAATATTGATCATGGTGATAATGATACCGGCGATAGCATCACCACGAACGAACTTCGAGGCACCATCCATCGCTCCGTAAAAATCCGCTTCGCCTTCGATCTGCTTACGGCGCTTGCGAGCTTCCGCTTCTGTGATATGACCCGAGTTCAACTCAGCATCAATCGACATTTGCTTACCAGGCATTGCATCCAAAGTGAAACGAGCTGCAACTTCCGCCACGCGGCCCGAACCTTTTGTGATGACCATGAAGTTGATGACCATCAAGATGATGAACATCACAAAACCGATCACGTAGTTTCCACCGACAACGAAGTTCGCGAAAGACGCGATCACGTCACCGGCCGCTTTTTCACCTTCATGTCCGTGCGTTAAAATCAAACGTGTTGTTGCCACGTTCAAAGACAGACGGAATAACGTCGTCATGAGAAGCAACGAAGGGAAAGAAGTGAAATCCAGAGCTCTATCGGTATAGATACTGACCAAAAGGATCAAGACACTGATCGCCAAAGAGAAGGTCAAGGAGATGTCGAGCATGAACGGTGGCAATGGGATGATCATCACCGCTAAGACTGCGAGCAATCCACACGCGATAAAAAGATCCGTATTCTTCGTGATCTTGTCGAATCTTTTTAGGAATTGAAACACTTGATCCATTATCTTTTCTTCCTACGCAAACGATAAACATACGAAAGCACTTCTGCCACAGCGACGAAAAGCTCCCGAGGAATAACTTGTCCAATTTTCATTGTTTTAAAGATCGTACGAGCCAACGGCTTGTTTTCCACGATAGGAATATTGTGCTCGCGCGCAATCTCCTTGATCTTTTCTGCTACGTGGTCAGCGCCCATCGCAATTAGTTGCGGGGCTGGTAAATTGTCAGAGTATTTTAAAACAACCGCAATGTGCGTCGGGTTCGTGATGATGACGTCCGCTTTAGGAACTTCCGCCATCATTCTCTTACTCGCCATCTCCCTTTGGATACGACGAATACGAGATTTGATCATCGGATCACCCTCGCGTTGTTTATGTTCTTCTTTGACCTCTTGTTTGGTCATCATCATTTTCTTTTCAAGATCCCAGCGCTGATAGAAGTAGTCAGCCAATGCGATGATGAGCATCACCGCACCCACGCCGCCCAAAAGCTTCACGACAACAGCACCCAAGTACATCAAGATTTGTTCGATCGAGAATGTCAGCATGTAAGGAACTTGACGAACCTCACCGCGCAAAAGGAAATAGAGAACGATTCCCACCGCTCCCATTTTCAAAATGGATTTCAAAGCTTCAACCACCGCGCGCAAACTGAACACGCGTTTGAAACCTTCCACAGGACTCAATTTTTCAAAGTTAGGAGAAAGTGCGTCTTCCACTTGCAGGAAGCCCACTTGCATGATCGAAGAAGCAGCACCGATAACACCGGCCATGCCCATCACGGGTGCCATAAGGATCAAAGCTTTTTCTCCACAGAAACGGAAAGCGTCCGTGAATTTTCCTTCACGCACTAGCACAACCATATCGTTTCCAAAGGAGTATTGAAAAACTTCGTAGAGATTTTTGAAGAAGAAACGACCCAAGGCATACACGCACCCAGCCGCCGCCAGTAAAATAACTGCCGACGCAAGTTCCTTTGTATGGGCGACATTCCCTCGTTTGCGAAACTCTTCCCGTCTCGCATCCGTCGCCTGTTCGGTCTTTTCACCGTTCTCTTCAGCCATCTCGTTCCTTCCTAGAACTTAAAAGCTTGTTGTTATAATTGTTTCATCACAGCAAACAGTTTGCTAGCTGTGATTTCAACTAGACCATTCATTTCTATGACCATCAAAGGCAGACAGATAAACACAACTGTCATTCCCAACATGATCGTCACAGGCATGCTCGTCACCAAGACGTTGATCTGGGGCACTGCTCTCCCCAAAATTCCCATCGCCAAATTTGCCAACAAGATCGTGACCAAAACCGGTGCACACATCTTGATCGCCATTAACATAACGGTCTGACCGTATACGGCCATCTCTGCAAAAGGGCCCACGTTAAAAGCTAAAGAACTTACAGGCACAAGTTCATAGCTTTGCGCAATTGCACTGATCAGCATGTGATGCCCATTGATAGCTAAAAAAACCAACGTTCCGATTGTAGAGTAAAATTGATCAATCGTATTCCCGTGACTTCCCAACATAGGGTTGTACATCTGAGACGCGCTCAGACCCACGGACATCGACACCAAGTCCCCTGTCATTGTGACTACGAAGAAGAACAAGCGGGTTAAAAATCCCAACGACAATCCGATGATCAATTCTCGGACCGCTAAACCAATGATTTCATTAGAAATTAAAGAGTAGTCAACATTGCCTACTTTAACCACCGGAAAGAGCAAAACGCTCAATACGATCGAAAGGAGAACCTTGATAGGCACGGTGATCGTCGGAGAGCCAAAAACCGCTGAAGAAACGACAAAGGCAATCATGCGCAGAAAAATCAGCGCAAAAAGAAGAATCTGAGCCTCTGTCATTGAACTCCAGTTAATCACTCGCTATTCCCTCACCATCACGGCAATATTTTCAAAAAGATTCACCGTGTAACTGCTCATCACATCCATCATCCACGGTCCCGCCAGCACGAACACCAAAGCGACGACAATCATTTTGGGAATGAATGTGAGGGTCGCCTCATTAATCTGAGTCAGGGCCTGGAAAATACTGACGGCCAAACCCACAACCAGCGTGCTGATAAGGAGCGGAGCTGCCAGCATAGCTGTAGTACGAAGAGCATCTTGTCCAAGTCGAATTACAAGTTCTTCTGTCATTTTTCACCTCTACCCGAAACTCTTCACCATGGAACCGATGAGAAGACCCCATCCATCCACTAGGACAAAGAGCATGATCTTAAAGGGTAACGAAATCACAACCGGAGGAAGCATCATCATCCCCATCGCCATCAGAACGCTGGCCGCGACGATGTCGATGACAAGGAATGGAAGGAAAATAATAAAACCAATCTGGAATGCCGTTTTTAATTCAGAAACCACAAAGGCCGGAACCAAAACCATCGTAGGAACGTCGGCACGAGTTTTTGGTTTATCCACTTTCGAAAGTTTGATGAACAAAGCCAAATCCGAATCACGAGTTTGGTTGAACATAAACTTACGAAGAGGCGCCAAAGTGTTTTCAATCGCCGCATCTTGGGAAATCTTCCCGGCAAGATAAGGCTGAATACCTTTGGTGTTGATCTCGTTGAAGGCCGGTTGCATCACAAAGAAAGTCAGGAACAAAGACAAACCCACCAACAATTGATTCGGTGGCATTTGCTGAACACCCATCGCCTGTCTTAAAAAAGAAAAGACGATGATGATGCGAGTGAAACCCGTCATCATAATAAGAATTGCTGGCGCCAAAGTCAGCACCGTCATAATTAAAATCAATTTAACAGCGTTCACGACTTCGTTCGGGTTGTCCGTGGTTTTAAAACCCAGATTCACCGTCGGAAGAGTCACTTGAGCAAACGCACTGGAACTAAATAAGAAAACCAGAGGCAAAAGCAGAAGACTCCAAAGAGTCCAATTCATCTTTCTCACTGAAGAGACCTCATTCCCTTAAGGCGTTTTGAAACGATATCTTTAATGCCGCTGATCGCGAATTCTTCGTCAGAATCCAAATCTTTCGCAACACGCTTTTTAGGAGCAGGCGTTGCCTCTTCGTCACTGTTTTCAAAGTCTGCTTTTGCAGAACTCAAACCACCCAAAACTTTTCCGAAGTTTTGTGGCGCTTCTTCCGGAACTTCATCATCAAGAAGAGATAAAGCTTTGATCATGGAAATATTGTGATCCGTCACACCGATCAAAATAGATTCACCAGCGACACGCACAATCGCCAAGCTCTTTTTTGGTCCCAAATAGTGCTGTTGCAAAACTTTGATCTGCGTTTGGTGTTTCATGGCTTTAGGAATTTTGTACTTACGGAGGAAAAAGTAAGCACCTGTTCCCACAAGACCCAAGATCGAAAGAGTAAAAAGAATACGGAATACACCGCTTCCTTCTGAAGCCGCCTTCTTGTCCTTTTCAAGATTCAAAGGAATCTCAGACTCTTTGCGAGTATCTACTTTGTTTTTCTCAACAGGGGTCGCTGCTTCTGTCGCCGCCGCACCTGCAGTTTCCGTAGCTGCAACCTCAGCGGGGGCCGCTGAAGTTGTCACTGCTTCTTCCGCCGCGTGGGCAGATACTGAAGCTAAAACAAAGATCAAAGAAAGCAACAAACGCATCTTAAACCTCTTATCTGAGCTGTTCTACGCGCTCAGCTGGAGAAATAATATCTGTCAAACGCACACCGAATTTCTCGTTGACCACCACGGCTTCACCGCGCGCGATCAATTTGTCATTCACATAAACTTCCATCGGCTCACCGGCCAATTTGTTAAGTTCGATCACGCTACCTTGAGTCAGATTCAAAAGCTCACTCACTGGCATTTTCGTGCGACCCAACTCAACGGAAACTTTCAGTGGGATATCCAAAATCAAATTCAAGTTGCGGTCACTTGGAGAAGGAGCTGCTGGCGCCGCTGCCGGCTTCTTTGCGCCTTCCGCCATTCCCGCAGCTTCTGCTACGAGCTGATCCGCCAAATTATCTAAAGTATCGTCACCCATTTATCCCCCTACTTTTGCACCGGTCGTGTTACTTGGACCGCGACAGTTCCATGATGTATTCCGTAATAACCTTTAAATTTTTTCACGCCTTCAACATTCACATCGAACTCTCCGGAAGCGTCTTGATCCAAAGGAATCACGTCGCCCACTTTCAAATTCATCATGTCTTTCAGCTTGATCTCGGTTTCACCAAGATTCACTTTGATCTCCATGTCTGTTTCAAGAAGTTGTTCCTGAATGATCGAAGTCCAAAGTTTTTTATCAGTTTGGTCAGACTCCACTTGGAAGCCCGTTGAAAGTTTTTGTTTGATCGGCTCAATCGTTGCGTAAGGAATCACGATAGAGATCGTGCCCGTCGCGTTTTCAAGCTCCACGTCGAAAGTGGATGCGATCACCACGTCCGTCGGAGGAACGATACCCACGAACTGTGGATTCACTTCCGTACGAACAAACGAACAACCGATTTTCTCAATGGAAGCCCAAGCCATTTCTAGATCGTTGATCGCAAGACCCACGACTTTTTGTACGATTGAAAGCTCAATCGGAGTAAAATCTTTTCCGTCGATCTTTGTATAAGGACGATCCGCTCCACCAAAGAAGCTGTCGACCAGAGCGTAAGCCAATTTACTTTCGATCACGAACAAAGCCGAACCACGCAAGTTCCCGAAACGCAAAACGCTCATGCAAGTCGGCATTGGTAAAGTATTAATGAACTCCCCGAATTTTAAAAACTCAGTGGATGTCAAAGTGATAGAGGCAATCTTACGAAGCGCAGATGACAAAGAAACGCGGAATGCACGCATGAATTTCTCGTAGATAACTTCCAATTGCGGAAGGCGACCACGGATAATTCTGTCCTGGCTTGTCAGGTCGTAAGAAACAATCTTACGTTCATCCACTTTCCCCACATTTTGGGCTTCGGGCTTGGATGTTTCTGCCGTCGCGACATCTCCATCAGAGACCGCGGCTAACAGAGCATCCACTTCACTTTGCGAAAGAACCTGATTCATAGTCCTGCCTTAGTTATAGATAAACTCAGTGAAGAACACGTTTGAAATCTTCCCTTGCACCAGGAAGGAATTAATCGTGTCCTTGATTTCGTTTCTCAAACCGTCTTTCCCCTCACGAGAAGAGACATCTTCATATGTTTTAGAAGAAAGAATGATAATAATGATGTCGCGAATTTGCGCTTTGCGCTTTTCGATTTCTTCAAGCACATGGTCCCCCTTCACTTCGAGTTCCATGTTTACTTTCGCAACCTTGCGGCCCTTAGAGCCTGCTAAATTCACGATGAAAGTTTCAAGAGGGACAACCTTGCCCACCACTTCTTTTTCTTCAGTGGCTTCTTTATGTTGTGCTTCCGCTTCCCCTTTGATGACGTGTTCAATCTTAGGTTCTGCTGCTTCCTTTTTGCGTCCTTGATAAAGCATAAATCCCACGCCGGCGACGACGAGCATATTAATGACCGCCAAGGCAATGAGTAGTATAGGCTTTTGTCCAGATCCCCCGCTCGGAGCTGACGACGCTTCCGCTGCTGCCGCTTTTTCTTCAGCCACTTCATCCTCCATGATGAATGACCACATAGTGGTCCTATCAAGATTGAAAGCAACACGGATGCCAACAGGACACTAGTCTAGCGTCATAGACTGCAGTCCAACATATTTGATTTCAGGCAATTTTTGCCTCCCGGGACATTGTTTGCCGGGTAGTAATTCTATGACAGGAGTCAAAGTTTTGGCGTGAAGATTTGACGTATAATGAATGCAAAAAGGAGGTTCATCATGAACAAGGATATATTCCAAGGAAAAATCAAAGAAATTTCCGGCGAGCTCAGAAAAAAATGGGGCGCGCTGACTGACGATGATATCCAAAAAACAAAAGGAAATGCCGAAGCCCTCAGTGGTCTAGTTCAACAAAAAGTCGGACTTTCTAAAGAAGAAGCCTCTCGAGAAGTGAACGACCTCATGTCTACTTGGGAAAGAAAGTTTAAAGAAGGCAAAGAAGCGGCCTCAGACAAATTAAACGAAGGCATCGACAAAGTTAAAAACAAGCTATCGCACTAGATATGAAAGCCTCAATGCTGAGGAAGGAGAATCTATGGATAAGCAATTCTTAGAAGGAAAATTCAACGAAGTTTCAGGCGCACTGAAACAACAGTTCAGCAACCTGAATCTCAGTGATGAAGAAATCCGCAAAGCTATGTCTAGCCCTGATGATCTCGTGGATTTAGTTTCACAGAAAACAGGCCTTCCTAAAGAAGAAGCCAGCAAAAGAGTTCACCAGGTGATGGACTCCCTTCACATTGATGACGCCCAAGCAAAAGGCTTCATGGCGAAATTCGCTGATAAAGTAGAATCAAAATACGAAGAATTTAAAAACAAGCTTTCTCACTAGCTTTAAGAGGGTCCCCGCAAGGGGCCCTCTTTTGTCTCTCCCTGAAAGGTTCGACAGCGACAACCCTTTAGACGCCATTTAATTCGATTTGAGCCCTCTAAATAGGGTCTTTCTTTTGCTCTTCTTGAAAGGAAGAAGAGAGACCAAACATGAAACTTTTTTCCAACATCGCCATCCTTGCCCTACCCCTGATCCTCGCGGCACAGACAAGCTTTGCAAAATGCGTGGACTGCACAACCTTGGAGTTTGGAAAAAAAGTGCAAGTTCCCCTGCTCAGCCCCCTTCTTCCTCTCGATGCAAAGGGAAAATTGGAATACATCGCTCACATGGGTGTCGATCTTTTCAAAATGCCGACACAAGAAGAACCAGCGACTATTGCTTTTTTGTCGACTCCTCCTCCAGATCTGATGAAACGTTACGAAAAGATTTTTAATGAAGGTGTCCTGGGACTTTTTCTGACAGAAAGAGCGACTTACAATCGTGTTCATACTCCGACAATTCTTTTGCTGGAAAGTGCGGATGCGTGGACGATCACCCATGAGTTTATGCATTATCTCTTTGATCGCGCTCGCCTCTTGGACGACCCAACGACGGAATCTCGTTTGGTGAACAACATGAGTGATGCGAAGGAAGACTTCTTTGGCACTTGGGATCGCTATAAAATGTTTGGCGGTTACGCGAATGAAGAACACAAGCAAGCCACGGTTGCGAACTTCGTGGCCTTTGCCGATCTTCAGCAACAAATTCTTTTAAGTTTTGAAATGGAAGAAATGGCCATCGAAAAATTCCTGCGCATGATTTACATCCACCATAAGCCGCCAGGTTTTGATCAAACCAGCTTCGATCGCAGTACCAGATACATTCGCAGCACTGGTTCCAAATCTTTGGACTATCTAAACGTGATGCTGAGTTCTTGCGAGGATATTAGAAATTCCTTGAGCGCCTCTGACGGCGAGCTCTTAGCGAAACTGGGTAAAACCTGCGCGCAGGCCCAAGCTTATAAAAAGACAATTCTTAAGATCGGCCAAGACCTCAATATCGAATTCACTCAGCAGCAATAGGACTATTGAGTTTCCGCACGCAGGTGATTTTTAAGCACGCCTTGAATTTCATGCACGAGGTCTGCATTACCTGCGACAATAGAATTTTTGTAAGGATGATATTTTTCTCCGCGATAGGTTTCAATGATGCCGCCGGCTTCTTCCACTAACAAAATTCCCGCAGCAGCATCCCAAGGCTGGATGTTTCTTTCCCAGTATCCATCAAAGACTCCGCGAGCCACTTGCGCAAGATCATAAGCTGCAGCTCCAGGACGACGCACGCCACGGCACTTGCGCACCATCTCGTCGAAAACTTTTAATTGTTCTGCTATGACATGTTCGTGTTCTGATACAAAGCCCGTTGCTAGCAACGCCTTCTTCAACTCTTTGTTTTTGCTTACCTGCAAACGTCGACCATTCACAAAAGCACCTTGCCCACGAATCGCCGTATAAGTTTCTTTGAGAATCGGCACATCAATCACAGCAAGCTGGATTTGGCCGTTGATTTCTAAACCCAAGCTGATGCAGAAAATCGGAAAACGATGAATGTAATTTGTCGTTCCATCCAAAGGATCTAAAATCCAACGACCCTCCGGACCTGCAGGCTGGGCCTGGACTTTCGCCCCGGGAGCATTTTGCGCGGCAAAAGTTTCTTCGCCCAAAAAACCAATCGTGGGAAAATTTTTCTTAAGATGCTCTGCAATGACTCGTTCTGATTCTTTATCGGCTTCACTAACAAGACCGGCTTGAAACTTTTCTTCGATGTGCTCTAAGTTACCGAAATAATTGAGAAGCACCTCGCGCCCTAGGCTTACTGCCTTGATTGCTTGACCTAAGACCTGCTTCCAATCCATTGATTTTACGCCATTTTCCATGCTTTTCCCTTTGAGCCGGACTCTCTGATGATTGACCAGTTCCGAGACTTAAAGCTAACATGATTGAAGGGTCAAAGGAAGGACCTTAAACTTAGGCGATCAAGCGAGTTTAAAACTATGAGGATTGAAAAAATGAGTTCTAAAACTGATTCTTTTGTGAAACTAGCGATAGTTTTCTTTATCTCTTTGCTGTCATTTTCTATCGGTACATTCGTAGGCAAAAAGTACAGTGACAACCAACATCAGCTAGCAGCTTTAGAACCACAAAAATCATCTCATTCTACAGAGCGTGAAGTGGCGTCCGTAACTCCAGAAAGCGAACACAAAGTGGGCGCGATGACGGATGAAGAAATCGCAAAATTAGCTGAAGAGTTCGTCGCTGACGATGCAGCTCCAGCCAACGAAGCACAACACGGTGAAGAAGTTGCCGCTAAAACAGAAGAAGGTCACGGCGGCCACCATGGCGACGTTGCTGAAGTAAAAACAAAAGAACCTAAATCTGAAATTCAAAAACCAAATCCAGTCAAAGACAAATCAACTCCTGTAACAAAACATGAGGAGCCTCTTTCTGCGGCTAAAAACATCGCAGCAGGCAAAGCGCCAACAACCCATGAAGCTGTCGAGAAAAAAGACGCAACTAAAGAAGAGCGTCTTCCATCTTCATTGCCAAAAGACGTTGCGCAATACGCTGTCGGTAAATTCACAGTGCAAGTAGCTTCTTATGCTGAAGAAGCAGAAGCTCAAAAAATGGCTTCTGATCTTAAAAACAAAGGTTACAGCGCCTTCTACATTCCTGCGAATATCAAAGGTAAAACTTGGTACCGCGTGAGTGTTGGCCAGTTTGCAACGCAAAAAGAAGCGCAAACTTACCGCGGTGAACTTTTGAATAAAGCAAAAGTTGGATCAGCGATTGTGCAAAAGATCACTGAATAATTGATCGTAAAATCATAGTTTAATTCCTAAAAAACCCCACGCTTAAAAACGTGGGGTTTTTTATTTTCCTCGTCCTTACATCCCATGTACGCGCACTGCAAAATCCCAGGCGGTTTCGCCAAAAGCATCCTTATAAGTGGCACTTGAAGTTCGCACCAAGAAAGTATGCATCGTCGTATCGGCAATCCAAGTTCTGACATTTCCAAATGGTTTGGCAATCACAGCAATTCCCGAGGGACCTAAAACAAGTTGGCTGTGACCTTCCGGCGAAATATCGCCAAAGACGATCGACATCACAAGATCTTTCGTCGACTGCAAGACACCGACATTCCAATGGGCATATCTTAAAAAGACCGGGCCCATGAGGGGCGCTAAGAATCCATCGTCTACCGAGTAAGATAAGTTGATTCGACCAAAACTTTCCGCATAATCGTGATTCAGAGCTGGTGTGAATTTCTGCCAAAAACTTTTTCCGAAATGCAGTCCGGGACTGTCGGCGATCAAAGTTTTTTTAGCTTTTGCTGATAAGAAAGATTCTAAAGTTGTTCCGTGCAAAAGAGCTCCGATGGCACCCGCGGAGTATCCCCAAACTGTGGCGTCAATCACATCCTGAAAATGAATGATATCTTGCTGCTGTAAGTATTGAAAAGTAAGAACCACATTGTTGTATCCATTGTGGTAAAGCATCACTGAGTTTTGATAAGAAGCCGTGTGAAATCCCGCATGCACATCACCCGTACAATAAGGCATGAAGATAGCGGTGTGACGACTCCATGGATTGTTCGGGCCTTCCGTCGCCATCACCGTCGTAGGTGGCGGACCTTCCATAGGTTGAATTCGGGTCAGCGGACTGTTTCCGTAACAAGTCCCCTCAGACCAGCAAGCGCCACCTCCCATAAATTCGACAAGCAGTTTATCCGTGTCTTTGCGATCAATAAAGACACTGTAGTTCTGCCCGTCTCCACACATCGCTCCAGGAATATAAATTCTTTCCCAATTTCTCGCCTCGGCAAGAGACCAAGAAAGACTGACAAATAAAAGGATGAATTTAATTGTTTTCATGTCCCCGATTTTATCGGGGCTTTTAACAGAGTGAATATGTACTTTGATGACACAAGACAAGAGTCCGCGTCAGTAGACGTGGCACCTGGCAATTAAAGCGACAACTGAAAGCCCAGACGCAAAACGGCGCTCCACACAGGATTTGGGTCGAAGTCCGATGCAAAAAGAGCGCGCCCTTCAAGTGCTGCCAATACACCAAAGTCTTTAGTGACATTCACAGAAACCTCACCACCGGCAACAACACCAGACATAAATTTGGTATTGCTCTTATCCGTCCGTGACTGTCCCATCAAATTTGTTGTGACTTCGTCCTCGTAAAGTCCTGCACCGGCACCCGCAAAGAGGGTCGACTCAACACTTTGATCACCATTTGTGCCGTTAAAGAAATGATAGCGGCCCCACATTACAACGTCCTGATGAGTGCGCTCTAAGGAAGAAGTTCCGTTACCAGTGTCTTCTTCAAAACGGGCGTACTCCATCAACACGCTGATCTTACGCATTTGCAGAGCCACTGCGAAATTTAAAGGTTTACGGTCAACCATCTCTTGGGAATCGGCACGTTCGTAGCGCATTTCGGGATTTAATAAGAAAATTTTCAGAGAGTTGGATTCATCTCGGAAAGAAGGCATTTTCGCACGGGAAACCTGAGCCTGCGCAAGACCTGCGAACAAAAGAACAAAGAGTAAAATCAAAGACCTCATTTCGCTTCACCTTGAGGTACTTCTGCTGTCTTAACAGGAGCTTCTGTCGTAGATGGCGTCGCAGGATCAACGATCTGCTCTTTTTCAATTTTATTACTTTTGCAAACAAACTTTTCGTTGGAAACTTCCACAGAGTTCGTCATCACTTGCGCTAAGAACGCGCACTCGTTCTCTTTTAATTCTCCCAATTGCTCGATCAGGGACTCTACGAATTGCACCGATGTGTAGTAGTCTTCAGACAAACCTTCAAAGCTGCTTTTAATCTTAGGTAAAGTCTTAATAAGAACCTTGGCAATTTCCTTGCGCGCCTGTAAAGGCTCAACACCACGATCTTTGGCATAGATGTCTGTCAGGCGTTTTAGGAAACGTGAATACTGCGTCGCCAAAGAGTAAGCAAAACCAATAGAGTATTCTTTCATCTTTTTGTTGTCGCCAGAGTTGTAGAAGATCTTCAAAGATCTCTGCAAAGCTTCTGGGCTCGGTAAAGAGTTCACAGAAGTTTCATCCGTCACTTTCAATGAACGCGCATTTTTTTCGCCTGGCAAAGACTGCGCGATGAAATCCGGATCGCCTGTATACATCCAGCCCCAGAAATCCGCGAGGCCTTCGTTCAATCCGCGAGTGATCGCCATGTGATAATAGAAATGCAAAGTTCCTTCATCCATGCGCATATGACTTTCGATCGGAAGCACATCGAGTCTTTGACGTGTTGAAGTGGAAAGATCTTCCTGCACGTCTGTGATTTTCAAAATCTCTTCGCGATCGTGAACACTTCCCTTGTAGGGAGATTCTGGAAGTACGAGTTTATAAAATAAAGAATGAAAATGTTCATGCGCAAGAATTCCGCCATTGATGGCAATAGGAAGACCGTTTTGCGTGTAAGGAACAAAGAGCATCGAATCTGTAGCGCCATCATAAAAGGCATTGTTTCTCACGCCGCCTTTGACTTTCACTGCAACACCAATATCACGTGGCCATTTGTTCACGCCACTTGCGCCCAACTCCTCATCCAACTCAGCAAGTCTTTGCATGTGAGCGTAGACCGTGACCAATTGTTGAGTGATTTCGTTGGCAGGGATGTACTCCCCTTGTTTGTTGCGGATAAATCGAGTTTTTGGAGACTGACCATCAAGGCGGCTGTTGATAATGCGCGGGCTCATGAAAAAGCGCACGAAACGACCCGCCATAGTTTGCAGGTCTTCAATGCCGTGAAGCTCCATCACATCGAGAGAATAAGTGCCTTTAGAATTGCTCATAGGAGCCAAAACGCGAACGGACCCGTTTTCCTGAGCCGAGTGAGGTTCAGGAGAACAAGCTCCGAGAGTCGAAGTAATCAGAATTGCCGCTGTGATCCGGCCAAAAACGCGCTTCACAAAATCCTCTCTAAGCACTATAAACGGAGGGTCCCTCTCGCCTATTGACTTATTGCGTTATAGTTATAGTGAAAAAGGGCGAAAATCTCAATGAAAACTTGAGGATAGACAAACTTTGTCAGTCTCACTAAAGGTTCGACACTGACTTGAGGCAACTGCCGATTGGACAAGCTCGATGGATGTACTTGATTTTGTTACCAAAAACCTAAACCCATCACAAAAAGAGGCCGTAGAGACCCTGGAAGGTCCTCTCCTCATTCTTGCGGGCGCGGGTTCCGGGAAAACTCGGGTTCTCACTCATCGCATGGCCAACATCATCGGCCAAGGGGTTGCCTCCCCCGACGAAATCCTCTGCGTGACCTTCACCAATAAGGCCGCCAAAGAGATGGAGCACAGGATTTACAAGATCTTGGCTGACATGGGCGCGCGCATTCACTCGCAACTTTGGATCAATACGTTCCATAGTTTTTGCGTTCGTGTTCTGCGCCAACACATCACGCTTTTGGACTACAAACCTTTCTTCGGGATCTACGATTCTTCGGACACTTTAAGTCAGATCAAAAAAGTCATGGTGGCTTTGGACATCAACGACAAAATGTATCCGCCTAAGAATTTTCAAAGCCGCATCAGCCAAGCCAAGATGTTGGGGCTGACTCCGGAAGGTTTGGAAAAAAACTCGCGCCGTTTGATGGATGCAAAAACGGTGGAGGTTTATAAAGCCTACGAAAAAGAGATGAAACGAGCGAACAGCTTGGATTTCGATGATCTCTTAATGAAAACCTACGAACTTTTCCGCATGTATCCTGATGTTTTAAAAATGTATCAGGAAAAATTCCGCTTCATCATGGTGGATGAGTATCAAGACACCAACCACATTCAGTACTTGATCGTAAGAATGCTTGCTGAAGCTCATCGCAACTTATGTGTGGTCGGTGATGAAGATCAGTCGATCTATAGCTGGCGTGGTGCGGATATTAAAAACATCTTGGACTTCGAAAAAGATTTCCGCGAAGCCAAAGTTGTCAAACTGGAAGAAAACTATCGTTCCACAGCCAACATCGTCAACGCCGCCACGGCTGTTATCAAGAACAATACGGAAAGAAAAGATAAAACTCTTTTCACTTCCAATGACGCTGGTGACTTGATTCAAGTTCGTGAAGAAAAAAACGAATACGATGAAGCTCGTTTTGTCGCAAAAACAATTCAGACGATGATGAACGAGGGCGAAGGCTCTTACAACGACTACGCTGTTTTCTATCGCACCAATGCGCAGTCGCGGGTTCTTGAAGAACAACTTCGCACTATGGCGATTCCTTACCGTCTTGTGGGCGGTGTTCGTTTCTATGAACGCATGGAGATCAAAGACATGCTTTCGTACATGAAACTTGCGATCAATCCAGCGGATGATATTGCCTTAAAGCGTATTATCAATGTGCCAGCCCGCGGAATTGGCAAAACCACAATTGAAAAAATCGAAGAGTTCGCGGCTCACCATAATTTAAGCATGTACATCGCAGCTCAAAAAGCCTGTGATGAGCGCCTGTTTAATGCGGGCACAACAGGAAAAATTCGTCGCTTCCTGGGGTTGATGGATGAACTGCAAGGCAGCGCTACGAGCTTCAAACTTGTCGACTTCTATCACATCGTTTTGGATCGCAGTGAATACTTGATGGCCTTGAAGAAAGACGAATCTCCAGAGTCGCAAGCGCGCATTGAAAACTTAGAAGAGCTCGACAATGCCATTGCCCAATTCGCTAAAGAGCGTGGCGAAGAAGCGACATTGACAAGCTTCCTCGAAGAAATGGCTTTGGTCAGTGACGTGGATTCTTTGGATCAAGAGCAAAACTCTGTGACGATGATGACTCTGCATATTTCTAAAGGTTTGGAATATCCGTATGTCTTTGTTGTCGGCATGGAAGAAAATCTTTTCCCGAGCAGTCGCAGTCTTGATAACGATGGTGAAGAGGATGTTGAGGAAGAACGCCGACTAGCTTATGTCGGCATGACTCGCGCGCGCCAAAAATTGTGGCTCACATACGCCAAGATGCGTCGCGTGTGGGGCCAAGAACAATTCAATCCGCCCTCAAGATTTATCAAAGAGATTCCGCAAAACTTTGTCGAATTCAAAACAGCAGCGGAGGGCCCTCGCTTTGTTTCCCGTTATGGCTCTGGTTCTTACGACGAAGACAGCGCTATGGGCAGTCCTCGTTGGGGCTCACTGGGATCAGATCGCAACAAAGCTCGCAGGGAAGTCTTCGACGACAATCAGGATTTTCCTGACTATGAAAACGAAGGTTCGAGCTCGGCGCAGTTCACTAAAGGCATGCGCGTAAGACATCCTACTTTTGGTGCGGGAACTGTGTATGCGACGGAAGGAACGGGCGAGAATTTTAAAGTCAGCGTTATGTTCACTGACAATACAGTTAAGAAGTTCGTGGTCAAATACGCTCGCTTGGAACGTATTTAATTTGAGATTGACTCCTGTCTGAAGACACACAATTATTCTGGGTGCTAACAATAAGGAGTCATTATGAAATTGATCACGATTGCCGCTCTAGCATTGGCTTTCACGGTATCAGCACAAGCTAAAACACCAGGTACAAAAGTATCTAAATCTCCAGCGTCTGCAGAAAGAAGCTACGCTTCTACTTCTTCTTACGGCGGTTCATTCACTCACGAGATCACTACAAATCTAACTCGTGGTGTTTTCCAATCTGGCAAAAACTGTAAAGATTGCGACACTGGAACAATCATCGATATCGGTGGTTCTTACCTTCGCTACTGGAAAGACAACATGCAATACGGTGTTGAAGCTCGTTTGCAAAACTTGTCTAAAGAAGCTTCTGGCGTAGGCAAAAGTGTTACACGCATCGACCTATTGGGTGTTGGAACATACAACCTCACTAGCGACCTTGCGAATGCAATCTATGCTAAAGCCGGTGTAGGTCTTTACTCTGTTGTTAACGACGACGGTGACGATTACGAAAACAAATTCGGTTTCTTCGTTGGAGCTGGTAAACGTTTCTCTTGGTTGAACAACGTATCTTACACTCCAGAGCTTCGTTTGGTTAAACGTGGTGACATCGACATCGCGATCCAAATCGATCTTTTGAACTTCTCTATCTACTGGTAATCCGGGGGACAGAATCTTTTAGATTCTAGAGATAAAAAGCCCAGGAAAACCTGGGCTTTTTTTATTTGGCATTAACTTGGAACTACTCAGAATGCATAAGATAAGTTGGGGCATATTAATTTCTTTAAGTCTTTTTATCAGCTCTTGCAGCGCGCCTTCCATTCAGCGAGGTCCTTCTGCGAAAACTTACGAACTCTCTGCTTACGAAAAAGCAAATGACTGTCATAATACTGTTATTCACAAAGAAACGCTTCAACTCTGGGACCATGTCCAGCAACAACTGCGCCATGATTTTGTAGATAAAAGACTCTTAGAAGTCGGCGACGTCTATGCTTTGTATGATCTTGAAATCTATCTCCGCAACTTTTTAACTATGGTCCAACGATGCGAAGATCATCGTGAACTAAACGAAATCGTTCAACTTCTTTTACCCACGGCAACAGCCTTGAGTCCCTCAACAAATAATTTGAGAAAAACATGGATTTGCAAGGGCGGAGATGTCTGTCTAAAAAACAAGTTCATCGGCAAAGAAGTTCTTCTGCCGAATCTTCAGTTTGCTGGACTTATCTCTTCAGTCATCAATGCCATCTCTAGTCTTCCGGCTAACGAACGAACTTCCGATATGGCGAAGTTCTTAAAGGTCTTTTTACCTGTCATTATTGAGGATCACCTGGCAGTGTGGACTAAGACGTATATCCCGCGCTGGCAAAAATTAAAGACGATACCGAAAGACCAAGTTTCTCAAAACTTTCTAAATGCATTTGACGATAAAGACATTTGGATGCTGATCAGTCTTTCTGAAACTCTGACTGCAGCAAGCAAACTTGAGAATACTGATACCTACACTTTACTTCCTCACCTTAAGGTGCATTTAGTTAGAGCTTACAATACAGGAGTGGAACTTCTTCGCAATCGTATCAGCAAAGAAACAATCTCGCTCGCATCTGGTGGCAAAGCACTTATCGCTTATTTTGATCTGGGCGCTTGGAGCCGTTACGAAGACATGCTCTTCGCAGGATATCGCAGTGAAAAAAAACCTCTCACATGTGGACCGAACGGCGTTAAAACCTATAATGTAAATAAAAAATCCATTCCCCTTGTTCCGACAGTCAACATGGATATCAGTCATGCGCGCAGACTCGTTCCACTTTTTGAAACTTTCTTAAGGAATGAGAAATGGATGAAACAGAATGGCGGCCTTGATCCTGATGCTACGCTTTCCTCACGCGAACTTGTTACGGCTATTGCCAACGAATTTGCTGAAAAAGTGATGAGCCAAGAAAAGCCTCTTTTTCATACTTACATGGATGGAACAAACGGCTGGTATCGCGTTGATTATTCTTCAGGCTCGGCTTGTCGCGAAGGAGATGGTCCTTACATGAGTAGTTATGCCGGACCCACAGGCGGTTTCGGATTTTGGGCGGCTCAGAATCCTCGCATTGGTGCGACCATGAATAAAATCTATCTGCTACTTTCCTCAAAGAGAGAAGAAGATCAAAAGTTTGTGGAAAAATACTATAAGAATGTTAAAGAAGTGCCCCTGCAAAAGTTTATGTTCTTACCAACCCTCGTCGGCACCGAGTAAATCTATTCGCAAGGTCCCTGATATTTTTCGTTTTGTATTTTATCGCCCAGATTTTCGCGGAACCACGTTTGCACTTTAACCGCTTCACTTTCCAAGAAGTCTTCGTCTCCAGAACCACCATTCTGGTCTTGAAACTGAACAAAGTGCGCAAGCTCATGTACCAACGAGTCCACGGGGGTGCGTGGATATTTGAAAGACGTCTTCTTATTCATTAAGTAGATCGTGTTATTGTTGGCATCATACACATTTAAGAAAAAATCAGGGCGCATATTCCACCACTTTTCCATAGCATCCTGAAAATCAATCAAAGGTGTTTCGCTTTCGATCTTTAAATTCGGTGCGGGAGTTGCTTTAGTACTTCCCATACGTTTTCGAGTGATTTGCAAAAGGCAGTTCATGTCTTCGCGAAGGTTTTGGGAGTTCCAATACTCGTTAGACTGAGCAAGGGTCGCTTCCGAGAAACTGACAAAAGCTAATAGGACAAGAAGGGATTTCAACATGAAGGACTCCTTTGCAGTTTGGAATGCAATCCGTTGGCCATGTCTTTCTTCGTTTAATTACTCCTGAGCTTTATAAGGCTGTCTAACACTTGGACGATGAAACCAGACCTGTTCTTGGTCTTGCTCCCCACCAACGATCGTTGCCGCCGCTCGGGTGAGCTTGCTAGTGTTTTTATATGACCACACTAAAAAGACTCTCTTTAGCTATTTTGTTTTTACTTCCAAGTTTGAGTATGGCCGCACCGTCAGGATTTTCTTTGGTTGGAACCAAGGAAATTCAAGAAGACGATGTCACTTTTAAATATCAATCCGCTGACGGTACGTTTGAGTTAAAGTGCACCCATGTGTTTGATGAACCCGATCTTTCTGATTGGGATGTTTGGTGCGGTAAGGGTACAAAATGGCTGCGCCAATTCCGCATTCACTTCTTGGTTCGCCAATATGAAAGCAAAAATTCAAATCGCTCCGCTTTCGAAGTTTTATACTGGGTGATTGATCGCGATCAACACATGTCCAAAGCTTTTTCTTCAACAAGCTCTTGGATTCAATTTAAGAATTTATCAAATCTTGAAAGAATGTCTTTCAGTCAAGGTGTAGAAAACGACTACGCTTATCTGACTGTCGAGTTGAAACCTACAAAGTAAAAAAAAGAGGATGGTCGGAATGACCATCCCCTAACGGAAGAATCTAGCCAATCAGCTTTAACGCTAATTGATTGGCTTGGTTTGCCTGCGCAAGAATCGAAGTTCCGGCCTGCAATAAAATATTATTTCGAACCATTTCACTTGAAGTCGCTGCCACATCCGTATCACGAATACGACTGTTGGCTGCTGACAAGTTTTCTTGAGTCACACCCAAATTGTCTGCTGTGGAAGTCAGACGGTTTTGCAAAGCTCCCAAATAAGCTCTCGTTCCACTTACGGATGTTTGCGCACTGTCCAGTCTTGCAAGAGCCTCCTGGGCTCCCCCTTTTGTTGAAAAATCAATACCCTCAAGTCCCAAAGCATCGATGGTCGCCGCATTTTTTCCAGCATCAAAAGAAATGCGATCCGCGAAGGGATCGTTGCCGATGCCCACTTGAAAATCAAACTGCGGAGCGGAACCGTCTAAAAGTTTCGTCGTTCCCCATGTCGTGGATTTAGCGATCCTTTGCATCTCGTCTTTGAGTTGCAAAACCTCTTTATTAAGCATGCCTCGTTCTTTTTCGCCCACGGTGTCCGAAGCCGCTTGAATTCCCAACTCGCGCAAGCGCACGATGATATTTCCGATTTCATTCAGTCCGCCCTCAGCAGTTTGAATCATGGAAATTCCGTCGTTGGCATTTCTTTGCGCTTGGCCCGCAGAACGGATTTGCGCTTTCAATCTTTCTGAAATCGCTAAACCTGCGGCATCATCGGCCGCTTTGTTGATACGACTGCCCGAAGAAAGTTTTGCCATCGAATCATTGATCGCTCTTTGTGAGCCGATCAAATTTCTTTGCGCATTCAACGCTGCAATATTTGTAGTAACTCTCATCCCCATCGTTATCCCCGTATTGATGTTGCAAACTTTTCGGGAAAGACGATTTGAACTTCACGCGACCATAGAACGAATTTTCGAATGATATTAAATAGATACTTGTTTTAAAAGGCGAGTCCTGTGCAGGAGTGATTCACCTTTTCGTATTGATTTGAGATTTGCGCTCAAATTTTTTAGTGAAGAGATGGTAAGGATCTTCAGCAGACTATGTAAAAAACCGATAAATTTATCATGAAATTTGGAACGTATCTGGTCATCTTTGTTTTATTTTGGGGCGCTCTAGTATCTGCCGCTCCGAAAAACTTTACCTATCAAGGACGCATATTGCGGGCCGATGGGACTCCTTTAGAATATTCCAACGTCAGCTTCCTTTTTGAAATCACAAATCCTAATGGCACTTGTGTGATCTATCGTGAACAAAAAGATGGTGTGAACATGCAAAACTCCAAAGGGGTTTTCGACGTTCCGATCGGCAGTGGCACAAAACTTTTTCCTGCCAATCCTCTTTTTTCTCTTTTAGATGCTTTTAACAATTCGGAAGATCAGAACTGTTTTGGTGGATCCACCTACACGCCAATTTCTGGAGACAACCGTATTCTTAAAGTTCAGTTCCATGACGGGACTGGTTGGAAAGTCATTGATCCACCGAATGAAATCCGCACGGTTCCTTTTTCAGCCTATGCGCAATCCGCTGAAAAGTTAGGAACTAAAACAGAGAATGACTTCGTTGTTAAAACTGGAATTCCCACTTGTGTTGTTAATGAGTTTCTAAGTTGGAATGGAACGGCTTTAGTGTGTGCTCCCGTCAGTGGCGCCAGCGGCGGAACCGTGACGAATGTGACGTCCGGGAACTCTTATGTCACAATCACCAATAACACTTCTACTCCCCTTGTCACTTTGAATGTGGGAACCACTGCGGGAACCGTTGCTGCTGGTAACGATGCTCGTTTTACGGATGCCCGTGTTCCAATGGGAACAGCCGGTGGAGATTTAAGTGGAACTTATCCGAATCCTTCGGTTGGTAAAATTCAAGGTGTGGCGATTTCTGCTGCGGCTCCTACGAATGGTCACTTCTTAAAGTTTGATGGAACTCAGTGGTTGGGTTCTGCCATTGCGATGAGTGATGTGACGAATTTAAATTCTACTTTGAGTAACTATCATACTGTGGCTGCATTTAACTCTGCGGTGGGAAGTGCGAACTGTGCGGCTTATGAAACGCCGTACTGGAACTCAGTCTCCGGATCATTCCAATGTCAGGCGATCAACGTGTCTGTCGCGGGTGATGTGAGTGGAACGATTGGTGCAGTTTCTGTTAATAAAATCAAAGGTGTTGATGTTGATACAACAGGGTTAGCCGCTGGTCAGATTTTAAAATACGACGGAACTAAGTGGGCTCCGGCTGCGGATTCAAATGCTGGCGGTACTGTTACGAATATTGCGACGGGCACTGGCTTGAGTGGTGGTCCAATCACTTCTACTGGAACTCTTTCTTTGGCAAACACTGCTGTGAGTGCTGGATCATACGGTTCAACAACACAAGTTGGAACTTTCACGGTCGATGCCCAAGGTCGTTTGACTGCGGCTTCAAGTGCGGCGATTGCATTTCCTGTGACTTCTGTGGCAACAAAAACTGGTGCTGTGGTTCTCGATTATGGTGACATTAATAGTGCCGCTTCAAAATATCTGACTTACAAACCAAACAACGTCGCTTGTACTGACGGACAAGTTATTAAATGGGTGACGGCAAACTCTCGCTGGGAATGTGCGAATGACACAGACACTTCTTCAGGTGGAACAGTTACTAATATCGCAACGGGTACTGGCTTAAGTGGCGGCCCTATCACATCTACTGGAACAATCTCACTTGCTAATACAGCAGTCACTCCTGGCTCTTACACAAGAGCTAGCATTACTGTTGATGCTCAAGGTCGCTTAACGGCAGCAAGTAGTGGAGCTGCGATCAATCTCGCTTCGGATGTTACAGGAACTCTTCCGATAGCCAACGGCGGTACGGGACAAACTTCGGCGCTAGCCGCGTTCAATGGTCTTTCTCCTTTAACAACAAAAGGAGATATTCTCACTCGTGATGGAACAAATAATATCCGTCTTCCCGTCGGCACAAATGGACAAGTTTTATCAGCCAACTCGGCTCAAGCTTCAGGTCTTCAATGGATCACACCCACAAATGGAACTGTGACGAATGTCACTGGCACAGCTCCCATTGTTGTAGCAACAGGTTCAACAACTCCTGCGATTTCAATCAATGACGCAACCACAGGTGCAAAAGGTGCGGTTCAAGTCGGTGCAGGTATCGCGGTTTCATCTGGAACTATCAGCGCTGATCCTGCGAACTTCCCTTCCGCTGTTCCTGTTTCTAAAGGTGGTACGGGAGCGACATCTCTTACGGCGAATAGACTTCTTGCCTCCAACGGAACGGGTTCAGCCGTCACAACATTTAACTGTGCTGTTGGACAAATGATTTCGTTTGATGCCACGGGTTTGATGATCTGTTCTACTTTCACAACAGGTTCTGTTTTCCTCAATGGCGGAAACTCGTTTGCGGGCACCGCCACTTTGGGAACAAACGATGCCCAATCTTTGGTCTTAGAAACTGCCAATACAGCTCGGGTCACAATTGATTCTTCGGGCAAAGTCGGTATCGGGACGGGAACGCCAGATTCACGATTCACTGTTACTTCTGCTGGAAATACGCTCAGTGACTATACTGCTCGTTTTCAAAGTAGTGGCACTGTTGCTGGTGCTGGCGGAATATTATTTGATCAAAATTCAACTTATGCCTACAAATTGCATACTACGGGAACTGCTGCCTCTACAGGTATAATGGTCTTTAGCTATATTAACAATAGTGATGGCTCAGTCGTTAATGACAACAATTTAGTTTTACGTAGTGGTAGCGTTGGTATTGGCACTTCATCACCAGCAACGAAACTTGACGTCAATGGCGAAGTTAAATTGGGCAACACGAGCAGCACCTGCACTTCGACGAATGAAGGTGCGCAAAGATACAATTCTTCTTCAAAAAATATGGAATTTTGTAACGGAAGTTCTTGGGTGGCTCTTGCCACCGCCGGAGTTCCTTCAGGTGCCGTGCAAACATTTGCAGGATCTACATGCCCCTCCGGATGGCTTAAGGCAAATGGCCAAGCGGTATCCAGAACGACCTATGCAAATCTTTTTACTTATATCGGAACAACTTACGGGGCGGGAGATGGTAGCACCACGTTCAATGTTCCAGAACTACGTGGTGAATTTATTCGTGGTTGGGATGATGGAAGAGGATTGGATTCAGGCCGTGCTATGGCGAGTACGCAAACTCAGGATATTCAAGCTCATAGCCATTCCATTTCAACAGCGGACGTTTACAACTCGGCTAGCTCAGCTCCAGGGGCGTTTATAATCAATGACAACTCATCTGATGCCATCGTTTCTTCCGATAACATCAGCCCAGGAAGTAACTCGTCTCTCAGAACCAACAGATTTTCAACATCCAGTGCCGGCGGAAGCGAAACCAGACCTCGCAACGTAGCTCTTCTTTATTGCATAAAGTTTTAGAACTGATTCTTGGAATTTTTTAAAGAAGTCCATTCCGCTTCATACATCGAAGCGTCGGGCTTTTTGATTTTTTCAGGCGCAGGACTTACATACTGCGCTTGAACTCCGTCCCACCCCACATAGTGACGAGTCAATCCTTCTTGTCCCACTTGAAAGTTCGGCACGAGGTAGGTCTTTCCTCCCCCATTTGGAATATCGACAGAAAGATTCGGCATCGCCAGTCCTGAAAGATGACCCCACAGCTCTTTTTGAATTTCCAAAGAGTCTTCCACCGACGTACGCAAGTGATCTGTCCCAATAGAAGGATCGCATTGAAACATGTAGTAAGGTTTCACACGCAAATACAAAAGGCGGCGGTTCAAAGCTTGAACAATCGCGGGATGATTATTTATTCCGTTAAGAAGAACCATCTGATTCATCACCGGCACACCGTTATCGACGAGTTTTTCAAGTGCTTCAACTGCCTCGGCCGTCAATTCGCGAGGATGATTAAAATGTGACATCAAGAAAACAGGCTTGTGCTTCTTAAGAATCTTAACCAAATCATCCGTCACACGCATCGGACAGACCACTGGCATACGCGTCCCAATACGAATGATCTCGACATGGTCAATACGACGAAGATCCCCTAACACTCGATCCAACTGCGCATCACTCACCGTCAGAGGATCACCCCCAGACAAAATCACTTCACGAATGCCAGGATGAGAACGAATGTAAGCAACCGCCTGTTCATACTCTTCATTACGAATAAAAGCCTGCTCTTGCCCCGTAAAATGTTTACGCGTGCAAAAGCGGCAATAAACGCTGCAAATATCCGTGATCAAAAACAGAACGCGATCTGAATAGCGATGAATCAAACGAGGTGCTGGATTGTTTTTTCTTTCGCCCAAAGGGTCCAACATCTGTTGGCTCCCCTCTTCGATTTCAAAGCGATGAGGCATAAGAATCTGACGAATGGAATCACCGGGCTCTCCGGCAAGGCTCGCATAATAAGGGGTCGTGCGGATGTTAAAAAGTTCTTTCCCGTCAGAGAAAGCGGCTCTCTCATCTTGAGACAAAGAGAACTGTTTTTCAAAATCTGCCTGAGTTTTCAGAGAATGACGAAGCTGCCAGGTCCAATTATTCCAATCAGACTCTGCGATATGTTCTGGCTTAGGGCTTCGTGGGAAATGAAACTTCACGAGGTGGTTATGAAGGAAAGAAGCCTCTTAGGCAAGGTGCCTTTTTAGTGCCACAAATGGGCGCTTTCAGGGGTCTTGGCAAAATCCCCGATCTACATCTCTAAGTTATTGAGATCAGAACACTTTTTATCCTTCTCAGAGTGGGACACCAGAAGTTTGACAAGGCCTTCTTCGACGAAGTCCATTCTCAACATGAGAAGTCTTAGATATTTCAGCGACTTGCACCCCTTGGCATGCCTCCCCCGTGTTGGCCCGGCCCTCGCTTTACATCATGGTAGGAAAAAGGGTCTGGATGACCTTAACAATAGGAGGACTTATGAAAACTTTCACTTACCCACACAAAAAATGGGTCATGACAGGAGCATTGCTCGCTGTTCTTGGTTTCAATGTATCTTTTAACTCTCACAGTAAAGACGGAATCGCGTCTGCTGATTTTGCTTCAACAGTTGCTGAAGGCGTTGTTCAAGGCAAGATCTATACAGCTAAAGGCGTTGTTCCTGTTAAATACATCGATAACGGTGAAGACAAAGTCCTCGCAATCGTACCAAAGAAAATGACCGAAGGAAAAGTGTGCGACACTTGCGGTTACGACTCAATTGCTTTGAGTGTAAAAAACAAAGAAGACATCGATTCATTAAACGTAGAGCTTATGAAAGCGATGGAAAAACAACTTAAAGAGAAAAAGCCTGAGGTGGCTGAAGCTGACGCTTCCGCTGAAGGACAAGAAGGCGACAAAGTGGTTAAGAAAAGCCCACTTGAGGCCATCGAAAAAGCTTGCTCTCGTCACAAAGAAAACGCAGACATCTTGTCATGCACGGCTGAAAAATTCGTCGCTGCATTGAAAAAGAAAAGCGATCCAGCCATCGAAAAAACAGACGCATTGGATTTCTACAGAGAACACATTGAGTCTCTTGTAAAAAGCGAATTGACAGAAGCTCGCCGTATCGCAAACAGAGTTCGCCGCGCCTCAGTCAATGTATCTCAATGGTCGATTATGGAAGACTCTGACGACACAATGAAAAATCCTTCAGACATCAGAGAAGAAACTTTGAAAGTAGTAAGAAGCATTATTTCGGGAATTCCTAGCAAATACGAAGACGTGAGAAAACGCCTTCTTCTTGCAGAAACTGAAATGATCAAAGCTGAAGCGCAAGAACTTCAACAAACTTTCATCCAAGCTCGTGATAGCAAAGATCCAAGCCAAGGAGTTTACCTCTTCAAAGAAGGTGAATTGAGACGCGCAGATCTTCAAACACTTCTTCAAGACATGGGTTACCACACAACAGCAGGTCTTGATAAAGCGGTGAGCACAAGAGATTTGTCTTACGACCTACAAAGACAATACGAATCATACTTCAGCGATTTCTCAAAAAGAATTCAAGAAGGCATGTGGACGAACCCATATTCTTTCATGGGTGCAGGCAACGGCAACACGACTCTTCCGGGTGTCAACTTGGATCCACGTTTTGCAAATCCAGGCCGCAACAGCGGAACTGTTGGAACTCCAGGAATTTCGTCAAGAACAGGTGCAAACATGAATGCGACGGGGACACAAACGATTCTAGTACCGGTGCAAGTTCCAGCAGGAACAACATCAGTACCACAAATCGGAATTCCGACTCAAAACAACGGTGTGAGCTTCGGAACAATGGGACCTGCATCAGCGGACTCTTTGAGAATGAGAACAGAGATCCAAAATCGCTTCCCTCGCCAATAAGATCCGAACGCAAAATTGAATGAATCCTCCGAAGGGCCCAAGACGGGCCCTTTTTTATTTGGAGTCTAAGGGCGTTTCGCCATTTTATCTTTGATAAGTCCTACGATCGACATCAAAACGCCACCACCGACACCGCCACCTGCAATTCCGGCAACGAGAGCGCCGATATCCACAGAGCCTGCCGAAGTCGTCAAAGGAGTTGGATCTGCACCACCGCCAAACATTCCCAGCAAAGCTCCGCCGCCAGCACCACCGAGAAGTCCGACGATTGAATTTCCCACAGGTCCCAGACTGAATTTCTTAAGAGCAGATCCGGCAACATTGCCACCGATGATTCCACTGATGATAGGAATGAGAATGGCCACAATTTCCATTTTAAATCCTCCTTGTTTTAGAGGTATTGCAACAGCATCACTTTGCCGTGGCAATAAATGGAGATGTGCATGTTATCAGGTCTAGCGCATGTAGATCTGCACGCGAACAATCTCGTTCGGCTGAAGAGTCGTCACGTACATGCGCACGGCACGCACTTTTGACTTTTGAAACAGATCCACTCGCTCCATACCAGATGAGTAGTCGCCTTCAAGATTCCATGCCGGCAAAGACATCCCACGATCCGTGACGATCTCAGCTCTTTGAATGCGTGCACCAGTGCTCATCACCTGCATACGCACTTCAGAAAACTCTGGTTTGTTATTTCTCAAAAGAATGTTTCTGTATGTGGGTTGCTCGGCAAAAATCATTTCGTTGGCGACCTCTCTCCAGACTTCTTCCGCAGAGGCATCAAAAGCCACCATACAAAGTGTTATCAAAACGAAAATGAATTTTTTCATAAGACCCCCTACAGAGCTTGATAGGAAAACGAATGAATTCGCACCAGCGCATCTTCGCTATAGAGACCAAAACTTCCAGCTTGATCATACAAGGCTTCGGGCATTTGTTCACCGTGATATTCCATGATCTGTTTTCCGTCTTGGAAAAGAATCCATGATTGCTTTTCCTTCACAATGACAAAAGTATGGCGCTTTCCAATTTGCAACTCACCGAGCTCGCTGGTCTTTAAAAAATGCTGTCCGGTCTCATCAAAGACGCGGCCCAACTCCGTCCCTACGTTGGGTTTCACCAAGAAATAATTCGCCGTTTTGTTTTCACCCTGAACTTTTCGATAGTTTCCAAAAAACCAAAACACCTCCCACTCATTGGGAGTTGCCTCGCGCAGTTGTTTGACAGTGGTCACTTCTATTTTTACGGCATAGTTCTTTAATGGACGATCTACCGTGTCCTTCAACAACAAAAGTGTTGCAAAAGTTTGGCCTGAAGTTTTTGGTTCCTTCGGCTGAAACACAATATCGCCGCTGCCATCCGGATTGAACTGAACAGAACCTCCACCATCGTACTCCACCTGCCAGTGATAGGGAGTCAAGGGAACCGGTTTCATTTTATGAACACAGCCAGTGAAGAGAGTCAAAAGCAGCAGAGAAAAGACAGACATCCTCATATGCAACCCCTGAATAAAAAAAATCCCGGGGGACTTTCGCCCCCCGGGCCCTGCTCACCACCAAACAAGATGTTTCAAGTAGTCATCAAGCTGTCGTACAAGTTGCAATCACGTCGTAATCAAAAGCTGATGGCGGCTTTAGATGCAAATCCAAAAGTAAAACCGTTCTCAAGCCCTTCGCTGCCATTTTTCCAAGCTTCGCCAGGGAAGAGAAGTCCGACTTGATTCACCCACTGAATTTTTTCACTCGGTTTGTAAATCACTTCGATATCCCATTCTAGGCCCAGATCTTTTGAAGAATCAACAGAGTTTTTAACTGTATTCAATAATTGTCCGTACACGAGAGTGTTGCGAACATCCACACGATCATTCCATGCGTAGCCAACTGAAGGAGCGATGTACATCGCATTGCTGATGTATTCATCATCCGCAGAGTTTCCTACATTCGCCAAAACTCCATTTGTTCCATCGGCTGCAGTCGTATCGTTACGGTATGCATTTGTGTTCATGAAATCTTTTTGACCCAAACGATGGTTGAAAAGAAGCATGCCCGCATTGTAGTTGCGGTTGAAAGCATATCCACCGAAATCCGTCGACGCAGGATCATCACCTGTCGCCATACCGAATTTCAATGTCCAGTCCCATTTTGACTCTGCACGTGGGATGTACAATTCCGCAGCGATACCGTAGCCGTTCACACTGACGTCTTCAGTTCCTTTAGTCACACCCGTTTCACCGGATTGGAAACCGGCTTCAACTTTGAAACCGAAAGAATCAAATCCACGACCCAAAACAAAGTTTGTTCTTTGGATATTCAAGTTTGAGTTAACCGCATCGCCACCGAAAGCGTTTACTTGTCCTGTGGAATAATCCAAAACTTCTTTCACGCCTTTGACGTTCTCTTGGTAAACACCGATCACAGATTTGTTTTCTTCGCTTTCATACTGAATCTGGAAACCCTGAGTTGTGATTGTTCCACCTTGACCAAAACCGCTGGATTGTTTGCGCGACAACACGGGCATGACAAACCAGTCACCGATCACGACTTTGTAAGCAACCATATCACGGGTGTCGTACCAGTGATCAAAAGCGCCTTTACCCGCGCTATAAGTCATTCCTAAACCGAATTCAAACGGAGCACGACCCACGATCAAAGCGCCATATTCTTGATTTACGTTTAAGTACAACTGACTGACTCGGATATTCGTTGAGCCTTGGTTGTCTGAAGTTGACGGACTGTCACCCAAGTTCAAACCCCAGATCTCACCAAGTTGAGAGTTTGGATAAGCGCTGCTGTTTAGCACATCAAAGCGAGAGATCACGTTCACGCCGTCAGCTGCGATGATTTTTGGGCTCAAGTAAAGATAGTTCAAGCCATAGGCTTTTCTTTGTGTCGGCGAAGCCAAAGAAGGACGATCCACTTCGGTCCATTCAAAACGGTAACCACCATTCCAATCCAAACTCATGGCATTGGCAGTTGTGGACAAAAGCGCCACAGAAAGACCTAAAGCTTTCAAAAGATTCGTTTTCAACATTTTCATTCCTTTATTTTGAAACCACGCCCATCACATCCCCTTCGCGGAGAATGATAAGGTCTTCATTTTGAATTGTAATTTTTGATCCTGCGTATTCAGAAAACACAACGCGATCACCGACTTTGACATCCATCGGGCGCACATGACCTTTTTTACTCATGTGTCCACGACCGACGGCCACAACGTGTCCTTCCAGGTTTCCAGAAGTATCCGCCACAGTGTCAGGAATATAAAGCCCACCTGGAGTCATTTTCTCAGCACCAGAGATTTGCACCATGATGCGATCATCCAGAGGCGTAACAAAGCCACTCAGATCCAACTTTTTCGCCGGAGCTGGTGCCTTCATAAGATGTGAAGCTGACGGCTTCGCAGAAGTCGCCGTTTTTTTCACAGGAGCTTTTTTAGCAACAGCCTTCTTCACCGCAGCTTTCTTTGCTACAGTTTTTTTAGCCGGCGCTTTTTTTGCTGTCGTCTTTTTAGACGGAGCCGCTTTCTTAGTTACTTTTTTAGGAGTTTTTTTCGATACGGTCTTTTTTGCGACCTTTTTTACATTGGCTTTTTTAGCAGAAGCTTTCTTCTTAGCCACAACCAATCCTTTCATCCAAACAAGCATTTAAAATAAGGCAGCTCGTTTGCTTCAGAGAGAGTTTCGTACTACTCTTTAAGTATGTTGCGACCACGATTAAAGACCATTTTAGTTGCTTTTACAATCCTTGTGACGCTTGTAATCATCTGCGGGCTTGGGATTGGCGTCTACTCCTACTTTGCTCTGGAAAAAGAACTTACGACCAAATTGGAGTCTAAAAAGTTCCTCGTTCCAACGGAATTCTACTCTGCTCCGCCCACTTTTTACTCGCGCAGCTTGATCAAAATTTCTGATATTGAGAAACAACTGCTTCGCCAAAATTATCGCCGTCGCGACTATGATCAGCGTCTTTTACCGGGTGATTATTTTATCGCCAACCGCGAGCAATGCTCATCTCGTTTGCAGGTCGGACTGAATGAAGATCAAGAAAGTTGCATTGGCTGGGTGACGCAAGAAACTCCCACCCGAGATGTCGACAGCTCAATTCAAGTGGTGGTGATCCAAAAAGATCACTTGGTTTCGCAGATTTTCAAAGGGGCTCCATTCGTTGAAGTACAGGAAGCTGTCGGAGAAGCCCCCCTTCTTGCCCAATATATTGGCAATGAACCCTTGATGCAAAAAACTGTGACACTCGGTGAAGTTCCTCCGATGTGTTCGAACGCTATTATGGCTATCGAAGATGCTCAGTTTTTAGAGCATGGCGGAGTGAGCCTCAAAGGGATCTTCCGTGCCTTGGTAAAAAACATCACAACAGGTCGCAGAGCCCAAGGCGGCAGTACTATTACACAGCAGTTGGTCAAAAACTATTTCCTGACCAGCGAACGCACGCTCAAAAGAAAATTCAATGAATTTATCATGTCGATTCTTTTGGAATCTCGCTTTAGCAAAGATCAGATCCTAGAAACATATCTCAATGTCATCTACATGGGGCAGAATGGCGCGTTTCAAGTGCGTGGCTACGGTTCCGCATCTCGCTATTATTTTGGTAAAGAGCTGATTGATCTCAACTTGAGTGAGTGCTCTTTGCTTGCGGCCATCGTCAATAGCCCGGGTCTCTTCAATCCTTTCAAAAAACCAGAAAATGCCGAACGCCGTCGTCACTTGGTTTTGGAAAAAATGAAGGGCTTGGATTTTATTTCACAAAGCCAAGCCGAAGAAGCGGACAAAACTCCACTTCCTGGAGAACCTCGCACCTTGGCTTCCGAAACAGCTCCTTATTACTTGGATGCGGTTCGCAAACAACTTCAAGCGCAAGGATTAAATCCTGAGGGACTCAAAATATACACGGCCTTGGATTTGGAAGCCCAAGATGTCGCCCAAGAGTCTTTGCGCAACCACCTTGATCACCTTGAAAAAAACAACAAATACATCGCGGGTCTGAAAGCCAAGGGCAGTCATCTTGAAGGCAGTGTTCTTGTTGCTAACAACAAAACAGGCTTGGTCAGCGTTGTGGTGGGGGGACGCAATTACCGCATGACCCAATTCAACCGCGCTATTGATGGACATCGCCAAATCGGTTCTATCATGAAGCCTTTTGTATTCTTAACGGCACTCATCAATGATACCGACGAAGGAACTCCCTACACGCCAATCACTCTTCTGAATGACGAAAAGTTCACTTACAAATATGAGGGCCAGGCGTGGTCTCCGGACAACTACGGCAAAAAATATTTTGGAACTGTTCCGATGTTCTATGCTTTAAAAAATTCCCTCAATGCCGCAACGGCCTCTTTGGGAATCAAAGTGGGCTTAGGAAACGTGATTGATATCACTCACGCCGCGGGAGTGACTTCCGAATTAAAATCATTCCCCGCGATGACTTTAGGGGCCTTTGAAATGTATCCCCGCGAGGTTTTGCAAAGCTATATGACTTTGGCAAACATGGGGCAGAAACAGAATGTGTCTTTCATTCGCCGGGCTCTGAATTCGGATGGCCAAGAAGTTTACGTGCATCAGACAAATCCGCAGCAAGTTATAGATGCCGCGGCCACGGCAAGTTTAGTGAGTATGATGAAACAAACTGTTCTTTCAGGCACCGCACGATCCATTACTCTCAATGGATTTTTTAATCCGGCCGCAGGGAAAACAGGAACAACAAGCGACAACAAGGATGCCTGGTTTTCTGGCTTCACTCCTTACCTCACAACCGTGGTTTGGGTGGGTTACGACAACAATCTTCCACATAAATTAACGGGCTCTAACGGCGCAGTTCCGGTATGGACTCAATTTATGAAGAAAATTGGCACACGTTTCCCGGCTGAAGATTTCCCATGGCCTGAAAACACCAAGAAAGTTCTTTTGGATCAAAATACTTTGGAAAGCTTAAATGCATTCAAAGAAAATGATCCCACTCAAGTGGAATTGATCTTCGACTCGACCAAAGTTCCCGACGGATTTTAAAGTTTAATTTCCAAACCTTCGTGGGCGAAATCCCACGCCACGGCTGGCAATTTATCTTCGCTCTGACGCTCGCGAGATTCATAGTACTCGCGGGTTTGACGTTTTAATTCCAAGACATGTTCAATACGTGCGCCCGGATCGTGATGGGCAAAAAGAATTTTCTTAATTCCTTCACGAAGTGCGATATCAAGCCCCACTTGAGCGGCACTGTGACCCCAGTTTGCTTTTTCAGCAAGCTCTGGCAACGTGTATTGGGCATCGAAATACATCAAATCGATATTTTGATACAAAGGCAGGTCAGCACCCAACTCTTCACGAGTCACGCGTGTACCTTCCGTGTCTACACAATGAGCATAGGATTTTCCGCCAGATTCCACCTTCAATCCCCAGCAAGGATCTGGATGATCGAGCTGATAAGGAGTGATCGTAAAATCATCCAATTGATAAGGCTTGCGTGGCTCCAAAACATGGAAAACCACTTTTGCTTTTAAAGCTTCAAAAGGAACTGGAAAATAAGGACGACAAAAAATTCCACGAATGAGCTTTTCCAAATCCGGTTGCACGGCATAGTAATGAACTTCACAACCAGGAATAAAATGCGGCGTGAAAAACGGTAAACCAATCACATGATCCCAATGGAAATGAGTCATGAAAATGTGGAACGCCCCTTTGGATCGCCCCGTCGTGCCGCTCATAATTCTTTCACTTAAATTTCGAATGCCGCTGCCACCATCAATAATCAATTGTGATTTCTGACTTTGCAGCTCCACGCAAGTCGTCGCCGCTCCATATCCTCCCAAAAGAGGAACTTCCATATTCTGAATGTATTTGGAAACTTGGGATGGATCACGATAACCCATAGCAAAGAAGTTTCTTAGCACTCCTTCGATGTGGTAAGTCCAATCAATTGGTGGTGGAGCAGATGGTAAAGAACCCCGGACGCCCCAAAATTTTATCGTTAGCGACATATATGGAACAGGATGACGTGTTTGTAAACACGAATCAAATACATATTATTTGCTCGGGCCTTTGTCGTAGTTCACAACGACGTATTCAGACCATGGTAGAGCCTGGCAAGTGCGAACTATGTGAGTCTCTTCTTTGTCTTCACTTGTTTTCCCCTGCTCGATCATCGCCTCGCAAGTTCCACACGTTCCTTCTAAACAAGAATATGGCGGATTCAGTTTTGCGATAAGGGCCATATCCAGAAGAGTCCGCCCTGACTCCCCTGCGATTTCGACTTCTTTTCCACCGATGACGTACTTGATTTTCATGTAAATATCACATCACCGTGTCCCGATCGGGACAATAACTTTCTGGAACCGGGCACCATTTACCGGTAATTGCCCTCATCCCCCTTTTTTACGTTCTCCCCCGAATGAAATCTTGGTAATGTGCGCCCGCACGAGACGTTTAATATCCAAGAGGGAGAGCTTATGACGCTCAAAAAACAAATCTTGAGCCTGGTGATGATTTCAGGTCTTTCATTTATCGCAACTTCCCCTGCCCATGCAGGGTGGGAAGTTCTTAAGCCCGCCAATATCTGGGAACGAATCCAAAAAGAAGTGGCAAAACAAGAAATCGGTGCTGGTGTTAACCTTGTTAACGCAGAAATCCTGGACGGACTTTCAACTTCTTTGCGTTACCGTATCGAGTCTGAACCTTCTTATGTCGATGGTTTCTATACTCGCATCGACAAGTACACTTTGAAATTGGGTTTAAACCCTGGTGATTTCATCGATGATCTTGATACTCCAGTAGGTATCAGCTTGGAAAAAAACTCCGAGATTATCTTTGCTCGTCAATTCAAGAACCAAAAAGATTCTTTGTTGGCACTTCCTTACACGCCAAGAAATCTGCCTTTCACTGCAAAAAAAGCCATAGAGCGTTTGCAACCAGGTGACTTTGTGGCTTTCCAAGGTCGCATGGCTTTCGTTCTTTCCTTGAGTCACGACTTCCTGAAAGGTGAATTCACAGCTGGAGCATCGACTCATGCCTATATGTCTGGCGAATTCATGGTGCACTTGTTCCGTATGGACAATAACAAAATCCGCGTGAAATTGATCGCCGTTCGCGGCAAAGGTGTTGGCGCCAATGGCGGCGTTGACTTGTCTGAGGACCTCGACATCCTTGGCATCAGTATCTTGGACAACAAAATCGAAAGATGGTTGAACCTGACTCCACTTGATGCCAGAGCGGGTCTGGGTAAAAACGACGTGATCATGCTTGATTACGTTTTCAATTTGAACGACGCGAAAGCCGCACAAGCTTACGACACCTTGATGCTTAATAAAGTTCAATTGAAAGACATCAAAGTTGCAAACCCAACATTGTCTCGCAAAGATTTGACACAAGAACTTTTGACGGACCTTACTGATATCGAAGCCATCGCTTTGGAAGACGGTTTGCTTCCTCCACAAGAACGTCGCATTGATCGCGTTTTCAAAGGCTCTTCTGAAGGCTATAACAAAGACGCACGCATTAAATTTGGTTTGAATCTTTGGAAATTCGAAGCAGGTAAAGCTTACGGAGAGAACAAAGTTCTTAGCTATGACAAACAAGACAAAGAACAGTACTTCTTGCTCGACACTCTTTCTCGCTACAAAAAAACGAAAATCTTGTTTGGTCTTTTTGGCGAAGAAACCTTGATGACATCGAATCTTCTTTTCACAGCAGATCAAAACTGGAATCCAGGTCGCTTCGTGACTTTGACTTCAAGTGCTGAAATGAAAATGAAAGATGTTTCTGGTCGTGATCTTGAAGAAATCCAACGCCTGGTTCGCGAAACAATTGGTAATGGGCAGTACGGCAAAATCAACTGGAGTTCTTGGGAAGCTTCTCCGGGCAAAAAAGTGAATGGCTACTTCAAACAGGAAGTCTTCTTCAATCCGGAAGCTTTGAATACACTTCCTTATATGGGTGAAGAAGCCTTAGCGGCGCGCTTTAAAAAGTATATTGAACTTAAAGGCCGTCCACGTTCACGTCCATTTATTGGTGGCAATTCCCCGGTGGACTATATCTTTAACTGGGTTGCGGCATTCACAGGCGACATCCGCCGTGTTGCGAACCGTTTGACGATCGTCATTGATGCAAAGAAATCCGTTCAAGAGCGTTTCGATGCGTTTGAAGATCTTCAACAAATTCCGGTGTGGAAAGAAAGAGGCATTGGCTTCTTGATGTCTTTCATCGCGGAAGATCAACGCCCGAACCTTCTTCGTTACGAAATGGTTCTTTCGGCTAAAGGCGTGACGCCAGTGGTTTATAGCTACGGCCAGTTCAGCGAAGAAAAACTCTATCGTTCTTTAATGTACATCCAAAACATCATCCACAATAGATCTTTCGACCTGCGCCTTTATACGGATTCCAACGGAGAATTCCGCACGACAGCGGCTCCGGCTCCACTTCCATGACTTCTAATTTATAAAGAGGAATGATAGAAAAGCCCGATCACAAATCGGGCTTTTCTATTTAAAGAGGATCAATGAAAAGATCCAAGGTCTGGCTGGCGTAAGCATCACTATTAAAGAACAAATGCGTATTGGAAATCGCACGGCTTGACCAGGCTCCGGTATTTCCTGACATACCCGGCGTATGGTTTTTAATGCCTGTGCCATCTGTATTGATCGAGTACAGAGTCAAAATACCATCCCGGTCATTGTCAGCACGATAGAAAATGCGTGAGGAACCTGGGAACAACGTAAAGTCATAGATATCAGCGTATGCATTGAGTGAAACGATCTTACGCTTCTGCGTTCCGTCCCATTTCACCGCAAACAAATCCCACTTCCCTAATGTTTCAATCAATCCCGTGTAGACGATCGTTTTATCCGCATCATCCAGAATCTGCACAGGATTTCCGTTGTTGGCGTTGACCTGACCTCCAGCATACGGAGCCGCGCTGATTTTTCTTAAGTCCGTTCCATCATAATTCATACTGTAGATTTCATAAATTTCAGGAGAAGACTCGCTCAACGTGATCAAACGTTTATTCGCACCTTCTACAAGACCTGAATACCACGAGGTGTGCGACGTCGCTGGCAATGAGCCATTCAAAGCGTACAGAGTCTGCGTGCCGATATGAAACGACTTCATCGCCGTTTTTCCGTCTGTAAACCAATCACCACTCAGCAAAACGTAGGCAGAATCGGATGTGAAATCACACAACCCTACGCCTTGAGTTGTGTTCACGCCATTATCAATCAAATAATTTGTGGCCGGTGTTGCAGCGTTCACAACCTTCGCATCAGACCTGCTTGTGGCCGCCATAGCCCCCCAATAACAAATCCATTGAGAGTCCGGAGAAATTTTAAAACCCGAAAGATCAAATGTTCCACCAATGGCCGTATTAATAGCCACCGGAGCGCCGCCTGCAGTTGGAATTTTATCAATCTCCACTTTTTCATCCACACGGTAATCCCAACGAAGCACGACGTAACTTCCATCTAAAGCCACATCCCAGCTTTGAATACCCACAGCATGAGAATAGGCAGGTGAAAGCTTCGCACCACCCGTACCATCGGTATTCACAATGTAGACTTCTATCACTGAATCCGTCGTGAGATCTCCCAAGTACACAATTTTACCAGTGGCCTCAATATATTTAAAAGATGTGATATTGCCTCCAGCCACACTGATAGTATCACTCACCCTTACTGGAGTTCCACCGACTGTATCCACAACATAAAGTTCTTCTTTTCCTGCGGTGTCTTGGTCGGCGATATAGATAACTTTACTGCCATCCGCAGTAAAAACCCAGCTGCGCATCGTACCGCCCCCAGAGGGATAGTCTTTGGTCACTCTACGCACGTTCGAACCATCTGCATCTGTCACATACAAATGCATTTGCGAATCGGCGACGGGGTTAGCTCGGAATAATATTTTAGATTTGTCCTCTGACGCCTGAATCGTGACCACGTCTCCTGATAAAATCGTTGGCAACGTTAAGTACTGAGGAGAACTCGGCGTTAAACTTAAAGAAGCCATGTGCAGCTCATTCACAAAGTCGATATTCACATCGGCTAACATCGCCACGGTATTGCGTGTCCAATCAAAAATCGACGTCTGTGTTGAAAAGAGCACGTCATTCTGAGGACTCGCAATAGAAGGGCTCAATTTTCTTGAAGAGCTTCCGTCTGTCGCCGACAAATACATCTCGTATTTTCCATCAATTTCCAAATCGGCAATATAGGCAACACGATCTCCAGTAGGGCTGACCGCAATCGTAGGATAATCTCGAACTATGGAGGCCGACGATATGGAGTTCAGTTTCACAGGAGCTTCCGAACCGTCCATCTTCACACTGTATAAATCAAACTTCATATCAGAAGATGAAGTGGGGCTCACTCCGGATAAGTCCGCCACAAAGATCACTTTTTGATTGTTAGTTACGGTGATACTGTTTTCTCTAAAAGTCTGATGCAAACCATTACGAACAACTGCCACATTTGTTAACTTCAAGCGGTTAGAACCATCCACGTTCACGATATAAAGATCTGCCATACTGGACGACGTGGCCATTGCAAACGCAATCTTTGCAGAATCTGGCGCCCACGAATAAGTAAAAAGATCCGTATTCGCATTCGGGCACGCAGGCGAAACTTCAAGCTCACTGCGGGTTTCAAGGTCATAAATTTCCAAGGCATAACAACCGACTGTTGTGCGATCCACGCGATAAGCGACGTAACGACCGTTCGGACTAAAGAGTCCCGCTTCAATGAAACCTGTTGTTGCTGGAGCAAAACTAATATGCTCTCCGGTCTCCAACGAAACTACAGAGCTGCCCGTATTTGAATTCATCGTAAAGCTTTGATTTTCGCGGAAGAGAACCCACTTGTTGTTGCTACTAACAACATACCCCGTCATCACGCTTTTTCCAGCAGCCATAGCCGGACCTAAACGGCGCAATCCCGTCCCGTCGATTTTAACCGCGAAAAGAGAAATGCCTTCGTCAGTCTCTTTGTCCGCACGGAAAACAACTTGTGTTCCATCAGGAGTAATCACAAAGTCACGAACATCACCGCCGTCGACCATTGAACCATTGAGTTTCGTTTTTGCTCCGGTCAAAACATTGATGGCGTAAAGATTAAATTCGTTGTCTTTGGCTTCAATATCACCAATCGCAATCACAGTGTCTTGACTTGGAGTCAGAGCATAAGTGCTAACTCCACCCACAGGATTTTCTGTAGTAGGTCCCATCAAAACAATGTCACCCGTTCCGTCGACTTTGACGGTGTGAAGCTCCTTTAACTGTGCCCGCCCCATGGAAGCACGCGTGTATAAAGTGCGACTGTGCTTTTCAACAGCTATAATAGGACGTGCAATATCCAACCCCCACTGCCCTGACATCGGATTCAGGCGAGTCAGACCCGTGCCATTATAGTTCACAATACCTAGATCAATAAGGTCATCATTGCGTAAGGGTGCCGCCAAAACAATGCGCCCCGTATTTCCATACTGAGTTATTAATCTGACTGAAGCCACACCTGTCGAAGTGATTGTCGGACTGATTTTATGCCACTGCGGATAACCAATGTTCACAGACTGAGTCGAAGAAATATTTCCGGCCTGATCAAAATGTTGAACATAAAAATCAATGGAGTTCGCCGTCTCTGTCGAAAGATTCAAACGGATTTCCCATCTTTGTGACGCAGAACAAACGGCGAAATATTCCTGCGACAACGACGTTCCAATTTTGACAACGTTAAAAGGATCTGAGCATGTTCCCGAAATAGGATAATTCGCACGCAAGGAAGAGGCGGCATAATTGCTTGCACTGTCCGGCGGATCAATCGTCACCGTTGGTGGTGTTAAATCTACAACGATACTTTTTTGATCATTGGAGGTTTTTAGCGCTTCCGATTCCTCTTGTCGAGCTCCGATGGAGATAGTTCCCTCACCGACACCGTTAAGGTCTAAAACCATAGAGAATGTTTTATCTGGATTGCACTCCGTCGTGAATGAGCCAAATGAACTCACTTCGATTTCAACAGATTTACCGACGTGCTGGCAGGAGCCCTTCACTTCGTAAGAGCGGAAATTGATGGTGGAGACTTTGGCGTTCTCATCATCAAAATTTAAGAATAATTGATTCTTGCTATTGAAATCTGAAAGGTTGGCTTCGAGAGAACATCCCAAACCCGCAACAAAACAGAAAGCAAATACGTACAAGATTCCCAACTTCTGCATAGATATCTTTTCGGTCTCTTAGAGTCGATTTTGAAGTCTGGGGACAAATTTAAAGGAAAATTTGATGAGTTTTAGAGGGGAATTCCCTCATTGAGACGAATATCCGAGGATTCTAAATATGTATTAATTTCGACATCATCCGAGCGAATCTCAATAAAATGTGGAGCAATCAACCAGGATCCGCTGTTGAAGTACCGCCCTTTAGGTAAAGCCAATACACCCGCGTGATGAGTGTGCCCAAAGATGATGGAATCAAAGCCACGGGCACAAATTTCCTCAGCCGCGATCACAAAATCCGGATGTTCTCCCGGCAAAGTTTGCACGTCACTTTTTCCTCTGAAAAAACGGCGAAACTTTGATTTCATTTCTTCAAATTTAATCCACAGTTTGTAGGCCCGAGGACTCACCATCAAGACAAACCCACCTAACCAAGTCATAAACTCATAGAGGTCAGGACTCTTCACGAAAAATGGATCATAGAGATGACCATGCTCAATGCGAATTCTTTGATTCCCGCACTGAACATTTAAAAACGGAGCAAGGATCAGCGGCCCCCAGTCCTCCAAAAAATTTTCCAAGAGAATATCGTGATTGCCGACAATATAAAAAACGCGATTACCTGCTTTGGAAATAGCTTTCACCGCCCGAAAAACCTCGGGCACGTCCTCGGCCAATTTTCGAAATGAAACCTGCGCAATTTCCAATCCATCGCCATTGATACAAACATCGTATTTATTTTCAGCTGCCCAATAAAGAAATTCAATCAGTCGTTTTTTCGTGCTGGAAAATGGATTTCCCAAATGCAAATCCGAGATAACCACCATCTTTTTCGTGGTAACGTCAATGATCATAAAGACGACTCGACAACTTCTTGCAGATTATTTTTTGAAAGTTGTTCGGCGGCAATCAAAGCAACAAGTTTTTCATTGGTCTGACGAATACGACCACTTAATTGCTTCATAAGCTCAAAGGCAAACGTGGGATCACGACGGATTTTCAGCAAAAAACTTCCCGGGTCTAAAACCAACAAGGTCGTCTCGCCAATAGAGCGAGCCGAAGCCGAGCGAGGAAGAGATTCCAATAAAGACATCTCACCGACCATGCTACCGCGTTCCACTTTCGCTAAAACGATAGTCGAACCTTCCACTTTTTTGAAAACTTCGATAGTTCCCCGTTGCACGATGTACATCTCACGACTGAGTTCTCCTTCACGAAAAAGAACTTCACCATCTGTGAGCTTTAAAACCTGTTGATCTGTAAATCTTTTGCCGCGAGAAGAACTTGAATTGAACATAGATCCATAGGCTATCAAATTATTTTGACCAAGCCATCGAGTTCCAACGCTCTGGTCGTAGGTACCGCCCGTAACAATGAAGCCAACGAGGTCAAATTGGTCTTTGGTACCCCAGACTAAACAAGGCCCGGACGAATCCGGGCCTACAAATCTTACAACGGATTGATCAACTGAGGAAACTGAGCTAACTGTTCCCCGTCAATACGAACAGCCACTCCATGAGTCACTGCCTGATCGACAAAACCTCCATCAGCCCGGCGAACAACAGCCTGAAGCGCATATTCAAATTGCAACGTCGTAAAGAGCGTGCGGCGTTGGATTGATTTTAAGAAGAAAGTTCTTCCTTTACTCGTCAGAACGATCGCACAGGATTGCTCTTGCCCAATCAAACCGGCTGCGTGATTGCATTCATTTTCGCCAATCAATTCCGCCAAAACACCCGTCAAAGACAAAGAAGACGCAACAAAAGGAACCCCACTAAACTCTGCCTGGGGATCCTTTTTAAGGATTTCGGCCTTCGCCAATTCCAACTCTTCCCGAGTGTAAGCCGGGACCAGCGTCATCGAAATCACGCCAATCTTATGGATAAGATTCTTACGAAACTCGCCATAAGAAAAAAACGGGACACCATTTTGATTAGTCGCAATCATCACAACATTCGGAGCCACATAGTATCTATGGGGATCTTGATGATCCGGATAAATCGTCATAACACCACTATTTGCGACGTTTTCATTCACCACCGGAATCGCCAGTGCACTTGATGTCGCCATCATAACAAAAGCCATTGCAATAATATTTTTCATTTTACTTTTCCTTAACCACACAGACGTGGTCACATTCAATGTTAAAGTCTTTATCCAAAACGGCAGCGGCCTCTTGTGGCGAACACTGAGATGCAAATGTCTCCATTGCTAAAATCAGAGTTTTCACATAAACAGTCGCCGGCGTCCCAGAATACATGCGCCCTAAAAGTTTCACTTCGTCACAAGCCCTATTGTCAACTCGAGGCCCCGGAACCGATGGACCGGCTGGAGAAGTTCCAGAAGAACCTCCCCCACCACAAGCCGCGAGAAACAATGGAAATAGCCACATGATTTTTTTCATAAAAATTCCTAGTTAATTTGAACTTTCAGAACCGGAACCAAATTGAATTTAACAGTATGATCTTGTCTATCCTGGTGAACACCTTTAACAACGACAGACTCAGCGCGAGACTTCACTGCAAGATTCAACACATCTTTAAATGACCTGACCGAACTGGCATCCGTTTCAAAACATTTTTTCAGCAAGTCCTTTTTGTAAGACAGAAATGTCTGATCAAAGCGCATCGTCGCCGGTTGTTTCATTCGAGAAAGACCTAGAATCAAATCTTCGACTCGACCGATTTTGAGCTCCGAACATGTCACAGATTCTTCAAAACTTTCCAAAACAGAATTTGAACTATAACTTACCTGAACTGGAATTTCCGAATTCAAGAAGTCCCCTTTTTTTGCCAATGCTTTGAGTTTCGCGACTTGATCTTTTTTAAGACTGAGTTGCAAATTCAAATAAGGACCCGTCTGACCTTGACGTAAAACCGTCTCTTCAGAAATTCCGGCCAAAGGAATTTCGACTTTCAAAGGAGCTCCTGTGACCTGAGCTGTAAGCAACGTCAACTTATAACCCGGATAGGCCGACTTTACTTTTTCCGTCTCTTGACGAGCAAGTTCGCCTTCGTAAGTTAAAGACAGACTTAAAATCCCTCCATCATCATCAAGATCCATCACGTCCAACTCCAAATACGGAGTGATTGAATAGTAGACTGTTTTTTCATAGTCGTTCACTTCGTGGACCGCAGCCGAAGCCCACGATCCAACCAACGTAAGCAATAAAACGAAATACTTTTTCATAATTATGTCCTTCTAAAAATTAATCCGCAGAGATCACAAGACGGTCGCGATATTTATCAAGATCTTTGATCACGATCGCAGTACAGAAATCACGCTCTTCCAAATCCGTGCGTTTCCAATTCCAAGTTTCTGTTTGCAATTCTTCTTTTCGAACTGCACCTCCACCGAAACGGAATAGGCGATTGCTGGGAGCTGCAACTGTGATGGGTGTTGCTGCCAATTCTGGAACGAACATACGAGCAGTGATCGTTTCAGAAATCTTTTGCAAGTACTCCCATTCTTTGGCGTCGCCCCCGTTCATTGTGATTTGAATTGCTCTTTCCGCGTGAAGTTTTTCAACAACAGCTTGAATGCTCCAACTGAACCATCCCCAGCCACCGGAATGCGAAGCTTGGAAATATTCATACACACGCTTCATATTCACCGAAATTGAAGCGTCCATGTTCGGACCAAATCCCTGCACTTTGTAGCAATAGTCCATTTTCAGAAGAGCGCTGCCCACGGATTTTGTAAGCAGAGCCTTAAAGGCCTTCGCTCCGACACCCGTCAACACCGCGTTGACTCCAATTTCGTCTTCAGCGCGGCCGCCGTGTTGAGCAAAATTAAATTCTTTAAAAAGATCCGTCAGTGGCGCTGCTCCCGTCGCCGTCGTTTGCAAACCGATCGTCGATGATTTGATTGGCAGCACCGCCACTTCCACCTCAGGATGTTCGCTGATGTAAGTATCAAGGGCCTTTTGTTGATCCGTGTCTGAAGATAAGTGAGTCGTCATCGTCATGTAGGCTCCGCCAGATGACGGATTTTCAAGCCCCCAATACACAAAATTGAAAAGAGGAACGCCGCTGTTATCAGCCGAAAAACGTGTTGAGTTCGGGAAGAAATAAACTTTGTTGGGATTTGCGTGATCGCGGTACAAAGTTAAAATTCCGTTTTTGATTGTTCCCGCTGTCTCCCCAAACAACGGAACCGCCAAGACGGGTTTGCTTAAAAGGGATGTAAATAAAAATCCCAAAAGCAGTGTTTTATTTTTCATGAATGCCTCCAGTTATGCCCGCATTTTTACGGACAATGAGAGGACTTCTTGCAAAGGGACAAAGTCGTGCGGGACCTCCTAAAATAGATTTCATGGGACCCAGTGTCCGAAGTCCGAACCCTCCCCAGACAATTGACAGTCATGAAATAGTTTCCTTTTGCCCCCATCCCCTCATTTTTCAGGGCAAAAATACACCACCCTCCACACTTATAACATATTGATTTTACTTGAATTTATAGGATCATTCGGGTGTCTCATTATGGAACGCTTATTGCAGCTCCCCCATGCGGTATGGAACAACGACGTTACAAAGACATTGTGGCATTCAAATGGAACCAAGGAGCTCCCTTGGCTTTCCACGCCCGTAATTTGGAAGTCGCTGAAATTTCTGAAGAGACTTGGAACGACATGCAGCAGACTTTGCAAACGTCCGAAACTTCTGAAGAACTGGCTTTATGGGAGCAAGAAAACAGCCCCGAAGTGAAGTCAGGAAAGTTGCAACCAGGCATCCGCAGCCTCACCATCAACGTCACGCAAATCTGCAATTTGAAATGCACTTACTGCGCAGCCGGTGGCGACGGAACTTACGGTGCTGCGCAAACAAAGATCAATGTTGAGAAAACTCTTCCGCAATTGAAGTTCTTTATTGAACGTCTTCCGGAAGGCAGCCGTTTTAAAATCACTTTCTTGGGTGGCGAGCCTCTTTTGTATCCAGACGGCATTCAAGAGATCGGCAACTACGTTCGTTTGATGACGGCAGGAAGAAACATCCAAGCCGGTTTTTCAATCGTAACGAATGGAACTTTGATCAACGAAAAAACTTTGAATGTTCTTAAGAGCATCAAAGCCAACGTCACTGTGAGCCTTGATGGTCCGGCAGAGATCAACGATAAAGCTCGTCCGACGAAAGATGGCTCTAGCAGCACGTCTTTGGTTGTTGATGGCCTTCGCAAGCTTGCCGACAACAGACACTCTTTGGGTCTTTTAACAGTTCACGGTGTTTTCAATCGCGAGAATCTCGATCTTATCAGTGCTTATAACTTCTATCGCACTCTCAAAGTAGATCGTTATGAGTTCACTTATTCTGTGGAAGAAAACGACGACGCCAGCAACAAGGAGTTCCTTGAACAAATGAACTCCATTGCGGCCGTGGCCTATGCCTCTGGGGGCGAACCGGAACTTCGTAAAATTGGAATCTTTGATCAGTATTTTTCAGCTCTGGACAACCAGCAACAAACTGAAAACTACTGCGGAGCTGGCAAATCATTCCTGATGGTGGACGCGAGAAACAATCTGTTCACGTGCCCCTGGGAAGTTGGAAATAAAGATGAACAAGTGGGTCAAGGGACTCAATTGAATGAGGAGCGTCTGGCTGAATACCAAGCGCCTTTAATTGAAAAGAACAACTGCCAAAGCTGCTGGGCTCGTTTCCTTTGCGGCGGCGGCTGTATGTTTATTCACAAGCAGAGCACAGGAAACAAGCACCAAAAAGACGGTCAGTTTTGTTTTCGCACTCGCGGCTTGATTGCAACGACATTGTTATATTATAAAATGAGCAGGGTTTCCTGCTAAAGAGGACGATATGAAAAAGCAAACGCACATTAAGAAAATTAAACCTCTGAAGCCCACGACAACTCCGTCAACTCAGATGATTGGGCCCGGCACTGGTGGAGACCAAGGCTGCATTCCTGTTCGTTAGTAACTATTAATTTTTAAAGAAAATGAGATTATGACTCTTCCTCCCTCCCCTGAAGAGACATCCTCCTCCCCAAAAAGAGGAGACTATAAAGCGCTCGCGTTGCGAATTGCCTTCGCACTGGGGATTTCTTTTTTCATCGCACAGACCAATCTCGATTACCTTGAATCTTTCCTCTATGACTTAAGAGTTCGTACAAAAATATTAAACCCGACATCGGGGAATATCGAACTCATTTACGTGTCTCCGCAAACAGTTCAGCTTTTTAAAGGCTTCCCTTCAGCCCAAGAACAAGACACTTTACTGCGTGGTCTTGTCGCTGAGGGTGCTAAAGCTGTTGTCTATGATTTCAACATTAGCGAAACACCGGGCACGACTGATGAAAAAAACGACTGGGAATCAAGCATCGTTGAAAATACAAATGTGTACGTTGCAGGTCGTTCGACAGCCTTAAAAGGCGAAGAGAAACAACTTTCTCTCGCGGATCCTCTTGAAAAGATCACTCTTTCACCAGCTCCGAAAACAACGGACTTAGTTAATTTCGCCAAAGACGGCGTGACCCGTCGTATGATCCTAACTTACCAAGGACGCTCGTTGTTGCCTGTGCAACTGGCCAGTCTTTTTAACCCTGAAATTAAAAGCGTCGATAAAGTTCGCGGTCACTTTGATTTCTACGGAACGGATCAGGCGTATATTGATTTTCACAGAGCTAAAACTTATCCGTCCTCTTCTTTTGAAGACGTCCTCAATGGACGTGTCGATGCTTCTCGCTTTAAAAATAAAATCGTTTTGATCGGAACAGACTTGGGCCTTGATGAGGGTGAATACATTCTAAGCCCTTTCAGCCGTGAAGTCACAGCGATGACTCGCATCGAACTGCAGGCGAACACAATTGATACATTGATTCGCAACTCGGGCCCCATGAAGGCTCACAAGTATATCAACTGGATTTTCATTCTCTTAGCTTCGATCTTAACGACTCACGTGGTTTTGACGATGAAGCCGACGCGCGGTCTGATGATTTTGGGTGGAACTCTAGCAGGTTTTATTCTTTTCAGCGCCCTTGGATACTGGCTCGCAGGTTGGTGGTTGCCAATGGCGGCTCCCCTTCTTACGATTTTCCTCTGCTATTATTTCTTTATCCCATATCGTTTGATCGTCGAGAATCGTCGCAGCTGGGAATACTATCAGAAGAATAAACTCTTAAGCCAAGTGGAAGAGCTTAAAACGAATTTCATTTCCATGATGTCTCATGATCTGAAGACGCCGATTGCGCGTATTCAAGGAATGACGGACATGATTCTGTCTGACAATGTTCAGCTGAGCGCACAACAGCGTGAAGCTGTCGATACAATCAAGCACTCTTCCGATGATCTTTTGAAGTTCATCAATGCGATATTAAATTACGGTAAGATTGAGAGCCAGGGTGTTCAGCTTCATTTGCAAAGCAAGGACATCAATAATCTTCTTCAAGAAGTCATTCGCAAGCATGAGTTCTTGGCGAAGGTAAAACGCATTCAAATCGTCTCTGAATTGGAACCTATGTTTCCGGTTCCTGTGGATGCGGATTTGATGAAGCAGGTCTTCTCAAATCTTGTCGAGAACGCGATCAAGTACAGTCCGGAAGACACGAAAATCATGGTGTCGAGCGAAGAAACCTCCACGAAGGTTGTGGTTCAGGTGGCCGATCAAGGGCCTGGCATCCCTTCCGATGAGCTTCAGAATATCTTTATGAAGTTTTTCCGCTCTAAAAACGCCAAGAGTTCACCTATCAAAGGTTCGGGCTTGGGACTGTATTTGGCTAAATATTTTACGGAACTTCACCGGGGACGTATTTTTGTAGAATCTTCCCATGGTAATGGATCGACTTTTACGGTAGAACTACCAATCGAGCAAGGGGGTACACATGCTTAAGGTTTTGGTTGTTGATGACGATCAGGGCTTAAGATTGTCCGTCAAATCGGCACTCGCGGTCACACAACGTTTCGAAGTTGATGAAGCTTTCGATGGCGTCAACGCCATGGAGAAAGTGAAAGGCAGCGAGAAGAAATATGATGTCGTTATTCTTGACGTCGACATGCCTCGCATGAACGGGCTTGAAGCTCTTCGCCAAATCAAAGAATTCGATCCAGGCATTATCGTTATCATCATGACCGCTCACGCGACATTGAATGATGCGATTCAGGCTGTGAAAGATGGCGCTTACAACTACCTCCAAAAGCCCATGAGCAGCGAAGATCTTTTGCAGCTTATCGACAAAGCCGTAAATGCTCACAACTTGATTTCTAATATCGCAGCGTCAGCTCCTGTGATGGTGGAAGCCGGTCGCAAAATCATCGGTCACACTTCACAAATGCAGAAGGTCTTCAACATCATTCACCGCCTTGCAAAAGTTGAAACTCCTGTATTGATTCGTGGTGCTTCAGGAACTGGTAAAGAACTTGTGGCAAAAGCAATTCACTACAACTCGGCTCGTAAAGACGAGAAATTCGTAGCTATCAACTGCTCTGCCATTCCTGAAAACTTGTTTGAGTCAGAACTTTTCGGTCACGAAAAAGGTTCTTTCACAGGGGCCGATCAACGCAAGATTGGTAAATTCCAATTTGCTGAAGGCGGAACTCTTTTCTTGGATGAAGTCGGCGATATGCCACAGCTTATGCAAGTTAAGATTCTTCGTGTTCTTCAAGAGAAAGTGTTCACTCCTGTCGGTTCTAACCGCGAATTTCCAACAAATGTTCGTATTATCGCGGCGACAAACCGTCCTTTGGAAGATATGATCAAAGCGGGTTCTTTCCGTGAAGATCTTTTCTATCGTTTGAACGTGGTACCTATCTTCTTGCCGGCATTGGCTGAGCGTAAAGACGATATGGAACACATGGTGAATATCTTTATTAAGAAATTCAACCAAGCTCACGGTAAACGTATCAATGGTATCGCTCCCGATGCCATGGCTGTTCTTAAAAAGCATTCTTGGCCAGGTAACATCCGTGAACTTGAAAACGTGATCGAACACGCTTTCGTTCTTGAGATGTCAAACATCATCACCATCGCATCTTTGCCTGAGTCTTTGTTGATCGCAACGGGTGTGAACTTGATTGATGTTCCGGTGATGGAAACCGCCCAGAATGTTGCATCAGCGGGACTGGGTTCTGCAATCCAAGCTCACGCAAGCTTGAGTGATGACGATGATTCTGACATGGGTTCTGATTCTGACGACTTGGACGGAGAAGAAATGGTTCCGTTTACAGGTAATGAGAGTCTTGATTTCAATGCTCAGAAAGAAGCTTTTGAAAAAGAATTTATCATCAAAGCTCTTAAGACATTCCGTGGTCGCATCAATCAAACAGCCCTTCACGCGAATATTCCGAAGAAAACCCTTCTTCGTAAGATCGAAAAGTACGGCATCAACGCGAAAGACTACGTGAACTAGTTTTTCAAAAAAAGAATAGAATATCGAAACCCACAGCTTTAACGAGTTGTGGGTTTTTTATTTTTGGTGCCTTACTTAAGCTGACTTAGGGCTTCGTTTAAGTTTGCGTGCATCATCACGAATTCGGGGTCTTGGCTGATGTGATTTTGGTAGCGGTCGTAAATCATGGCGTGGGGTTCTGATTTTCGCAGAACAAAGTCGACTTGGTCTTTAATGCACACGAGGTCTGCGGGTACGATGCTTTCAGGCTCTTCGACGAAGGCGTCAATTTCAGCGATCAGGGCCGAAAACGGCTGCAGCCACTTAAAGTTTTTGTCGTGTGTGAGGATTTGCAGAAAATCAAAGGGAGAGATTCTGCGCTCGAAATGCTTTTCGGCGGCCAGTCTTTCTAGTTCTAAAAAGCGGCGATGAAGATTTTTAAGCCCGCGACTGACGTTCTGAATTTTGTCCTTCATAAGCTCACCTCTAGGAAATTTTAGATAACGCCTTATTTGTTCGTCACCTCAAAAAATAGAGAGTGCCAAATGAATGGCCCCTATGTCATTGTTAATAAGCACGTTCGGCGAGGTGTCTATGGCGCTTTTTCAACCATCCAAAGTAACTCTCAAAAACGGTCAGGAAGTTCTTCTGCGCCATGCAGAGATCTCTGAGGCGACAGCTCTTTTAAAAGCTTTGACGGAGATTTTTCCTACAGCTCAGTACATTTTGAGTACTCCTGAATCTCTTAAAAGTAAAACCGTCGCAGACCAGGAAAAATGGATTCAAGACGCCAATCAAGACCCTCGCAATGCTCTTGTTATTGGTGAATATCAAGGCCGCATTGTTTCCATCGCTGATTTTAGGTCTTTTAAAGATAAAAAGAGATTTCACAGAGCGGCCTTTGGCATGTCGGTTCATCACGACCTTCGCGGTCAGGGACTGGGAGAGGCCGTTCTCCAAAAATTGATCGAAGTGTGCAAAAGTGTCGAGGGCCTTACCCTCTTGGAACTCAATGTGATGGAGCCCAATATCAGTGCCCATAAACTCTATCTGAAAAAAGGATTCAAAGAAGTCGGACGTTATCCTGGGGCTTATCTTTTAGAAGATGGAACTTATGCCACGGATATCATGATGACTCTTCCTTTAAAGTAGAAAAGCGATGAGAAATCTGTAACCGATATTGTGACATTATTTCTGGATTCCAAAATTTTTGTGGAACAAGATTCGTCTCTTGAAATGCGATCAGAAAAAATCAAGAAAAACTCTTTCTCTTTTTTTCAATTTCTGCGACGCCTCTAGTTTTGTAATACGCTATAAGGCCCTCTATCTAGAGATGCACGTTTTTTGAGCAGCAAATTGTTTGGATTTGTTGAAGAGTGCTCGTTGACTCGTTGTCATTGAATCTGTAGTTTCAGTCCCCTCACGTCTGGAGATCTTGTTTAATGACCATGAACCCGTTGCCGCCACAGGCTTATACGAAAGATACTTTGCTCAAAGCCTATCAGTGGCTCATGGTGCAAAACTCTTCGATCAAGGAAATGGCAACCACTCCAGATATCTTAGTAAGTTTGTATCTCAAAGCGACTCGCGATGGTGACAGTGTTCTTGAAAGACCGAGCATTCAAAATTTCAAAAACGAATTGAGAAGTTTGGCCGGCATCATGGGTGAGTTGGATCGCCCCCAAACAGTGGCAGCTTCTATTCCACCTGTAGCAACGGTTGTGCAACAGGCTGTTCCGGTGACAGCGGTTGTAGCTCCCCCACCTCCTCCGACGCAAACGCAGGTTTCTTATACTGAAAAAACGGTCACAGCGACGACTCGCAACCCGGAAGTTTTTGAGCTATTAGATCCTTGCAGTCAGGGTATGATTCGCGAAGTCAAAGAGGAGTTCAACCTCAGTTCGGACCTTGAGGCTCTTCGTATGCTCATTAAAATCGGTTATAGCCGTTCAAAAGGGCTCCTGAAGTAGCGCTCCCGCAGGTATCTGCCGGAAATCACTTAAATTAATATAAAAAGTAGTCTATATTCCTTTTCTATGAAGAAAAAATACATCTGGCTTGTCCTTATTTCCGGCATCCTCGTAGCCCTAGATCAAGTGGTGAAAATCTACGTTCACACGCATTTCCACTTGGGCGAATCTGTGAGCGTGATCCCGAATTTCTTTAATCTGACTTATGTTAGAAACTTTGGTGCAGCATTTGGATTCTTGGCGGAAAGCCATCCCTCATTCCGTGAGTTGTTCTTCTTATCTATGCCACCGATTGCTTTGGTTATTATCCTGGGCATCTTGCGCGGAGTGAAAGACGACGACACGAAACAGATCATCGCTTTGGCGAGCATTTTTGGTGGAGCGATTGGTAACTACATCGACCGTTTGCGCTTCCGCTACGTGATCGACTTCTTGGATTTCCATCTTTACAACCGTTGGAGCTGGCCTGCTTTCAACATCGCCGACATGGCTATCGTGGGCGGAGTCGGACTCTTGCTTCTTTTGATGTTCATGGAAAATAAAAAGAAAGAAAAAGAACAAGGCGCGACATAGGCGCCTTTTTTATTTGTCTCGCGAACTTATTTATTCGGGATATTTTTACGAAGTTTGCGCTGCAAGCTTTGGCGATGCAAACCAAGCTTCTTCGCCGCTTGAGTTATATTGCCGTCAGAGTTCTGCAAAATATAATCAATATATTCGCGTTCCATGCGCGCGAGCGAGATCTCTTGATCGGGCACTTCTTCGCCGACACTTTGATCCGTGAAAGCTTTTAGAATCATGTCGGGAGTCACAGGCTTGCTGATAAAGTTGTGGGCGCCCAACTGCATGGCTTTCACCGCAGAGGCCACACTGCCAAATCCACTCATCATCACGACCTTCACCTGAGGAAAGCGGGCCTTGAGTTCCTTTAAGAAATCCAAACTGTTTTCCGAACCAACACGCAAGTCGAGCAAAGCCCACTCGGGGTTTTGCACGGAACTTATAGAAGGTGTTTGTGCAAAAGCGGTCACAATCATGCCTCGCTCTTGCAGTTCTTCCGTTAAAACTTCGCGAAGACCTTGATCGTCTTCAACAAGTAGAAGTCTTTTTCCTTTAATCTCGATCATAACTCCTCCAGTGGCAGACGAATTTGTGCTGTGGCACCTCGTCCTGAAGTATTATTGAAGATTTTAAATTCTCCGCCGGCGGCTTGGGCCATCATCGATGCGGAGTAAAGTCCCAAACCATTGCCGGCCGCTTTGCTCGTCACAAAGGGTTCTCCTAAGCGAGAAAGAATTTCTTCAGAGAGGCCCTCCCCGCGATCGGTCACTTCCAAAACAATCCACGATCCCTGTTTGAAAAGACGAACATAAATTGTAGATCCTTCCGGTGAAGCCTCATAGGCATTGTCCAAAAGATCAAAGAAGGTTTGCGAGAACGCGAGCACTTGCAGGCGGCAAGGCAAAGGCTCCGTCATAAAATGTTTTTCAACTAACACCGGCTCGTTTTCTTTTTCCCAGACTTTCAAAAGATCCGCTGCCAGGTTTTCGAATTCCACTCTTTGCAGTTCTGCTTGAGAAGACCGGGAGAAGACTGAGGCCATGTGTTTAAAGACACGCACACATTCTTCTAAAGAACTTTGCGCTTTTTCAAATTCTTCTTGGGCGGAAGGTTCCGCATTTATGAGTTTGCGCAAACCCCGCTCCATACGCAGCTTTAAAGAGTTCATCGGAGTAGCAAGTTGATGAGAAAATCCTGCCGTCAGTGCACCCAGGGATTTCAGACGGTCGGCTTGATGCTGGCGATCTTGCAAAAGGCGAATGCGCTGCTCATTTTTATGCAGAAGACCCGAGAAGTAATGACTGACAAACCAGGACGCCGTGATCAAAACCCATTGCGATAGAAAACTTAAAAGCACTTCAGAAGTATCGGTGCCGATCGTGATACGTGCATCAAGATAAGTTTCAAATTGTAAAAGGCCTAAGAGGACCAGAACTGTGACCCCAAAAAGATAAGAAGCTCGCTGACGTAAAAGCATTCCGCCTAAAAAAGAGTGGATGCAAAGTATGCTGATGAAGGGATTATTCGCAGAACCACTGACAAAGAGAAGACCTACCGCTGCCAGAAGGTCGATCCACAAATTCACCAAAACATGCTTTTGCCGAGCCGCCTCCTCCCGAGGCCATAGACCCTGCGCTAAAACATTGAAGGTCGCAAGCAACGCCAACACCGCAATGAAATACGGAACATCACGAGTTTGCAGGTAGCCCCATCTTAAAAGAGGCAGAATCCCCAAAATCAAACAAGCAATAGCAATCCAACGAAACCGAATGAGTCCTGGCATGGGTCCTTCATAGCTGAGGGGCCCTTTTGCCGCAACAAGTCTCTCTTATATGCAACCATTCGCTGCATTTTTTAAATGCAAATTACTTGCATTTAAAAAATCGGGGTGCTAGAAGCGTTTTAATGGAGGAGCATTATGAAGAACCTAATCTTGGTTGCTATTGTCGCGTTTGCCGTTCCGGCTTTTTCTCATGAACATGATCATTCCGACGATCATTCTATTTTAACGAAATCAAGAGTGACCCTCGCAACCGCCACCTCTTTAGAAATGTTTGAAGACGGACAGATCGGCCAGCTCTGGGGGTTTGAAACTTTAAAGGCGGATGACGAAGCTTCTGCAAAAATTCTTTATATTGATCAAAATAATACGGGTCGCATTTCCGGTTATGACTGCCACTTCCATTCTCACGGCGGAGCGGATGAAGCACACTGCCACGATGCTGCGGAGTTAGGAACTGTTGCCGCACCCACGGATGCTCTTACTTTTCAAGTTGATGCTTTTTTAGAATCCTTGGTGAGTGCTTTAGATACCTTTGAAAGAAAAATTGCTCCCGTTGAAAAAATCACGGCTGTGAAGATGTGGCAATATAGTGACATGATTCACACCTCATTCACTCATGAGGCTGCAACGGGAAAAGTCCAATCTCATTTTATGTGTCATATCCATGATGGCATTCATATTGATTGTCATCGCAGCCGCAACCCAGGTCCTCAAGAGCCGAAGTTCTAAGAGGAATTTGTATGATGAGAACAATTCTTGGAGCCGCACTCCTCGTTCTTCTTACCGCTTGTGGTGGAGGACACAATCCCGATAAAGACGGTAATGTCCCTTATCGTGAATTGAGTGACGGTCGCCGTGTGATGGCCGAATCTATTACTGCTGTAGCGACGGGTGCAAATTTTGAAGTGTCTTTTGATCTAGAAGAGGGCGGAAGTGTTACGCTTTATACTTTTGCGAATTCGGACTTACACAACGGAGTTTCGATTCAGTTTGCGCGCGTTCAAAACTCTTTGAAAGTTTTCGCGACGGCACAGGGAATTGTGCAAGACTGGAGCCCCCGTTTTGAGAGTGTCGATGCCTCACAGACCGTGCCCATGACAATCGACATTCACAACAACGAACGACCTGCGCATATTATGATTTGGAGTGGATCTAAGAACTCCTCTTTAAATCACCGAAATACTTTATACAATAGTGCTGAAGACAGCCTGGATCTCAATTACGATAACAGCCCTGGAAACGGGTTTGGACGTTCTTGGGGAATCAAACTGGATAAAGCACAACTTCACAAAGCAACCCTTTCATCACCACAGGACGCCCACTAATGAAAACGACACAGTTTCTTGTTTCACTTTTTGTTTTGATCGGATGTTTGCAAGCACAAGCGCAAAACATTCTTCAAAATATTCAAACATCAGCCGCTATCGACATCACGGCTCCTTTTAATTTTGAAAACTCTGAAGAAAATAAATTGGATGTGCGTTCCGCAGAACTTATTTTCTTTGGCCCCTTGGACCCAACTTTTGATGCCACTCTCAATGTGGCTGCCCACAATGAAGAAGGTGAATTTGCTCTTGAAGTGCATGAAGCATATTTGGGCTCAAGCAAGTTGATCCCTTCTTCTCGTTTTAAGGTCGGAAAATTCTTTTTAGGTGTAGGACGCCTTAATCAGTTCCATCAACATGACTGGGCCTTTACTTCTGCTCCCCGCGTACAAGAAGAATTCTTTGGCGATGAAGGTGTTGCCGATTCGGGTGGAGAATTTTCGACTCTTTTACCTCTGGATTCTTACTGGGATATCACGGTCGGTGTTACGAATGGTTATACTTTTGGACACGCCCATGATGCTGGAGAGAAACCGCGTGTTCCTACTCACTATATTCACCCTGTGAACTTTATCGATTTCGGAGAGGCCGGCGCCCTTCAATGGGGTGCGAACTACCTGGGCAGAACAGATGCTGCCGGAGTGCAAACTCAGCTTTACGGTTTGGATTTCGTCTTTAAGAAAATGGAAGGCAAAACTTTAAGCTTCTTGCTGCAATCTGAAATCTGGTATCGCAATCAAAGCGCTCCAGAAACTGAGACCGCAGAAGAAATTGGAGCTTATATTTTCCCGCAAGTGTCACTGACTGAGCAACTTTATGCAGGCCTTCGCGTGGATTTATTTTCAGAACTCTCAAGAACATTCCAATCCGACGGCTCTAAACAGGACAACTTGGACTATGGATTCGTGCCGACACTAACTTACAAACACAGTGAGTTCACTTTGTTCCGTGTCGCTTACGGTTATGATGTGCAAACATACCAAGGCGAATCGGACACTTTGAATCAGAAAATTGAATTCCAACTTGTTTCCATCTTGGGTGCGCACCCCGCGCATTCTTTCTAGAGGTGATGTGTGAATAAATTTATTCTTTCCGTTCTTTTTTTAGCTTCGGTTTCAGCAGCTGCAAAAATCAAAGTCGTGGCGACACAGCCTGATATCGCGGAAGTGGTGCAAGCCATTGGTGGCGATCAAGTGGAAGTGCAAACTCTTTTGCGTGGTTCGGAAGATCCTCACTATGCGGAAGCCCGTCCCGATTTTATTCTTAAGGTCAATCGTGCCGACGTGGTTTGCTCTGTCGGTTTGGATTTAGAAATTGGCTGGCTTCCGAAAGTTTTAAGCAAATCAGGAAATGCCAAGGTTCAAGACGGAGCCCCAGGTTCTTGCGTGCTCGGCAAAAGTGTTAAGGCCCTGGACGTTCCTGTTGGTGTGATTGATCGCTCTTTGGGTGATGTTCATGCTCACGGAAATCCTCACTTTGTTTTGTCTCCGGAAAAATTAGCCGAGAGCGGTGCTGAGGTTGTACGTGCACTTTCTCAAGCCGAGCCTGGCAAAAGCTCTGAGTTCGAGAAAAATTATGATGCATTCAAAAAGAAGATGGCGGACCTGCAAAGTCGTTTGGCGAAAACAGTAAAAAAAGCCAAGGTCATGGAGTACCACAAAGAATTTACTTATTTCTTTAACGCCTATGGATTGGAGTCCGTGGGTTCTTTGGAAGAAAAACCGGGAATGCCTCCGTCAGCAGCCCGCATTGCTCAAGTGGCGAAGCTGGCAAAAGACAATAAAGTGACTGTCCTCTTTGCAACGCCTTCCGCTCCTCACAAGACTCTTGAAAGATTTCAGGAGCTTTCCGGAGTTCCCGTTGTCGTGGTTCCTTCTTATGTTCAGAGCAGTGGCAGCACAGATGCGAAGAACATTGAAGCTCTGCAAAACTTATTAGTAAAATCTATTCCATGAGCCAAATTCTTGAAGTTCAAAATCTAAGAGCCAAAAGCCGTGAGGGACATTTTCTTTCCCCCACGGTGAATTTCGAGCTTCAAGCCGGAGAAGTGCTTTTTCTGCGTGGAGAAAACGGCGCCGGGAAAAGCACTTTGCTAAAAACTCTTTTGGGACTGCACAAGCACTACGAGGGAAAGTTCCATTTCTTAATTCCGGATAAAGACATTCAGTATTTACCACAATTGGGAAACCTGCACTTTCATTTGCCTCTGACTTTACAAGACATGCTGGATTCCACAGATCAGGCCCCGTTGTCTTTACTCAAAGGTTTGGATCTAAAAAAGAAATGGAATACCGCCAGTGGTGGCGAGCGCCAAAAAATTTTACTGGCTGCTGTCTTAGGGAAAAAGCCCCGCCTTTTGGTTTTGGATGAACCGTTTAATCACGTTGATAAAGAATCCATTCAGATTCTGGAAGATGCTTTGGGGCAATTTTTGAAAGACCATCCGGAAAGTTCTTTAGTCATCGTTTCTCACAGAGCCTTTATCCAAGATTGGGGCAAAGTTCGTTTCTTGGAGGTTCGATGAGTTCTTTCTTGGAGCTTTTGCAAATTTATCGCTGGTCTTTGCCTTCAAGTATTATTATGGCCGCTGTTCTTGCCATGATTGGATCGCAGTGGACGGCACGGGAAAAAAGCGCACAGATTTTTGTTTTGGGCCAAGGTTCCTCTTTGGGAATCGTTTTGGGTCTCGCCCTTAATATTTTATTGGGAACGGACTATCACGGATTGAATTTAATCATCGGTCTTTCTTTGGGATGGCTGACGTTATTGCTTTCGGATCTATTGATTGAGACTCGATCTGATCGCAATCATATTTATCTGACTCTTTTTGTTTTCTTTTTATCACTGACGTATCTTTTAACTTCCTTAACACCTTCACTTGAATCACATATGGCGTCTTCTTATTTTGGCGATATTGCCGTGATGAGCGATGGCGGAGCCCAGGCTTGTCTTGTGATTGGACTTATTTTCGGTGGTTTTGTCCTTTCAAACTGGCGCAAACTTTCGATGATCTCTTTTCAACTTGTGAACCATAGTTGGATTCATCGCAGTGGAAAAAACCGCCTTTTTGATATCGGCACTTTGCTTTTAACGACCATGGCCATTCAAAGCATGGGCTATCTATACACAATTGGTTCTCTGTTTATCGCAACAAGTTTTGCGGCTCATCGCAGTGCCAATTTAAATTCATACACGAAGCGAATTCTTCTGATTTCCTTTGTGGGAAGCCTTTTGGGGTTTGTCGTGTCTTTGTTATCCACGACTTTACCCACAGTTCCCTGCGTGCTGATTGGTCAAATGTTGGTAGGTTTTCTTACTTACACGAAGAAGTAATGGAAAGATGGCTGCGCTTCTTTTTTCTGTCCATCCACGTTGAATAGACAAATCACTTCCGTGCGCACACCTTTTTTAACATTGAATACCGTCAAATCGGCGTTCTCGATAATTTGGTGCAACCCACGTCCAGCTCCACCCTTATTACCATTCATGCTTCCGGCTTGGCCGTTATAGCAACTGAGCAAATAGTCGATGATGATATTTTTTGTCAATGATCCAAATGGATCTTTCACTGACACCGCCAAAAGCACACCATCACTGGCATAACGAAGTTGCGATTGTTGGTGAGTGTCCAACTGAATTTCTTCCTTGCGAGAAATATGATTGAAGATGGACTTCCCTTGAGAATCCACCGGAGCATCATAAATCGCATTCATCAGCATCTCTTCGACCACGGTATTCACGCGGTCTAAAACAGTGCTGCGAATTCCCATTTTTTTAAAGTAACTATAAAGTTCTTCGCGCAACTCTTCCCGTTGGCCAGAGTGACTCACCGTTTTTGCCTGAACTTCCACGCCCCACGTAAGATATTTTTCGATACCGAAGAGATCTTTATTAAGAAGTTTACTTAACGCCGTTAACACATAACGAATCGTGGCGTTTTTATCTTCTGCATCGCGAGAGATAATATGATCGACAAAACGATTGCGTTCTAAAATTTGCAAATTCCCCTGCACGTCTTTGCTTGTCAGCAGAACCGCGTAAGGCGAAGACTTATTGTCGTACACATCTTTAAGGATATCGACACAGGCTTCCTCGCACAGAACGATGTCATATTTATTTTCTGCAAGGAAAGCGCGTCCCATTTCAGAATCATTGGCGATATCGAGTTGAACGCCCGTTCCGCCCAAAGCCATGCGAATCGGAAGCTGTTGTTTTTTATCAGGCTCTACAAGGAGAACCTTACCACCACCGCTTTTTTCGATCGCACTTTGCGCTTCGTGAAGCTCGCGATTGAGAATTTCAAAAAGGCGGGCCTTTTCGTTGGTTCTCATCAATCTTTCGGTAAGAATAAAGCAGTAGATTTGAAAGAGCAGAGCTTGAAAACGATCTTTATCTTTAGGATGAACGTGAGCAAAGTCCTCGGAACGAATCACAAAACATTCCACCGGACTGAGAGCTTTCACCGTTGTGGAGGTCAGATTGGAGGTGATGACACTCATCTCTCCAAAAACCTCTCCTGGTGTTTCTAACGTTGCAATCACTTCTCCAGCTAAGGATACCTCCACTTTTCCCGAGCGCAGGAAAAAGAGAGAGCTATTCTTTTTTGCTTCTTGCAAAATGAAGCTGTTAGCAGGAAATGATTCGGTATGAATCATCGCCGATGCTTGGAGGAGAAGGTCTTCGCTAAAAGACTTAAAAAAAGAAAAAGCTTTAATTTCCTTGGCGATTTCAGCCGGATGCAACTTCATATGCTTTCAATTATGTAATTAGTTGTGAGGGGTTGACCAGAATCGTCTTGAATATTTTGGGGAATAAAAGAAAATTAAGTCTATCGTCGGTATACGGAGGTTCTTTGTACCCGGTCATCGTTATTTCGCCGTCCTTACAAATTCCGACTTATTATTTTGTCCTCAGTGCGACTGTTTGCATTTGTTTGTTTTGGCTTGTGCGAAGAACAGCGCGCTTTCAACTTTCCCGAAAGATCACGCTGGACCTAAGTCTTGTGATCATGATTGCGGGATTTATCGGCGGCCGATTGTTTCATGTCTTCTATGAAGACTTCGACTACTATCGTGAAGACCCTTGGCGCATTCTCCATTTTTGGAACGGCGGTTTTGTTTTTTACGGTGGAGCTTTGCTTGCCGGCTTTTTCAGTGCGCTCTTTTTAACTTTCAAAACCCGCAAAAGTTGTGAAGCTTACATGGATCTTTTTGCTCCCGTTGTTTCCTTTTCTTATGCGGCGGGAAGAACAGCTTGCCTGCTAGCGGGCTGTTGTTACGGAAGATATTGCGAGTTGCCTTGGGCCGTGGACGGAAGACACCCGACCCAAGCTTACGCCGCTCTTTGGGAGCTGGGTGTTTTATTTATTCTTTTGGGATTGGAAAATATCCCGCGCGAGCAAAGACGCATTTCTTATTTTAAACATTCTGGAAGTATCTTTTTTCTGTGGATGATTCTGCACGCAACAGGCCGACTATTGATGGAGTCCCTCCGCGATGATTTCCGTGGGCCTTCATTAGGACTTTCGATTTCCAGTTGGATCAGCCTCTGTGTTATTTTCTTGGGATTCTATTTACTTTTCAGGAAACCAGCACACCGGAGCTCGACACGAGCCTCCTAGCTGGCAAAGAGCACCTTGCACATACGTATCCATACGGCACTGATCCGACGGATAGCTATTGCGAATTAAATCCGCTGCAGGCTTTTCTGAAACTTCAAGACTGACAGGCACATAGTCACGGTAAGAATATTTCTGCAAAAGACGCATCATCTCTAAACCTGCCTGCATCGTTCTTGCGCAATCCCTGTTTTCACCGCAAAGCTTTTCAACTTGTGGATCAATGTTTGTAATGAGATCCGGATATTTTTTAAGAAGATCCGGCAAACATTGAGAAGCCGCAAAAAAATCAGACTGCCCTTCTGCTGAAGCCCAATCCGCGCCGGGAATAGTTTGTAGAGGCTCGCCGCCAAGAATGTGCCCAAGTTCATGACAAAGAACCGCCGTCAAAGCTCCTGGCGTAGCACCCGGCGCACGAGCCATTCCTCCCCAGATTGAAATCTGCATAGAATCGGAATTCTTTTTCGCGAAAGCTGCGAAGTAAGGACTTTCCCACTCAAAAGGAATCGTGAGGGGAAGCCCTGTTTGCTGGAGGACGCGTGTGTAGTTTTGCGTGATAAATTTGCCGATCACGGAAGCATAGTCGATCATCGTCAGAGAAGAAACATTGACGGAGCCCACGGGCAGATAAAAATAATCGTTATTTTCGGATTGCGCATGCACTTGGCGATTGCTGGATTTACTTTTGATTAAACTGCGCGGAGACTGCACCATTCCCACAAGGAAAATCAGAAGAAGACTGGCAAGAATGTAGGGAAGAATTTTTTTAAACGACATAACGGCGGACAAATTATCACAGTTTGCGAGTGATAGATACCCTTTGAAATGATTCTAAGCCCCTGACATAAAATGTCTCATATTGAGACTTTCCCTCGAGGAAAGGCACCTGGTACCTTTTCTCGGAGTGACGCAAATTGGCCTCTTCTAAAATTCGTTAAACAGTCTTGGCTGCCTCTATTTGATTTTATCCATGTATGACTGCAAGGCTTTCGTGGCATGACTCCTGAATTGCAGATTATCTGAAGAAGTCTATCGAGAAAACGAGAGAGGTTTATATGAAGAGGCTTATTACATCATTTTTGGCATTTAGTGCCGTGTTGATGGTCAGCTGTGCGAAGGACGACGGCGGAGGACAAACAATTGTTACTCAACCGATTATCACGTGCCCGGCGGGACAAGTTCCTAGTGGAAATGTATGTGTCAATGGCACAGGCGTTGTTCCTAATACAGGAACAGTGCGCTACTACGACTACAACAGATATTTCTATAACAACGGTTGGAATATCGCGACTCAAAACGGTAATATGCAAATCGTAAATCAAGAAGCTTTCAAAGAGTTCTTGAAACAAGCGATGGGTGTGTGTGACAGACTTGTCTGGGGCTGGGATGGTGGTCTTGGCAAATGTGAAAACTGGGTATCTGGATCATTCCAAGTTGAATTCAGCATTGATTCTTCATTGAAACCGGCTGTGTCCTTCACGGCTTATCCTGCTCCGAACTGGTACCAGTATTCGATTAGTATCGGTTTGGTTGGTGGCGGTATTGCGTTCAATCCACTTTACTTGAATCAACAAAACACGTTCAGTTTAATTAACAATAGTAAAGGTTTTGAAATCAGAGCCCAAGGTTCTTACTGGAATGGTGGCGGATTGAAATTGATCCAAATCCAAGTTCTTCAAGGAACTTTGAACGACGGTTATTTCACATACGATCTTTACTTCCCGTATAACAACGTGGCTACGAAGATCGCGACTGGAAAATTTAAACGTCGCTAAGCTCCGCGTCTTGCACTCGTTGCAAGAGTTCGTAAAATTAAAAGTATGACCGAACCTCAAGCTCGACAGGTCAAATGCCCACAGTGTGGGCGTTTGACTTTGTACACAGTAGATAATCCTTTCCGACCTTTCTGTTCAGAGAGATGTCGACTCATCGATCTTGGTGAGTGGGCCAGCGAATCTTACAGAATTCCCACTAGTGGTTCTTCAAGTGATTCTTTAACTTCTTCTGAAGATGACTACGACGATTCATCGGACAACGAACATTAATCAGCGCGAAACTCGCACTCAGAGTCGTTTTCACATTTTGCTATTGACGAAATTTAGTTTTTGAATTTTGATTGGGCTGTCATTGGATGACGAAGAGTTATCATCAAGATTTTAATTACAACGCAAGACACACAAAAGTGTCTGAAAGAGGAGTTCACATGAACAAAGCACAACTCATCGAAAAAATCGCAGCTGAAACAAAAGTTTCTAAAGCTCAAGCTGAAGCAATCCTTGATTGCGCAGTAGAAAACATCAAAAAGTCTGTTAAAAAAGGCGACGATGTTAAACTTGTTGGTTTCGGAACATTCACAAAAGCTAAGCGTAAAGCTCGCACTGGTCGCAATCCACAAACTGGTAAAGCAATCAAAATCCCAGCTGCTTGGGCTCCAAAATTCCGCGCTGGCGCAGAATTCAAATCAATGGTTAAGTAATCGTTTTTAACGATTAAAACCTAAAAAGGCGTTCCCTCGGGAGCGCCTTTTTTATTTTGTCTATCCTCGAAAGCTCCGGTAGCCTTTCTCTATGGCTCAATTTACAAAAAAAATTACGAGAATCGGTGTTTATACGAGTGGTGGCGATGCTCCCGGAATGAATGCGGCTATTCGTGCCGTCGTTCGCGTGGGTATTGCACAAAATTTGGAAGTTTACGGTGTTCACAACGGCTACGTTGGGATGATCGAAAACAAAATCCAGCCTCTGCAACTTCGTGACATGGCAAACATCATTCAAAGAGGCGGAACGATTCTAAAAACCGGTCGTTCAACAGAGTTCATGAAACCTGAAGGTCGCGCAAAAGCCGCGCAACATCTGAAAGACGCAGGCATTGATGCTCTTGTCTGCATTGGTGGTGATGGTTCTTTCCGCGGCGCTCATGCTCTGTGGGAAGAACATCAAATTCCCGTCGTCGGTGTTCCTGGCACTATTGACAATGATATCTATGGCAGTGACAAAACCATCGGCTTTGATACTGCGGTGAACACGGCTCTTGAAGCCATCGACAGAATTCGTGACACGGCCGCTTCTCATGATCGTCTTTTTATCGTGGAAGTGATGGGAAGAAATTCTGGATTTATTGCTTCGCACGTCGGACTTGCCGGTGGAGCCGAAGAAATCTTCACACCCGAGGGAAATACGACAGTTGAAAAAGCTCTGGATCATATCAAAGATGGTATTTCTCGTGGAAAAACCAGTAGTATTCTTGTGACCGCTGAAGGTCAAAAGCCAGGTCGCGCTTACGACTTGGCAGACGCGATTCGCAAAAAATCCGGTATGGATGCAAAAGTTTGTATTCTGGGACATCAACAGCGTGGAGGTTCTCCGACGGCGGCAGATCGTATTTTGGCCAGCCGCATGGGTGCTGCCGCTGTGGATTCTCTCTTAAAGGGATATTGTGACATCATGATTGGTACCGAGGGCGAACGTCTTATTCAGGTTCCTCTGGATCTAGTCACTAAGCACGAGAAAAAATCCCAACTGGATCTGATCTCTTTAGCAAATATTCTTGCGACGTAGAGCTTCGTTCGAAGCTCTCTGACTTTTTATCTTGACCTCAGATTTGGATGCTTGAATTCTATGGGATATTCCATTCGAAAATGAGGTCTTATGAAACGCCTACTCTTAGCTCTGCTCTTGATCTTGCCGCTTCTTTCCGGCTGCACAAAAAAAGAAAATGAAATCGTTATCGGTGAATACGATTCCTTAACTGGAAGTGATGCTACTTTTGGTTTGAGTTCAAATAAAGGCGTGCGCTTGGCCCTAGATGAAATCAATGCAGCTGGCGGAGTGAAAGGCAAAAAAATCAACTTGGTAACTTTGGATGACCAAGGGAAAAACGAAGAAGCAGCGGCGGCGACGACTCGTTTGATCACTCAGAATAAAGTTGTTGCGATTATCGGTGGTGTTGCCAGCGGTCGCTCTAAAGCGGCAGCGCCAATTGCGCAAACCAACAAGGTTCCATTTGTTTCTCCAGCTTCCACAAATCCGGATGTGACTAAAGCGGGAGATTATATTTTCCGCATTTGCTTTATTGATCCGTTTCAAGGTTTTGTGATGGCGAAATTTGCCACAGAAAATTTGAAAATGAAAAAAGCGGCGATCCTGCGCGACGTAAAAAATGACTACAGCGTGGGTCTTGCGGACGTTTTTGCTGCAGAATTCAAAAAACGTGGCGGTGAAATCGTTGCTGACTTAAGTTATCAAGCGGGAGACATCGACTTCAAAGCGCAATTAACGCAAATCCGCTCTAAAAATCCTGAGGGCATCTATGTCCCCGGTTATTACACGGAAGTGGGATTGATTGCTCAACAAGCTCGTCAATTGGGTATAAAAGCTCCGCTGATGGGCGGCGATGGCTGGGACAGTGATAAACTTTCTGAAATCGGGAAAGAAGCTATCAACGGCAACTACTACTCAAATCACTACACAACAGAGTCTTCAGACCCTGCTGTCACTGAGTTCATCAAAAAGTTCAAAGCGAAATACAACGAAACTCCGGATGCTTTGGCAGCCTTGGGTTACGATGCCGCGAGAATCCTAGTTGCTGCAATTGAGCGCGCTCCTGACTTGTCAGGCAAAGCCATTCGTGATGAACTAGCTAAGACGAAAGATTTCGGCGGAGTTACCGGAAAAATCACTTTGAATGAAAATCGCGATGCTGTGAAAAGTGCTGTGATCATTCAAGTGGACGGAAACAACCGCAAGTACGTCACGACGATCACTCCATAAGGACGGTGCATGCAGGATTTCATTCAACATCTCATCAACGGTATCAGTCTTGGCTCTATTTACGCACTGATCGCCCTTGGCTACACGATGGTGTATGGAATCCTGAAAATGATCAACTTCGCACACTCGGATGTTTACATGGTGGGCGCTTTTGCTGCCTACTATGTCGCCCGCTTCTTCGGCATTGATGCCAGCCCCGGTGTTGCGACTCTTGTAACTCTTCTTCTGGTGTCGATGGTTTGTTGCAGTCTTCTGGGCCTTGCCATTGAACGTCTTGCTTATCGCCCCCTTCGCAAAGCTCCTAAATTAAATATTCTGATCACCGCTATCGGTGTGAGCTTGTTTTTGGAATACGCGGGCCAAGTTGTTTTTGGTGCCGACCCAAAAGTATTTCCAGAAGTGATGAAGGATTTTGTTCTATTCAATATCGGCGATGTCGAGTTGAAATCCTTCGACGTCACAGTTCTAATAGTGAGTTTGATTGCCATGCTCGCTTTGCAGTTCCTCATTTTCAAAACTAAAATCGGGCGGGCGATGCGTGCCGTGAGTGCTAATGCTTCTGTTGCCAGTTTGCTCGGTGTAAATCCAGACCGTATTATTGCATTCACATTTATCGTGGGTTCTTCCCTTGCAGGCGTCGGCAGCGTTCTTGTCGGCATGAAATATCCAAAAATTGATCCGTTGATGGGAATGATGATTGGCCTTAAGGCTTTCGTAGCTGCGGTTCTTGGCGGCATCGGCAATGTCGGCGGCGCTGTTTTAGGTGCTTTGATCATGGGTCTGTCTGAAGAAATGGTGGTCGCCTATCTTTCAAGCACTTATCGCGACGCTTTGGCTTTCGGGATTTTGATTGTGATTTTGATCTTTAAACCTGCAGGTCTTCTGGGCAAATACACGGTGGAGAAAGTCTAATGGTGAAAGCTTTTAAGTTTCCTCTTCTTGCCATTGTCGCTCTGTCTGTTCTGGGACTTGTTTTAGATTTTGGTCTTAATGCTTATTTTCAACTGATCTTGTTATTTGCTCTTGTAAATTGTCTTCTTTCTATGAGTTTAAATTTGGTGAATGGCTACACGGGACAGTTCTCGCTAGGTCACGCTGGATTTATGGCTATCGGTGCTTATTTTTCCGCTTACGCCAATACTCATTGGGATATTTTACCTCCTCCAGTACAAGCTCTTGAGTTTTTTATTTACGCTTTCGGTGCGGGCTTGGTTGCCGCAGCGGCGGGATTCCTTGTGGGACTGCCTTCTTTACGTTTGAAGGGTGACTATCTTGCCATCGTGACTTTGGGCTTTGGCGAAATCATTCGTGTGGCTTTACTGAATATGGACTTCCTGGGCGGTCCTCGGGGTTACTCGAATATTCCTGGATTTAGCTCTTTCTTATTTTCGTTTATTTTCGCTTCTTTGTGGCTGGTGATTTGTTTCTTCACAATCTGGCGTGTGATGCACTCCACTTATGGCCGTGGCTTCTTAAGCGTGCGCGAAGATGAAATTGCGGCTGAGGCCATGGGCATCAACACCACTCGCATGAAAGTGCGAGCCTTCGTTCTTTCCAGTTTCTTTGCCGGTGTTGCGGGTTCTTTATTCTCTCACTTTACGAATTTTATCAGCCCATCCTCATTCACATTCTTGCAAAGCGTGAATGCCGTGATCATGGTCGTTCTGGGCGGCATGGGATCTATGACGGGTTCTATTGTGGCAGCGATCTTTATCACCATTCTTCCGGAAGCTTTACGTCCTTTGCAGGAAATCACAGGTGTTGATTTGCGTATGGTGATTTATTCTTTGTCTTTGGTGCTTGTAATGATCTTACGTCCTAAAGGTCTTTTCGGAGACTTGGAAATCACTGATGTCTGGAGAAAATATGTCCGACGTTCTGCTTGAAGCTCGTAAGATCACCATGCAGTTTGGCGGTCTTAAAGCCGTCGACTCCTTGGAATTCCAAATTAAAAAAGGTCAGCTTGCGGGTCTGATCGGACCTAATGGCGCCGGTAAAACAACGGTCTTTAATATGCTCACGGGCGTTTATGCGCCCACACTGGGCGACGTCGCTCTTGAAGGAAAATCTTTGAAAGGTCTTAAACCTTATGAGATTTCCCATCGTGGTGTGACGAGAACTTTTCAAAACATCCGTCTTTTTAAAGGCCTTACTGTTTTGGACAATGTTTTGATCGCGGGCCATCAGCACATGCACTACGGACTTGTTGATACTCTTTTGCAAACACCGCGCTTTAGGAAAGCCGAAGGTGCTTTACAAGACAAAGCCATGAGTCTGCTTAAAATCTTTCATTTAGATGAAAAGGCCCACAAGCCCGCAAGCTCTCTTCCTTATGGAGAGCAAAGAAAGCTTGAGATCGTGCGTGCGCTGGCGACAGATCCGAAAATTATTCTTTTGGATGAGCCTGCTGCCGGAATGAATCACTCCGAGACTCACCATTTAATGGAAACCATCGCAAAAATTCGCGAGCAATTCAATCTGACCGTTTTGTTGATTGAACACGATATGAAACTGGTGATGGGTATTTGCGAAAATATCATTGTTCTGGATCACGGTGTAAAAATCGAAGAAGGCAATCCAGAGAAAGTTCAAAGCTCACAAAAAGTGATCGAGGCCTACCTGGGCGTTGAGGAGAAAGAATGAGCTCTCCCCTTTTGATAGTTGAAAATCTTGAAGTCTTCTATGGTTCCATCCAGGCTTTGAAAGGTATTAGCTTCACCGTGAACGAAGGTGAAGTGGTTTCTTTGATCGGCGCGAACGGTGCCGGCAAAACAACGACCTTGCGAGCTATTTCGGGCCTTGTTCCCAATAGCGGTCAGATTTCTTTTAACGGACAAAATTTAAACGTCGTTCCTACATTCAAACGTGTAGGACTGGGAATCGCTCAATCTCCTGAGGGGCGCGGTGTTTTTCCTCAGATGAGCGTCTATGAAAATCTAGAGATGGGCGCTTACTCCCGCTCAGACAAAGCCGAAATTAAAAAAGATCTTGAGATGTGTTTTGAGCTTTTCCCGCGCTTAAAAGAGCGTATCACACAAATGGCGGGCACTCTTTCCGGTGGCGAGCAACAGATGCTCGCGATCAGTCGCGCTTTGATGTGCAAACCGAAACTGTTATTGCTGGATGAACCGTCTTTGGGATTAGCTCCACTGATCGTGGCACAAATCTTTGAAATCGTAAAAAAGTTGAATAAAGAAGGCATGACAGTTCTGTTGGTAGAACAGAATGCCCGTATGGCTTTAAAGATTTCACACCGCGCTTACGTTTTAGAAACAGGTCGTATTGTCATGCAAGACTCAGCACAAAACCTACTCAATAACGATGAAGTTCGTAAGGCTTACCTTGGTGTTTAAAAATAAAAAAACTCCGAAATCGCAACTCCGGAGTTTTAAATTTATTTTTCAATTCTAAGTTCTATTTTCCGCCACTACCGTCATCACAGAACATGACTCCCGGAGGCAAGATCTTCCAACGGCACTTCATGCCACCTGCCGCGATAAGCTCTGTTTCAATGCGAGCGAAAGACTCTTCACCTTCAATCGTAAATTCACGTGGTTCATCCACAAGAACTTGATCACTGATCGCTTCCGTTGAAAACGGAATCACCTTAGATCCTAAAACACGGTCACCACTGACCATCGAAAATTTCAGTTCCAATTTTGTGTCTACATTTGGATCTTTCATAAACTGTTTGTCGTATTTCGCATTCAGGATACGAATGAACACCAAAGATTCGCGATCAGAAATTTCAATAGAAGAACCGGCAATCATGGGAATTTCTTCACCATTTTTAAGAAGAGAGAGTTTTACATCCACATCACCTCTCAAAGATTTTTTCTTGATACGAAGATCGTAACCATAGTCCAATCCCGTTGTCGTGTGCGAGTAATAAGGGAAATCTCTTTTAGAAGTACAAGGCTCCATGCAAGATTTCTCACGAACCTGCCCAAGCGCAGACGTGGCAGTCACGGACATCACCATCAAACCCAAAAGGGCCATCGCTTTCATTTTCATCGGTCGATCCTTTGTCTTTTGTTTATTTTATGAAAACACGAAGTGCAGATATCATTCCCCAACAAAGACTTTGAGAGTTTTTATGAGCGGATTCTGAATTACCAAAATAACTCGGGTAATCTGCGCCCAGAGCTACTATATACAACTAAGCTTCTAACTAAGTTTTCTTGATAAAAAGCACCTCACGGCCTTCAACTGACAATATTTTAACCACATGACAAATTTAGGGAAATACATTGAACGTTGTCGGTTTTGCTGGCTGGGAGGGCTGTGGGGAGTTCTGCGCAGTCAGACCTCCGCGCCGACACGACGTCGCACCAAAGCGCGGCGAGGCAGGGCGAGGCGGGCCCTCCTGCGGAGGGTGCCGAGTTTGTCTGACGGAGCGGAACTCCCCACAGCCCTCCCAGCCAGCAAAACCGCACCTAAGACATCTTCTGCAGAAGAACTTCGAATTCAGTTCCGTGACCATCCTTCACAGGACTGCGCACAGAGACTTTTCCATCATGGGCTTCGACGACCGCTTTCACAAAGGTCAACCCCAAACCCATTCCATACTCGGAACGACTCTTATCACTGCGATAAAGTTTTTGCCAAATCATCGCATGTTCATCAGGAGAAATACCGGGGCCCGTATCGGTAACTTTTAAAATCACGTTCTCGGTCTGATTGATGGTTTCAATCGTGACCTCACCACCTGAAGGTGTGTACTTGTGCGCATTATCCAACAGATTTGCGATTACCCGGCTGATCAACCGCGCATCAACCAATGCCCAATCATGAGTATCCAGTTTTTGAATGACCTTGATATTTTTTTCTTCGAAAGCCATTTCGTAGAGACTCATCATCTCTTGGACAAGTTCAGAGATAAATTTCTTTTCAAGCTTGAGCTTTTTACTACGATTCTCAGCTTCCGTGATGTCAGTAAGAACTTGCAAGAAATTGAGAATTTTATCCGAGTTTTCATAGCAACTTTGTAAAGCCTCGCGATAGGACTCCACATCACCTTCGCTCTGCAAAGCAAGCTCAGCCCGGCCGCGCAAGCGTGTCACCGGAGTTCTAATATCGTGAGCCAAGTGGTCAAAGGCCTCTTTAAGTCCACTGACCAATCCCTCAATCTTATCGAGCATTTTATTGGAAAGAACTTTGAGTTCTTCCAATTCGTCATCACTGCCGCCAACTGGCACTCGTGTCGACAAAGAACCGCTTTCGATCTTTTTCATCGAGGTTAGAAGCTCACGTACCGGACTGAGAGTCTTCGCAGAGAGGAAAAGACCACCAAGAAATCCAATCAGGGCCACGGGTAAAAGAAGCCACCAGAATATTTTCTGCAAATTGCGCAGTTGCAGATTTAAACCCTCTGTGCTCTTTGCTACCACGAGACGATTGCCGTCCTTCAGAACGCGCCCGAAGATCAGAACCGAATCCTCGCCATAAAGTTCCGGCATAATGAAATCGAATTTTTGTGACCTTTGGCCTAAAAGCTCAATGCGCAGAGATTCCGTATCAATTTTGAAGTTAGGAAAAGGCTCATGAAAAAATAACATCTCCCCACGAGGAGAAAGCACCGTCACCAGCATCACCGCATCGCGGTCATAATTCGGAATATTGGAAAAATAATCCTGAAAATCTTTAAGACCACGAATCTCGATGCGATTGCGGTACTCTTCGACCTTGGCTTCAAGCACGACACGCTCTTGATTTTGAAGAGCGTGACTGATCTGAAAATAAAGAAAGCTGAATATGACAGTTGAACTTAGAATCAGCACTAAAGAGTACGCGAGGGTCAATTTAGTGCTGACTCGGAAGAGCGTCGGCTTAAGACGACTTAAGAACATATCCTACACCTCTAACCGTATAAATGAGGCGTGTAGGGAAATCTTTTTCTAACTTGTTTCGCAAACGACATACTAATACGTCTACCACGTTTGTTTGCGGATCGAAATCATAATTCCAAACTTCTTTTAGGATAGTTTGTTTTCCGATGATTTTATTGGGATTGCTCATGAAAAGATCCAAAAGAACGAATTCCCGTTCTTGAAGGTCAAGCTTACGACCTGCACGGACCACTTCACGATTCAAACGATTGAGTTTCAAATCTTGGAATACAAGTGAAGTCACTTCGGAAGCTTTTTGCGCGCGCTTCAAAAGGTTTTTCACGCGGATCTGAAGTTCCGCCATTGCAAAAGGTTTCGTGAGATAATCATCACCACCCATGCTAAGACCTTTCAAACGGTCATCAAGTTCACGTAGTGCACTGAGGATAAGAATAGGTGTGTTCACTTCTTTCTCACGAAGAGATTTTGCAAACGTGTAACCATCCATCTCCGGCAGCATCAAATCCAAAACAATAATATCGTAATGATTCGTTAACGCTCTTTCATACGCACGGCGACCGTTGGATTCCACTTCCACTTCGCCTTCGAGTTCACCCAAGCCTTGCTTCACGATCGTTGCAATCTCGTTATCGTCTTCAACTACCAAGCATCTCATTTGGAGTCACCTTTGTTACGTTCATGTTATTTGTGAGGCTAGGATATATCAGATTTGTTTCTAAACAAAAGGAGCAAATTTCATAAATACTCCTAAACAGGGCTTTATTACACAGTTTTAATCGAGGACTCCATCTTGATTGCATAGATGAAACCGATCTCCCCATGAAACGTTCTTGCCAAACGGAAGTTAAACGGAGTTCTCATTTACTTTTATGACACATCGGTAAGAACTTTGACCCTGTATAAATAAAAACAGGCTCCTGGTCAGGGAGCCTGTGACATGGTCGTAATAGGTCTATTCAGCTAAGGATTATCTCTTAAGTTGGATAACCTCGTTCAAAAGTTCGTCTGTCGTCGTGATTGTCTTCGCATTGGCTTGGAAACCACGTTGATTTTGGATCATGTTTACGAATTCTGTCGCCAAATCCACTGTTGATCTCTCAAGAGATTTTGCGAACAATTTACCGCGTCCTGCTGCACCCGGTCCACCCAGAGAAGCAGTTCCAGAATCTCTAGATTCTTTCAAACGGTTGTTACCAACTTTGAAAAGAGCTTCTGGATTCTCGAACTTCGCAAGAGCGATCTGAGCCAGGTCAGAAGCTTGTCCATTCGAGTAAACTGCCGTCAAGATACCTTCGTCATTGAACGACAAACCGGTGATCGTACCAGCAGCCGCACCGTCTTGATGCCAAGAGATAAGGTCTGAGTTTTTACCGTACTGTTTCGTACCGTCTAAACCTTTACCGCCATCTTTAATCGCGTCACCGAAGTTCAATTTAACTTCTTGTCCTTGAAGAGCTCCACCTTTGAAGTTGAAGTTCATCTCTGTCGTCTCTTGGCTGTCAAGTTTACCATCCACTGTGAATGTCAACTTACCACCACACACTTGAGAAAGAGCGCCTTCGTCTCCACCAGTCACTTCTTTACCGTCCACAAGGCCTTTGAATTCCCACTCACGATCAGCCACTTTATTGAAGAAGAAGCTTACCAAGTGTTTGTTACCTTGAGAATCGTACATCTCAACACCTGTAGAGTAGTGAGAAGTCGAATATGGATCTTTGATATCGAACTTCTTAGTCGCTTCCATGCGCGAATCTAAGTTCAAATCCAATTTCAATTCTTTCGTTGCTTTCGCTGGGATCAAGGCGCGAGGGAATTTGATATCAGTCATTTTGTTAACGATATTGCCTTTTTCGTCAGTCGCGAAACCTTGAACTTTTTGATTGTCATTTGTTACTAGGTAACCTTCACGGTCAAAGTGGAAAGAACCGTCACGAGTGTAAGACTCGCCATCAGATCCTTTAACTTTGAAATAACCGTCACCAGAGATCGCCAAGTCAGTTACTTTTTCTGTGGCGTCAATGTTACCTTGAGTCAGGATAGGATTTACTGCACCGATCTTCACACCGCGACCGATTTGGTTACCACCCAGGATACCTTTTAAGTTTTTAGAAATGATATCTTGGAATTCTGCGCGGCTCGCTTTGAAACCGACAGTGTTCGCGTTGGCGATGTTGTCACCGATAACACCCAAGGCTTCGCCTTGAGCAGTCATACCAGACACACCTGTGTAAAGAGATGAAAGAATACCCATGTGACCTCCATGTCGTTGGCGTCTTCAATCGGAATCCGCCGTTTGGAGGGCCTCCTCTACGAGGACCAGCCCTAATTCTTTTATTAAATTTTTCTAACTAAGTTAACTAAGCCCATCCACTCTGCTAACTTTTTGCGCTTAAATAACTACAGTAGAGTCGATGTTCGTGAACACATTTTCTTTCAATGCATTCTTGTCCATCACAGTCACAACTGTGTTGTTCTTCACGCTGACGATCAGTGCGGAGTCATTCATTAACACTAATGAATCCTTCGAACCTTTCGCCGCCGCTCTCGAAATCGCGTCAGAGAGTTTTGAGATGTCTTCAGGTGAATAACTAATTCCCCGAGTTCTCATACGCTCAATCGCGTGATTCGAAAACTTCACCCCTTCAGCTGCCTTGGCAAGGCCTTGAGGATTTCCCTGAATCATGTTCTGAGGCTTCATGCCTCCGACATTACCCAGAGTCTCCTTGAAGGAGGGTCCCGTGCCCAGATCCGGTTGTTTCACCTTCCCTGGTTGCTGCGGAACGAGTTGATCTAGAGTTTGTATCTTTTTTAAGTCCACCATTTTATTTCGCCGTCTCCTTAGCGATCTTCTCCATCATGTCGCGGGATAAACCCACTGTGTTGAGGATATTAGATTTTGCCGCAGGAGCCGGAGATGGTGAAGCCTTTTGTTGCTCTACATTCCCCTCTTTTACAGTTTGTCCTTTAGCATCATCCTTTTTCAAGTCTAGGTTTGTTACATCATTTACTTTCTGGTCGTTGCTCATAAGACGAGGGTCTGTGATCTTTTTCACGTCAGAGAAACGGATCGCTTGATTTCCCACGTGAAGAACAGGGCCTTCACTCGAATAACTCACTCCTGTGATCACTCCGTCAAAGTCCGTCTTCAAAGCAATTTTCTTTCCGTCAGCGCCTTTCGCCTCCGCCATAAATTGATATTCACCCGGAGCTGCTTTCATCGCTCTGTCATCTTCACCGTTCCAAGTCAGTTTGTTTTCACCTTTCTTGAGACCTTTCAGATTGTAAGTGCGAACAACAGTTCCTTCAGCGTCACGAACTTTCACTGTCACTTCACTGGCCTCCATTGGCAGAGTGAATTTGAAATCGTGATCTTTATCATTGGCGTTACGGACAACTTTCGATGAATCACCCGCAACAGCTTTTCCGATCAAGTTCAACGCTTGGAAATTTTCTGAAGGCTTTTGCGCGCTCTTCATTTCTTCCAAAGTTTTGTTGATGTTTTGCATTTGCTCCAGAGACGAGAAGTTTGCAAGTTGTGCAGCCATCTCATGACTCTTCATGGGATTCGTCGGATCTTGGTTTTTCATTTGTGTCAGCATCAATTTGAAGAAAGCATCTTTATCCAAATTGGGATTTCCCGCAACGCGAGGTTTCTTAGAAGGATCTGTCCAGTTTGCATCGACGATCTTATTTAAGACCTCACCGACATTCTCGCCACCGAGTTTGTCTTTATCAAGAGCACTGATATTGGATGCGCCTGCATTCTCAGGTTTCGTTTGAGTTGCCCCGAATGCATTCACTCCTAGTTTTGTACCCACGACTGTCATGCGTGTTCTCCTTCTACGCTACCAAGTTAAGTCCGCTGCCTTTGCCTTCCACATTGCGTGCACGAGCTTTGCTCGATGTCTCAATGGGTTGCAATGGATCGCGACCGCGATTTCCGTAACCTTTCAAGTTCGGCATCTCGGCAAAAGATTCTTTTCGTCCCTGAGAACCGAAGTTTTCGTTAAACTGGTTCCAGAATTGACGAGTTTGATCCCGTTGATTTTGGCCGTTCATGTTGGTTTGGTTTTGTGTCGCTGTATCCGCAGATGCTGAGTTCACAACATCCACCTTTACATTTTCCATCGAGAGCTTGTGAGCAGCAAGACTGGTTTTCAGTTCAGCTAGACTAGACTCAATTGTCTTCTTTGCTTCCTGAGTATCCGCCGACATCTGCATGTTCACTTTGCCGTCTTGAAGCATGACTTTAAGGTGAATCGTTCCCATGCCCTCAGGGGTCATTTGAACTTTCATCTCTCCGCCGCCTTTTTTAATCAAGTATTGGGCTTGATTCATGAGCTGCTTCACGGCCGCTTCATTCTCTCCAGGATTTGCCGGAGCTGTTGGCGTTGCGGCTGCTATTGGCATCGCTGCGTCCATTTTCAAAGCTTCACCTTTGATAGGTGCGCCATGAAGACCCTCAAGGCCTGTGAGACTTTGCGTGAAATCTGCCTTCTCAACAAGCTTCGTTGCCGCTTCCTTCCCGCCCGTCATTCCTTTTTGTACATACTCTTGTGAGTTCTGTTGCATTAAAGATTGACCTTGAGATTGGTTTTGGAAAAATTCTTGGCTCGCTTTGCCTTGGACATTCGGAATTTGTCCTGGCACAGCTGCTTGAACTTTTTCAAACTTCGGAGCTTGCAACGCTTGTTGGAATTCATCCGTCAGAGCCGGAGCCTCTTCTGAAGAACCTTCTGCATTTTTTGCGTTTTTCGCTTGAACCGCTTGTTTAGCAGCTAAAGCCGCGAGCAATGCTGGAGACATGGTCTCTTTCATCTGCCCTTGCAAATGCGGAGGCAATTCTTCCAACTTTGGCCCTTGAGCCGCGGCAGGAGGAGTTTGTGGCATTTCCATTTCTGGAACTTCCACTGGCATTTCTTCCGTCGCGATTTCCGCCAAAGCAGAATCATCCATCATCATTTTTTGGGCTAAAGAAGCATCCAACGAAGGCATCGCTGTTGGAACCGCCTTTGGTTCCTGTCTCATCCAAAAACTTTTATTCAAGCGATCTACGGAGGCACTCATGACATCTTGCTTGCCTTGAGCTGCGGCGATACGCGCTTGCATATTTTGTTGAGACATACCAGCACCCACGGCCATTTCTGGCGCAGGTTTAGGTTGCTGCTGCTGTGGCATCTGACTCAATTGCGCAATCAAGCCCGCATACATCGCTTGCGCTTTGCTTGCGTCTTCATCACTCAAACCTAATTGGTCAATCACAGCTTCCGCTGTCGCTTCGGGAGATTGGGCGAGTTGTTTTTCGTCCAGCTGGGCCATCGCCTCCACAAGTCGTGTGGGGGATATTTCGAATTCACTCTCGAAAGAGTCCATGAATTCCTGTATTGCCTTCTGTCGAACCGTCGCCTTTTTACTTATCTTCCCATCTGGCTGTTTGCTGACCTCTTCCGTCTTCTTCGCTTCCGTTTGCTGAGGCTTATCTTCCTTGTCTTTTTGCCTCATCTCCCGTTGCGGCGAATCTTTCACTTCTTTCAGGCTTTTCGAGATTTTATCTTCGAGAGCCTTTCCGAATGAAGATTCGGAGCCGGAGCCTTTGAAATCCTTATCCACCGTTCTTTCCGGCGGCGATTTCAAATCGGTCGCACCCACCATGGGAGGGCCGACTATACTTTGTAACAAACCTTCCTCCTTCCTTGGAAAAAGTTTATCTTAACATCTGCTTCAGCTACGCTCTGCGGGCTACCGCCCCGATGCAGGTGAACGACGTTTATATCCAGCGAACATCTCAGATAACACCTGAGCTTTTTCTGGTTTTAATAAATTCATAATATCAGCAGCATTCTTCTTTTTCATACGGCCAAGTATTTCAACTGCCAAATCCTCGTCCATTGTCTCAAAGACTTTAGCCGCTTGGGGTGGCTTCATATTGGAATACATCTGTACCAAGGTATCGACTTTCTGGTCGTCAGCCTTGACGCGATCTTCGAGCATCGAGGAAATCTTCGTTCTCATTTCCTCAAGCTCTTTCAGGCGTTTTTCTAAATCCACTTTTTGTACTTGAAGTTCTGTCTCCATGCGGTTGAGTTCTTCTTCACGCGCATCGAGTTCTTTTTTTCTTTCGTTGAGTTTTTGCAAGTGATCAATTTCGACGGAACTCATCGCTGAAGCTGCCGGAGCCGCCTCAGGCGCCCCTTCCGCGTGTTCTGCTGCAGCTGGTGCTGCTGGCTTTTCAGGAGCGGGACTTTGCGCCACCGCTTCGCCGGTCATTTGAAATTCAACACGTTTAATAAGATTTTCGACTTCGTCGTGATTCTGAAATCCCCACACAGCGATCATCAATCCCATGAAGGACACACCGACAAGTTTCCAAGGAACAGAAGCTTTTTTTCTTTTCTTAGGAGCGCCCATGTTCATACGGCGGCGGATTTGTTGCTCAACATCTTCAGAAGCTAAATCAAGATGCAAACGCGTTGGAGAAGGTTTTTTATTAAACTTCACACCGCCTTGTTGATCGGCGACCTTGCGTGCATTTTGGAAGAATTGATCGTATCCGCTTTTCATCCTTAGTCCTTCACAGCTTTAAAGCGCAGGATGCTTTGTTCATCCATCTCTTTTTGGTCTTGAGCGAGGCGATCTTGTTTGTATTCCTCAAACTTGTTCTCTCGCATCTTCTCCATAATTTTATATTCGAGTGCGCTTTGTCGCAAAATCTCTCTCTTGGCCTCGACCAATTTCTCGATTTCTTGAATTTTTTGCTTTTGCCTGTGGATGCGGATTTCCTGGCCTTTTAAGAATTCATGAATCTGCGAAAGAGCTGGACCTTGGGTCCCCCCTTGGCTTGCAAAGGCCCCAGCTTGCATGTGAGCTCCCGTTTTATGCTGCTCCATCTGCGCAAGACGGTCATTCTCTTCATTTAAGAGCATCATGGCTTCTTGGAAATCTTTTTGAGCTAAGTTTTCTTTGATTTTACGGTGCTCTAGGACTTTCTGGAGTGGAAACTTAAATTTCATTTGATACTACTCCAGCTCCGGGCCTCCGGCCCTGCGCTCTGTGCCCTCGCGGGCCTTAAGCATTAACAAGGATTTGCTGCATTTGGCGGATGGTTTGCGTGAAGGTCGATGGATCTTCCACTCTTTGTTTGAGGAAGTCGTTGACGGCATCAATCACTTTCACCGCTTTATCAATTTTTGGATTTGATCCTGGCTTGTACGCTCCGATGTTAATCAAATCTTCAGCATCTTTATAAATCGCAAGAGTTTCGCGCAGTTTTTGCGCCATCTTCACGTGCTCAGGAGACGAAACCGCTCGCATCACACGACTTGCACTTTGCATAATATCTATCGCCGGGAAATGACCTTTTTGCGCCAAAGCACGGCTCAGTACGATATGCCCATCGACGATGGAACGAACAGAGTCCCCGATAGGATCATTCATGTCGTCCCCCTCAACAAGGGTCGTATAAAATCCTGTGATACTGCCTTCGCCTTCAAAAGATCCGGCGCGCTCCAACAATTTTGGCAAAGTCGCAAACACACTCGGCGTATAACCTTTTTGTGAAGGGGGCTCACCAGTACTCAAACCGATTTCCCTTTGCGCCATTGCAAAACGAGTCACAGAATCCATCATCAAAAGAACATTCTTGCCTTGAGAACAGAAGTACTCTGCCAAGGCTGTCGCTACATAAGCGCCCCGCATACGCAGCAAAGGACTTTGATCACTCGTCACACAAACGACGACGGATCTTGCCATGCCCTCAGGACCCAAATCATGCTCGATAAACTCACGAACCTCACGACCACGTTCACCGATCATCGCAATCACGTTCACGTCGGCATTGGTATTTCTCGCCATCATCCCTAATAAAACGGACTTACCCACACCCGAACCCGCCATAATAGCGACACGCTGACCAAGGCCTGCGGTTAATGCGCCATTAATAGCTCTGATCCCAAGATCAATAGGTTCGCGAATAGGCCGTCTTTCTAGAGGGTTACGAACTTCACTATAAAGAGGAACTTCTCGGAAGTTTTCAACTTCACCTTTGTCATCCAAAGGACGACCCAAGCCATCAACGACACGACCTAGAAGCTCGTCACCCGCACGAACTGTGGCGATCTGACGGGCCAGAGTGATCTTTGAACCAAGAGCCACACCTCTCATGTCATTCAAAGCCATCATTAAAACGTGTTTGTCTTTAAAACCGACGACTTCGGCAAGAAAGGACTTATCCATGCCACTCGGATTGATTTTGACGATACTGCCGACACTGGCACCCGGAAGATAACCCTTGATAAGCATGCCATTAACTTCCGTCACCTTCCCGCTATCGCGAGTCAAGTGGATGGAGTCAATCACTTCAGAGTATTTTTCCAGGTTCAGCTCTAGTTCACTCATTAACCGGCAATCCTGTTTTTCACTTTCGGCATGTTTTCAGAAAGTACGGTCCAAAGCTGTTCAATACGCTGTTCGATGCGCGCATCCACTTCGCCGTAATTTGTTTCAACGATACAACCGCCATCAGAAACTTCCTGATTGGGTTCAAAACGAATTCTTTTAACAAATTCAAACTCACGGCCCGTTTCCTTTTTTAGTTCTTCAAGGAACTCAAACTGAGCTTGAGAAACGTGAACCGTGATGTTTTCTTCATCTTGAGAAAGACTGACGGCATCGCGAAGGATTTGCACCATGGCGTCGTTATTACCTTGGAGTTCCGTTTTTGCCAAACGGGAGGCCATACGGAAAACCAACTGAAGCAAATGAGATTCGTTAAACGAAGCCATTTCTTTCTTCATATCTTTGATGGTATTCAGAAGAACATCTAAAGTTTGCATGCGCTCGGCAATTTCCGCAGAAACAATTTCAAAAGCCTCTTTGCGTCCCTCTTCAAGACCCAATGTATAAGCTTCTTTATAAGCGCCTTCTTGGATCTCTTTGAGTTTTTCCAGAGCCGCAGCTTCGACTTTTTCCTCTTCGCTGACTTTTTCAACTTGATCGATTCCCGTTTGCACGCGAACCGCATCGTTCATACGGAAGTCAGAACCCTTGCCTTTTTCGGCCAGGTAATTAAGAGCCTGCTCGGGTGTGCCCAGATCAAAACGAACGGGCACGAACTCCAAGACAGTTTTCTCTGCCACTTCCTTAGGAAGAACAGATTTAGCAACTCTGTTAGTATTAGACCATTGCATCTTCCGAACCACCTCTTGCAATCAAGATCTTTCCTTCGGCTTCCAAACGTCTTGCAACGTTGACGATCTCTTGTTGCGCCGATTCTACGTCTGACAAACGAGAAGGTCCCATGTTCGACAAGTCTTCGCGTAACATCTCCGCCGCACGAGCTGAGATATTTTTGAGAATCTTGTTGCGAATATCCTCGCTGGCAGTCTTGAGAGCCAGAAGTAGTTTGTCGTTTGGTACTTCTTTGAGAAGTGCCTGGATACCACGGTCGTCGATTTTGACGATATCGTCGAAAACGAACATAAGCTTGCGGATCTCTTCGGCCAAGAGAGGATCTTTCTCTTCGAGGCGCGACATGATCGCTGTTTCCGTGTTCTTGTCCATAACGTTGAGCATTTCGGCAACCGGTTGAACCCCGCCCAAAGCGGCTTGCTCAACAGTGGCAGTGTTCGACAATTGATTTTTCAATACACGGTCGATTTCGGCGATCAACTCTGGATCGACGTGCTCTAAGTTCGCCATACGCAGAACCACTTCGGCTTGAAGAGCTTCCGGAAGACGTTTTAAAACCTCACCTTTTTTCTCTGGCTCAAGGTGCGCAAGAATCACCGCAACAGTTTGCGGATGTTCATTCACCAAGAATGTCGCCAAAGATTTTGCATCGACCATTTCTAGAGATTCCAAAGAACGTGAACCACCTGAAGTGATATTCAAACCCCCGAGGATACCGCGGGCTCTTTCTTCACCCAAAGCATCCACGATCGTGTCTTTGGCAGAAATACTTTCAGAAAAGATATAATCTTCGGTTTCTGAGATCATTTCATAGAACTCTTCAAGCACACGCTTTGTTACGTGCACGGGAACAACGCGCAGTTTGCTCATTTGATTGATGAGCTTACGAATATCCGCATCGTCCATATGGCGCAGAAGGACTTTCACCGCATCACGGCCCAAGTAGTTGATAAGGATTGCGGCCTTATCGAAACCTTTTAGATTTTCATACTCAATATTTTCGGCTCTATGAAGTTTCATTAGCCATCCTTCCTAACAAGCCACATACCAAAGGCATTGGCTGCTTTCTCTTCGTCTCGTGTCATGGTGGCCATGATACGATCTTTGAGAAGTTCGCTTTCCGCTTTTTCCGGATCGATAGATTCCTGTAACACAGGAAGAGCCGTCGACATACCTGGAAGAGTGTTATCCACAGATTGAAGTTCTTCGAGTTCCTCAATTGTACGAGGAAGCATTTCCTCCACAGAATCTTGGAAGCTGTCCGTAATCCATTGCATGAATGGACGAACCACGATGAAGAAGAACAAGGCCAAGCTGAAACCTAGCAACGCCCATTTGAATAAGGCATGGATCAATTTCTTACGCTCAAGAGTCGTAAGAATTTTGTCCGCCTCAGAGAAGTCTTCAGGTTGGAACTGCATGTTTTCGATTTTTACGCTATCACCACGAGCCGTGTTAAAACCAATCGCGTTTTTAACAAGGTCTTCGTATTTTTTAAGATCTTCTGCAGAACGAGGTTGATACTTGGTCTCTGTCGTTCCATCAGGCTTCGTTGTTGTCACAGCCATACCGTCAACGACAACCGCCACACTCACGCGCTCCAAGTTTCCAGCCGCTTCACGAATGTTACGTACTGTTTTTGGAACTTCGTAGTTGGTCGTCTTGATTTCTTTTTTAACGTCTTGTTTAAATCCAACTGTTCCTTGGTCTTCCGCACCTGGAAGGTTGGAACGAGAACCTGGAACACCTGAGGGATTCACACGAGAACCATCCAAAGATTCCTCTTCAGATTGTTGCGAGCGAATCGCCGTTTTATCCGGATCTACGGATTCTTCCACGGAAGAGATAATGCGGTGATTGAGCGTCGCATCCACTTTCGCCACAACTTTCGCGTGACCGACAACTTTAGAAAGAATGTCTTCGATACGATCTTCAAGATCGCCTTCGATCTTTGCTTTCAAATCCAAAAGTTCGTTCGATCCACCTGTCGCGCCATTTTCTTGGCGAGTCAGAACTTTTCCACGCTCATCAAGAACCGTGACTTTATCGGCATCCAAGCCTTCAACCGCGTTAGCAACAAGGTAACGGATACCGCGAACTTGTTCTGGAGCGAGTTCTTTGCCTTGATGAAGTTCAACAACAACGGAAGCTGTCGCCGAGCCACCTTCTTCAAGGAAGGTTTTCTTATTTGGCAATGCCAAGATGACTTTAGATTGTTTTACCGCCGTCAAAGTGTTGATGGCTCTCATCAACTCACCTTGAAGAGCTCTTTGATAATTGATTTTTTGTGCGTAAGAGTTCATTCCGAAATCTTGTTTGTCGAAGATTTCAAGACCGATCGAACCCATCTTTGGAGAACCGATTTCAGACATCAACGTCATTTGCGTTGAATGCAGAAGCTCTTTCGGAATCGCCACTGTTTTGCCGTCGTCACGCAATTGGAACGGAATGTTCTTTTCGTTCAATTTAGCAACGATAGTTGAAACTTGTTCTGTAGGAATGTTCGTGAAAAGAGGAACGTAGTCTTTTCCGGATGCCATGAAAAGCATTGTGAGCAGCGCCACAATAGCGATGACTGTAACTGCAACGACCGAAAGTCTTTTGGTTGGTCCCAAATTTTTAAAGAACTCACGAAATTGGACGACCAATCCACCAAAAATTTTATTCAAGGCAACCCCTCCGAACTAAAAAACTAAACCTGCATCTTCATGACTTCTTGGTACGCATCAATAATCTTGTTGCGCACTTGCACCATCACTTTGAGAGCGATGTCTGCTTTTTCCGCTGCGATCATGACATCAGCGACGTTGTCTGTTTTACCCGTAGCGAGATTCTGCATCGCTTTGTCAGAAGCTTTTTGCATCTCGTTCACGCTACCTACGGCGTCTTTAAGGGTGTCGGCGAAGCTCTTGCCAGTATCGGATGTCGAACCAACTGATGAAGGGCTCTCGATGCTTAACGACTTGGAATCACGAACGACTCCTGTGTCGAGAAACCTGTTTGCATTTGATACAGTAAAACCCTCCATGGCTTCACCTTCTCCTCTATGAAAATTGTATTATAAATAAACTCAAAAATACTTAAAATTTTGCCGGGGTCCAGGAACTATCTTCCTATCTCCAGCGCGCTTAAAGCCATATCCTTTGACGCCTGCAAAGCCGTCACGTTTGCCTCATAAGAACGCGATGCCTGTATCATATTGGTCATCTCTTCCATGAGGTTGATATTCGGATACGCCACATAACCATCTGGATTCGCATCCGGATGATCTGGCTCGTATTTCATCAGCGGAGCCTTACGATCCGAGATCACATCTGTGACCTGGACCCGTTGGAAATTCCCCTTCGGATCTGTGGATGTAATGATCTCCCCAAAGTTCTTTGCATCCGGCATCGCTTCAAAGACCACGTCTTTTCTGCGATACGGGCCGCCCTCCGGAGTCTGGGTCGTATTGATATTGGCGATGTTGCTGGCAATGGTATTCATGCGCATTCTTTGCGCCGCCATACCACTACTGCTTACTCTCATCCCTGTTAAGAAATCAGCCATTGATTACTCCAGCTTATCTGCCTTCGGTGGCAGCATACTTCAACGCTGCCATTTTTTTATTAATCAATTGAAGTGCCGCTTTGTACATGATCGCGTTCTCTGACAAGGCCGACATTTCTTTTTCCACATCGACGGTGTTGCCGTCGTTGTTCACGGCACCTTCGGGATCTTCATAGATATCCGGGCGAGTTTTACTAACAGAAACTCCGCCAACTCCGAAGTGCTGAGAGTCACTTGTGCTCAAAGCGTTACCGCCATCCAAATCCAGAGCTCTTTGCAAAGCTCCTTCAAAATCCATTTTTTTTGCGTGATAACCCGGAGTCTCTGCATTCGCGATATTCGACGACGTGACATTGTGACGAAGTTGTCTCATCGACAATGACGTGGCGAGAGCGTTGGTTGTTTTATCGAAGAGTCCACTACTCATAAAACACCTTCCTCCTTGTATTCGTTGAGTTTATTTCTCAATGTTCTAATACTAATGCCTAACATCTGTGCCGCGCGCGTCCGGTTCTGTGCCGTCAGCTCCAAGGTCTGTATAATAAGACGCTTCTCGACCTCAGAAAGGGACATGCCGGGAGCAAAATCCAAGGCCATGTCTTCCATAACAGCCTCAAACTGAATGGATTCAGGCCCAATGAGTGAAGTTTTTGCAAGAACCACGGCTCTTTCGAGCACGTTTTCAAGTTCGCGGATGTTTCCAGGCCAGTTCCACGCGTTCAAACGGGCATAAGCATCGGCCGTCAAACGAAGGCCACTTTTGCCGTGCATGATCTGCGCAACTTCCAGAATAAAATTCACGATATTCTGAAAATCCGTCGTGCGGTCTTCCAAGCGTGGAATTTCCAAATGCACAACTGCCAACTTGTAAAATAGATCCTGACGGAACTGTTCTTGTTTTACCAAAGAGCGAAGATCACGACGAGATGTTGAAATAAAACGAGGACGTGATCCATCCGTTCTTTCAACAAGTTTCATCAAATCATTTTGCAAAGAAATGCTCGCGCAATCCAAGTCTTCGATCAACAACGTGCCACCGTCGATTTTCGAAAAATCAAAACCACCGGCATTTTTGCAATCAAGGCAATACAAACGCGGTGAACGGCTTTTCGTATAGGTGTATCGAGCCAAACTGGTTTTACCTACACCCGCTTCACCCACAATCAAGAGACTGGCTTGGGTCGCGGCCAACTGCAAACTGAGCTGCTTTACTTCATGCATTTTTCTATCTTCAATGTGTAAAGCATCAAAATCAAAGTACGACATCAAAACTCCTATTTGCCTTGCTCGTTCTCAGACATCGCTGGAATTCTTTTGATATATTTCTTATAACCATCGCGCCATTCGGAATTATTGAGCTGCTCTTGCGCCAAATTTTTCCAGAACGCACTTTTTTCACCTTTAAATTCATTCCAAACTTCCGCGGCTTTTTGGATTTCGCCACGTTTGAAATAAATCTGTCCTAACTTGTAACGAATCGAAGAAAGAGGACGGCTCTCTTCGTACTTTTCAAGCAGCTTGTCGTAAGAAGCCATCGCAGCATCACCTTGGTTTTTCTCAAGATAAATATCACCAATCATTTCCAAGGATTTCGCATGAACAACGTTAGACACTTTGCCAGAGTCTTTCGCCAACTTATCAACCATCTCCAAAGCTTGGATGGCTTCCGGAGTTCTGTTTTGTTTCAACTGAAGTTCAGCCAATTTCAAATAAGGTTCTGCCACAAGTTCTGGCTGACCTTTCCAAGTGCGCAGAAGTTCGCCCAAGTAACGGATGGCCGATTCGTTATCACCGCGTTTTTCAAGAAGACGAACCGCGATGTTCACGCGTTCAATTTGCGCATCCTCTTTGAGTTTTTCCGGCGTCTTGATGTTTTTCAAAAATTCATAAGCCTGGTTGTACTTATGCTCTTGGGCAAAAACCGCTGACAAACGCAGATTCAATTCATCTTCAGAAGGAATTTCTTCTTTAACTTGAATCTCTTTAGCTTCAGGAGTTCCGCGAATCGCATAGACGCGGTTTAGAACGTCTTTGTAATACTTTTCCGCCTCAACTGGCACACCGCCCATTTCAAATGCGCGACCAACGTTGTATTTCGTGTCTAAACGTTTTGAGTTCTTCAGCCATGTATCTGCATATTGTGTATGAGTTTTCAAAGCGCCAATAAAATCGCCATGATCGATCTCGGACTGAAGCTTGTCATTGATATTGGACACAATACGATTCGTAACCAACGGAACATCGACGCTTGTTGGGTGCTCTTTGTAGTATTTCGAAAGCAAATCAATCGCTTTTTGATTTTCATTACGATGAGTGTAACCGTCCGCCACCATCACCGTCGAAAATTGTTCGATATTTGGAAGATCAATCTTTTTTGCCAAAGACATAATCTCGCCAACGGCGTTATTCACTTCTTTAGGCTTCATACCTTTCATGCGGGCACTCAACAAACGCAAGCGCGCAATCACGGCACTTGGACTTTCTCCATAACGGAAATAAGTTTCTAGATAAGCGCCCATCACGCGAGACTTATCAGCACCAAAGATCTCAAGAAGTTCACCCATACGAGTCATCGCAAAAGCCGCGTGATCGTTGCTTGGGAATTTTTTTACAAAATCGCGATACACGTCCAAGCTTTGATTGTAGTTCTTCATCCAGAATAAAGACTCTGCTTGGTTGTAATAAGCATTTGGATAATAGTTTTGTCCTTCAGGGTATTTCTTCAAAGCTTTTTGATAATCTTCAACAGCCTTAGCATAGTCTTTTGCGCGAACCCACACATCCCCACGACGGAAAGCAGCTTCTACTTTCAAATCGCGGTTGCCGGAGTTCTTTTCCACATCATCAAACTGAGCCACGGCATCTTTCCATTTATTCAACTTCATAAATGCCAAGCCCGTACCCAAACGAGCCAAGTCTTTAGACAAAGAGTTCGTGTCAGAAAAATTCTTATTATCAATGTGCTCTTTAAAAAGACGAAGAGCGCCTAAGTAATCACCCTTATCCAAAGCCAGATAGCCAATTTTAAGAGACGTTCTTTCCGCCAAAGGAGATTTTGGATATTTAGCAATCGCCTCTTTGTATCTTTGCACTGCTTCGTCGTAGTTTTTGGCGCGGCCTTCTTCTTCCCACAACGCTAAGTTCACATCCGCCGTCATATAATCGACGACTTCGTTGTACTCAGATTGCGGATACTTATCTTTAAACCATTGCTGAGTTTTCAAATAAACGGCGTATCTTTTCTTTTCAAACAACGTCAAAAGAAGACGGGCCTGTTTGTTTTCTTCCGTCGATTTCGGTGAGACTTGATAAATCGTCGGCGTCACTTTTATTTTCTCCCAGTAACTCACAGGAGTTTCCAACATTGGGAACGGGATATAATAGTTGTCCTTGGCGCGAATCATCGCCTCTTCTTTAACTTCATAGTCTTTAATAGAAAAACGATCGTAATCAGGATCGCCGCCATCAAAGATTCCCGACTTCACGGTGTCACTGTTTTGCGCTACAGCCACACCTTGATTGGCAATCGTCAACGTATCCGCAGTTGCGGGTTTTCTTTTCTTGTCAGTTTTATTTTTGGCTACAGATTTTATAGCTTTAGCTGGCAACTCAGTTGGCAGAGTTTCATCTTTTTTAACAACAGGCTTCGTTACTTTCTTAGCTTTGCTGTTTGGATTCACATAGAAATCCATGATCAAACGCGAAGGTTGATCCGTCAGATAATCAAATGTGTCGATATCATCACCTGAGAGAGTGAATTGAATCACGTGTTTGCCATCTGGACCTTTTTTATCCACGGCCACGCTTTTAACGAAATCACTTTTAAAACTGGAAAGAGATTGGACGGTTGAATCATCCAAAGCAGGCACTGTCATTTCAACAACAGTTTGCCCTTTGTTTTCAAGGCGTTTCACATCATAGTCCCAGTTTTGCTGGCCCATGAGTTCCAGGTGAACAGTGTCACCTTGGAAATTGATCACGCCATTGACCTTATTAGCCTCTGCTGAAGCTAGACCAAAGAATAGGCATCCTGCCACAACTAAAAATCGCAAAGTGTTCACTCCTTGAACCCCTTCTTTTCCCTTCTTTGTGCTGTTGCACATACGGTGCCAGGCCTTTCCAAGGTCCATTGGCAAATATGTTCAAGATGGGCAAAAAGTTTCATAGAATTTCTGGCGGGGCCGACAAACTCATGACAGAGACCTTGGTCCTGATTTGCTCTAGCAAGACTGAATTTTCCCTTAAAGGATTCCGATAGATAGGTGCTATGAGAAACCACTTCATTGTTTGCATCATGAGTTTACTTCTTGGAAGTTGCGTGTCGGTACAACTGCCCGGCGGCAAAGTCACGTCCGCTAAGGATGTCGGCTTCACAGAGCCGCGTTCACCATTCAAAGAAATGAGCGGAGGAAACTCCGACAAAGCCTGGATCAGTGAGAAAACGGGTAACACCATTTCTTATCTTTCCGAATGTGGCGGCAGCAATGAGCCCAGCCTGCAACAACTTGAAAATGATTCCCTCAGTGCCATTTCAGATTTGAAAGTGCAACAAAGTGACGAAGTGACCTTCAATGGGCGCGCAGCACGACAAAGTGTTTCTTTGGGAAAAATTGACGGCGTGTCAGTACAAATCGCTTTGATGGTTTTTAAAAAGAACGGTTGTAACTACACTTTGAGTTACGGCGGCGTAGAAAAACAGTTTTCGTCAGAACAAAAATACTTCGAAGACTTTAAACAGAATTTTAAGGCGCCTTAATGAATCACATAGCCCTCCCCTTCACAGCATTTATGTTGGAGATCCTTCGCTTCGTCGGCGGAGTGGGGCTTCTATTCCGTGATGTCGTTAAAGAACTCTTCCGCGGTAAATTCTATTGGAAACTTTTAATTGAGCAGATTTATCAAATCGGCTTAAGATCTATGCCCCTGATTGTCATCACCGCCGTCAGTATCGGGATGGTGATGTCGTTGCAATTTGGTCTGGGCCTGGAAAAGTTTGGTGGAAAACTCTACGTACCAAAACTTTTAGCCGTCACGATCTTGCGTGAGATGGGACCTGTGTTCACAAGCTTGATGTTGGCGGCTCGCGTAGGCGCGGGGATCGCCAGTGAAATTGGCAGTATGGTCGTCACTCAGCAAATCGACGCAATTCGCGCTTTGGGAACATCACCGATTAAAAAAATCGTGATTCCCCGTGTGCTGGCCGCGCTGATCACTTTGCCCATTCTGGTTTCCATGGCCAATGTCGTGGGTAATGCCGGGGGATTGATCGTAGGAGCTGTGGAACTTAATCTTGATCCTAACTTTTATCTTTTAAAAGTGATGTCGACATCAAGCATTCAGGATTATCTGTCGGGCTTTGGTAAAACATTCTTTTTTGCTCTTTTTATTGCCGTTCCTTCTTGCTACTTCGGTTTGACAGTGAAAGCTGGAACCAAAGAGGTCGGTATCGCCACAACAAAAGCCGTCGTGGTGTCTTCAATTCTTATTGTGGTCGGCGATTTCTTTTTGTCTAAACTCTTTTGGATCTTTGAGAAAATGATATGAGCGAAAAAAGAGAAGGCGTCATTGAAGTCGTAGATTTTCACAAGTCCTTTGGGAACAAGAAAGTTCACCAAGGTGTGAACTTCTATGTGCGTAAAGGAGAATGCCTGGGCTTGATCGGTGGATCAGGAACCGGAAAGAGCGTTCTTTTGCGCAGCCTTGTAGGTTTAGAAAAACCGGATCGCGGGCAGATTCTTATTAACGGGATTGACGTTGCTCCCATGAATGAAAATGAGCTGATCGAGGTTCGTAAAAAAGTCGCCTATGCATTTCAAGGTGGCGCTCTTTTTGACTCGATGACTGTCTTTGAAAACCTTGCCTATCCTTTGCGTGAACATTTCAAACTAAGCGAATCAGAAATTTCGACAAAGATCTTAGAACAACTTCAAGAGTTCGGATTAGAAGGCTCTGAAAAACTTTTGCCGGGAAATCTTTCTGGAGGAATGCAAAAACGTGTGGGCCTGGCTCGCGCGATGATGATGCATCCTGAAGTGGTTTTGTATGACGAACCTACCGCAGGTCTTGATCCTTACAATACCAAACGCATTCAAGAATCTATTTTAAGTTTAAAATCCAAAGGAGTGACATCCATTCTTGTCACTCATGATATGCCCACCGTCTATGCCGTCTGTGACAAAGTCGCATTGCTGCTAAATGGACGTATTGGCGAACAGTACACGATCGACAAACTCAAACAGGAACCTGCCGGAGCCATGAGCCAGTTTATTAACGGAGAAAGTGCCTAATGGAATCGCACACAAGCACCCAACTCAAAGTCGGAATCTTTCTAACCATCGGAATCATCTTTATTCTGGGGTCCATTTTCTTCCTTGGGGCCGACAAAGCGCTCTTCACAAGTTACGTGCGAGTTCATGCTCACTTTGATCAAGTGCAAGGTCTTTCTGTGGGCAGTGTCGTTTCACTTTCTGGTGTGACTGTCGGTAACGTGGAAGAAATCACATTTCTGCCAGAGATTAATTCTTTGGACGTCAAAATGCGCATTAATGAAAACTACATTGATCGCATCCGCCAGGGCTCTGAAGTTGAAATTCGCACGCAAGGTGCCCTGGGTGATAAATACGTTTTCATTATTCCCGGAGATCCACGTGGGGCTGTTGTTAAAGAAGGCGACACTCTGCAAGTTGCAAAAGCCACAGATCTTCTTGGAATTATTTCTGAGCGCGGGAGCGAAACCAACAAGATCTTTGATATCATCAATGAGCTTCACAAGGTCACTCACGCTCTGAACGCTGAAAATCGCTTGGGACGTATCATGGGAAATCTTGAAACGGCCAGTACGAACTTAAGCCAGACAAGCAAAGAGACACAGAAATTTATGTCTGAAGTCAGTGGCCATGGCGGTGGGGAAAAGTTGGCGAAGTCCATCGATAAACTCGATGCGATCCTTACAAAGATCGACAAGGGTCAAGGAACACTGGGCGCTCTTATCAACGATCCTTCCGTGCACAACCAACTCAAGTCGGTTCTGGGCGGCTCCACAAGAAAGAATAATATTAAGTCTCTTCTTCGTACTTCCATTGAAAAAGAAGAGAACTAAAATTCCCTTCTTGTCTCGATTCGACACAGATTAAAACTTCCTCAGGTTCTCTGAAATCACTTTCGGAGGCCTGTTAAAGAGCCGATAAGAACTCCATGATCTGGATCGTTCTGGTTACTACATTAAGTCTCCCCACTTGGGCGATCAATACCCTGACTGATGGCTATCGCTTGAACTCGAATTCTAAAATTTCGGTTCAAGGCCATGGCACATGCAGAACATTTACGAACTCCAGCAGCACAAAAAGTTTTTTCATTCCCACAAAAACCGCCCCTGCTTACACCAGTTTTACATCGAATAAGCCAACGCCCGTCACCTACGACACTTGCCAATCCTGTTACGAAATTAAAATGAGCAGCGGAGATTATCTAGGCACAAATGTCTATGACATTGATCCCGACGGTCCCGGAGGCCAAGCACCTATCAAAATGTATTGTGATATGACGACACAAGGTGGTGGTTGGACTCTTGTGTGGTCTAATACTCGCGGCGGTACAAATAAACCCTCATCGGGATTAACATACGCCCAAACAACTTCGACGGCTCCCCGCTGTTCGGGCGCTAACGCTTCGACAAGTGACACCAGCGGCGCTTGTTCAATGATGAGCACGAACAAAGAGACCTTTAACTACTTCCTGGGTCTCGATCACTGGAATAGTCTCGCAAGAAAAAAACGTTACATGGAACTTCTTTATCAATGGAGTAGCGACTACGGAGCCGGCATTCAACAGGAAGCTCGCATGAGCATTCAGAATCTCGATCCTCTCTGGGCTTACACGCTCAATGTTAAAACTCTCTCGCAAACAGTGGGTGCGCAAACGCCAGGGATCTCACTGACCCACAATGGGTATGCCCTAACAACCATGGATCGCGATAACGATACCCATGCCACTTACAACTGTGCGTCCTATTTCAACAACTCTCCCTTTTGGTTCGCAGCTTGCTGGAGTGGATTTATTTATGGCGGAACGGAAACCTCAGTCGGCGGATACTACAACGGTGCTTATTGGATCGGCAGTTTAAAGCAGTGGGGTGACGCCAATGGAAACGGGGCCGGAAACGGATGGATGTACGTGCGTGAGTACCCCGAGTATGCGAGCTGCCTTGAACTCAAAAACCTCGGTGGGATTTCTACGTCGGGCTATTATCAAATCGACTCGGACGGTCCTGGCGGCAATGCTCCTTATCAAGTTTACTGTGATATGACGAATGATGGCGGTGGTTGGACACGCATCTTCCGTCACAATGTTTCTGCTGGATACTTTAGCACGGTAGCGGAAGCCCAGTCTTTCAACCAAGGAACTCCGTCCTCGGACAAGTACTCCATTTTAAATAAAATCAAAGATTTTAAAACATATGATCGCTATGTTTTTAAAATCAATTGGCCCACAGTTCCTGCACATAAAAATATTTGGGTTCAAGCCTCTGATCCGAATGACGACGTCAATGTCAGCAATTATTTGGGCATCAGCATCTCGTCCACAACCAATCTTTGGGGTGGGCTCGAATTAGGAAATGGAACTCATGCTGCGACCAATGGAAACAGAAGTTATCTCGATGGCTCCGTCAATCACGGAAACTACTACTATGCCATTGGCCTTACTAGCGCTTGGGGAACTCCGGGAGGTTATCCCGCCGCCGACGGAGTTGCGGGCTCGGGCAACAGTGTGCCCGAAGTTGAGTTGTGGGTGAAGGAAGCCACAATGCCTTCGACAATTCCAAAAAGCTGCAAAGAGTATCGTGATCTTGGCTATAACTATGGAAATGGAACTTACGTGATTGATCCGGATGGCGCGGGCGCCGGAAGTCCTCCCTTCCGTGCATTCTGTGAAATGACGGTGGATGGCGGAGGCTGGACACTTGTTGCTTGGAATTATGGAAATACAAGTGCCGCAGGAATGGCAGCGACTTTCCTAACGACTCCTGTAGATCCCTCCAATATTCACCGACACGCCGAATTCAGCGGCGGGGGACTTTCTTCCATCAACGTTGAAACTTTTTCTTCTCAGGTCAACTCCACAGATGCGATGTTAATAGCTCCTGCTTATACAGGATCTCCTTTCATTGATAACGGTCTTGGACAATGGAACTACAACTCCACTCGCTGTACTGGAACTCTTCGCCACACCAGTCGCACTGCGGGTTGCGCAGGTCAAAATGCGAACGACAATTACAACACTGCCGATCAATTCAATATTGCAATCAATGCAGGAGCGGAAGGTATTGTTCCTGGCTACATCGCCACCGAGCTTTGTTACAGCGGCAAAGGCTGGTGTAATTTCGGATTCTATATACGTTAAACTGGTCCCTGGATTTTGTTTTCGTAAGATTCTTGCGCATGGTCTTGAAGACCACAGAACGTGAGTAGAGAATCATCTCGGTCTTTTCTATCGTTAGATTCATGGAAAAGCTAATTCAAACAATCGTTGTCGTCGTTACCTTGTTATTAACTCTTCAAGCCACTTGTTTTGCGGCGGACTTCCAATACGCCGTCCCCTTCAAAGACGTCGGCCTGGAACGCCTGAGCACCGAGGTGATTTATCGTGATCGACCCCCTTCTGAGGGTGACATTCGCGAGGTCTCCATGGTGTGGACAGAGAAAGTTCATAAGCTCATTCGGCCGTGCAAGGTGACCAGTCGTATTGCCTTAGAGGACGCCGAAAAAGCTTTGCATGAACAAATGAAAGTTTCCACCCAAGTAGTTTGGACTTTTTAGCCGCCCAGAAAAGGCACTATCAAACTTTTTGACAGTCCCTTTTCAACTTAAACGTCCTTCGCCTGAGTTGGTTTTTTGCAGGGCAAACCCGCATGAGAAAATTGATTGTATTTGCACTCATGTTAAGTGCCTGTGAAGGTTCCTTCGCTCCAAAAGCGAGCCTCTCCGTCAGCAATGCAGATTCCATTATCGGTGGAACCGAAGTCTCTTATGCAGATCCCGTCACGCAAAAGGTTCTGAGCTTTAAAGTCCTTTGGGACAAAAAAGAAGTTGAAACAGAAAACGCCATTGAAACCACTTGGAAGGCATCCCAATGCACGGCGAGCGCTATTGCTCCCCGAATTATACTAACGGCGGCTCATTGCATTTCTAAAATCGCAGAAATCAATCGTATCGAGATACCAACAGAAGAGGGCGGCGAAGAGCATTTCAACGTCATCAAAACTGTGGTTCATCCCGATTATGAAAAAGATAAAACATCCGATCTCGCATTACTGCATTTAGAGTTGGCTCTACCAGAGAGAGTGCAAATTCTTTCGCTGCCAACAAAAGAAAATCCTCTAACTTTGACGGAAGTGCAGGCCGCAGGCTTTGGCAAAATTTCTGGTCGAAAAGACAACCCTGCGGGAGTGGGTGTTCTTCGTAAAGTAGATTTGACCGTCGTTGATTTTAAATTGGATGCGCAGATTTTTTCAGTGGACCAAACGACAGGCAAAGGCGTCTGCCAAGGCGACTCGGGTGGCCCGGCCATGGTTGACGTCAATCACGAAACTTATGTTGTCGGTGTCGTTTCAAAAACCCGCTATATTCCCGATGAAAACGGCAATGCCGAAGACATTTGCAGTTATCGCGGCCAATACGTCAATGTTCAGCACTATCTGGACTGGATTGTTCCAGAGATGGAGAAGCTTTCTCTAGAGTAAACAATCGACTGGCACAAATTTAGCTCACATTTTCCTGATAACTTTCAATTTGGTTTTCGAAGACGTTAGAAATTGATTTGAAGAGGTTTTAGGTGAAGCGTTCTGCTGTTCTTGTAACAATTTTGGGATTGTTGGGTTCATTTTGCGCCCACGCCCTGACGTCAACGAACGTTCTTCCCGAGGGAATCAACAGTCCCTCTTTCCGTTTTGGTATGATCGACGGGATCGATCAGAAGTACACTGAAAACGGAACCCTGATGAATCTGGGAGATTACAAATCTGTCGTTTTCGATGCGCCTCATTTGGCAAAATTCAATCAAGACGCCAAAAAACTTATTGATGCCCTCAATCGCTTTGGTGGACACAATCTCGGCGACAATTTCAATCTGGGTGTTTTGAGAGTCGAAACAACTCCCAAGGTCAAATACTTCGCTCCCGTTTTTGCGCGTGGTGTGACGGCGAAATGGACTGTGGGAGTAGGACTTCCCGTTGTCAGTTATGAAAATCAAATTTCTTTGTCTCAACAGTTTTCAAATATTGAATACTATCGCGCCCAGTTCTCGGGCCTGAGCCCTGAGCTGGATGAAGCGCTGAATACGAACCTAGGACACGCCACCAATCAAACTCTGCAGCAGAAGGGTTATAAGGCGTTGAACAATCGCAGTGAAACTTTCCTGGGCGATGTTCAGGTCGCTAGCGTTTATAAATTCTTTGAAGACAAGTCCCAAGCTCTTATCTATCAAGCCCAAGTCAGCGTGCCGACGGGTCCCCAGTACGATCCCGATGATCTTGCGGCTTTAAATATTTTCGGTCGCACGAACGTCAACAATACGGTGGCATATTCGAAGCGTGTGACTTCACGTATTTCCGTTGTGCCGTATCTTTCGTACTTGCTAAATATTCCTGACCAAATCACGGCCCGCGTTCCCACGAATGAGGACGACACACTTCCTGATGCGAATACGAAGGAAGACGTCACAAGACAGGTTGGCAATACCACTTCCATCGGCGGAAATCTGTTCTATGAAGTCAGTGACACTTGGACCGTGGGTGGTGGTTACGAGTATTCGTTGAAAAACGAGGACTCTTACTCGGGCTCTAAAAATTCCCGTTATGACCTTTTGGCTCTGAATACAGATATGAAGGCCCAACGTGTGAAAGCCGAAGTTTCCTATAGCTCCGTGAAATCTTATTTTAAAAAGACGGCGCTAATTCCGATGATTGTTTCTATTGAAGTGTCGGATGTGATTGCGGGGCTGAACGTTGAAAGACAATTGGTTCAAGAACTTAACTTGATGATGTTCTTCTAGAGGGGTTGAAGAATGAAAAGGTACATCAAAATTTTGATCTCAACGACAGTTCTGCTCAGCGCTTGCGCGCCGAAGGTGGAAGAGCGCCGTTTTGATGCGCCAACAACGACCTTTGGACCTCGTTCTTCGGATGTGGATCTTTCCCATCGTTTAAAAACTTTTGATGCCTCCCCGGCCTCCTTGTCTTGGCAGGCTTCTGTTTCAACTGCGACGTTCTTTCAACAGGCAGAAAATCTGGTGGCTCTGGGAAAAATCACGGGAAATGAAAAGCTTAAAAACAAAGGTCTTCAGTGGATTAAAGATTTTTATCAACAGCCTCAAACAACGAATTATGTCGATTTGGCGCAGAGTCCGTTTGCTTCGTTAGCCGCGGCCCAAACCCAAGAAGAAGTGCAAAAAACTTTGGGAGAGGTTTCTGCGGAACTGCAAAAATCCCGAGAAATCTTGAATACAAATATTCTGTCTTTGGGAAAAAGTTATCCTTGGCCACAAAAGCCAGAAAAATTGCAAAGTGTTGTCAATCATGCCGAAGCCTTTACAAGTTTGATTCTGGAAAATCTGGGATCTATGGACCTTCCAGCTCTGATCGAAGAAGGTGTGCGGGAAGAATTGGTTCTGCAAACGCAACCACTCTTTGAAGAGATCCGTGTTTTAACGGCACAGCTTGAAAAGACAACGACACTTTCTCAATCTTTAAATCTTGTCGAAGGTGCGATTCAAAAGTTCGAAGTCGAACTCACACCGGAGCTAAAAAAAAGTTTGCAACAAGGCCGTCAAATTGCTGAGGGACTCGACGCCATCAATGAACCGCAAAGTGGTCTCACAGTTTTGATTGATATCTGGAGAATTTTAACTCCCGAAGAACAAGCTCTTTATTTTAAACCTGTGAACGAAGACCTTTTTGACTTCCTTTCTGGACAAGATAGTAAAGAGTTGGATTGCCTGCGCCAAGAAGGTTGTTCAGGTGGCATTTTTAAGGGCATCGCGAAGAAACTTTTCATTCTTCCGAAGATTAAAAAGTATGGATTGGAACAACTTCAATCTGAAATGAATGAAAAGACCCGTGGTTACGTTCTTTCCCAGATCGAAGCCTTTGCCCACTCGTTTGCCGCAGAAATTCCAAAAACTTTCGCTGATAAGATTGACGCCGGTCTTGTGAGCAAAGGACAGGAACTTGAGTCCGTGCAAAAGAACTATGCTGATTATATCAAAACACTTTTGACGAAATGGGGACAGAAAGTTCTGCCTGCATTTAAAGGCCAAGTTTCTGGATTTGAAGTCTCTTCTGTGAAAGTGGATGTCTCTGCAAAGAAAGCGATGGCGTTGCAAGCGTTGGGAAATCTCACGGATCTTAAAGCCAACACCGCAGGGACGTCGATGATGGCCAACACTCTTTTGATGGAGCACAATTCCCCGGCGGAAGCATTGAGCTTGCAGTCGGCCTTGTCACAGGTGAATAAGCTTATTAGCATCGGTGGTTATCGCGACGATCAAAACAAGTTGGTTCCAGCTTTACTGTCACCCGTCGAGCATGAAAAGAAGCCTTTGGATTTGATGAATCTGACACAGTCCCTGATCTCTTACCGCATTCCGGATAAAATTCGCATGCAAGATGCCTTTCATGCCGATGAGAAAATGGTTTACGAGAAGAATTTCTCTGCAGCAGCCTTTGCGGATCAGATCAAAGGCTTAAGTCACATGTTGCGCTTAACTGCAGACTGGAAGGAAACCAATTTTGATCACATCTTGGGAAAAATCAAAGCGCAAGAGTTGACGGAAGAAATTCAATCGGAAGCTTTGAACCGTTCGCTCTTCCCGAAGGACATGCTCTTTGCATTGAACATTGGTGACGTCGCCGTTCTTCTTCAAGATATTACGAAGAAAGCGACTCCTGTTTTCCTTCTGACTTTGGATAACAATGTATTGTGGGCCGATCAATATGCTGATAGCACAGAAACGGCGATTATGGCTGGTATCGTCGATATCAAAGACGGTCGTAAATCCAATGTGGTGCACGCACAAGATGTTGCTAAATTTCTTTTAGCTATTGCCGATTTCTTGGAAGCCACAGAAGGAGTCGAAAATACGAAGTCGGCGATTCTTCTGACAAAGGACGATCAAGGTGTCGCTCCCCTCGATGCGCTTCTGGATGGTCGTCGCGATTTGAAACTTTTGGTTGTGGCCTTGGCGAATTTTATTTCCAATCAGTTGATGACACAAAAGTCGTTGTTGCAAGCGCATTACTACTTGAACGAGAAAGAGCGCGCCAACAATCCCGAGTTCTTAGTGGAAGAACAAATCCATGGCATTCGCGCTCTTTTAAAAGCTTGGGAAATCACGGAGCTTGATGTTTATCTTTGGTCTGCTCAGGAGATTTACTACTCCATGAATAAACAGCTCTATAATCAAAAAGAGCGCTTTTATGTGAATGGAGACGGCTCGAAACTCGACTTCCCACAAAAGGTAAACGCCCTTCTGGCTCTCTTAGAGTTAAAACCCCACCTGCCGAAGGCGAGCCAAGTTCAACTTGCGAAGATTTCAACTCCTTGGTTGAAAGCCCTGGAAGACTTGCAGTAAACTTATTCTATGTGCCAACTTCTTGGAATGAATTGCAATGTACCGACAGATATCTGTTTTTCCTTCACGGGCTTTCAAGCTCGCGGAGGATTGACGGACGTCCATCAAGATGGATGGGGCATTGCTTTCTTTGAAGGAAAAGGTGTCAGACAATTTCTTGATCCCCAACCTTCGGCTCATTCTAAAATTGCCGAACTAGTAAGAAGCTATCCGATTAAATCCAAAAACGTCGTTGCTCACATCCGCAAAGCCACTCAAGGAATTGTGTCCTTGGAAAACACCCATCCTTTTATGCGCGAGTTGTGGGGACACTATTGGATCTTTGCGCACAATGGAAATATCTTAAATTTTTCTCCGACCCTGGATGGCAGTTTTATTCCGGTGGGAAATACCGACAGCGAAAAAGTTTTCTGCTGGTTCATGCAAGAACTTCGCAGACGTCATGGGGATACTTATCCTGGAACCGAACAGCTCTTTTCAAGCATCACGGAACTTTCTAAAGAAGCTGGTAAGTATGGAGAGTTTAATTTCTTGATGTCCAATGGAAGTCTGCTATTTGCTCACTGCTCTACACATCTGACTTACATTATTCGCAAGGCGCCTTTTGCGACTGCGCGATTAAAAGATCAAGACATGACGGTGGATTTTAGTTCGGTCACAACCTCACAAGATCGTGTCGCCATTATTGCAACAACACCTTTAACGGACGATGAACAGTGGACGACTTTGGAGCCAGGAACATTATGGCTCTTTGAAGAAGGTCAGGTTTCTAAAAAGACGGAAACTATTGCCGGCCCTAAAAAAGCGCCTGCTTGTTAGAACCCATCTCATAAATCCAAGGCCAAGGCGCGAGGAGGAAGCTGTACATTGTACTGCGACGACGAAGCAACGCAGGAATTGGGTTTATGAGATGGGTTCTAATCGTCATCATTTTCCGGAGCGATTTTTTGAATCATCTCGCGGAATTCCTGTTGATCTGAGTTCGGGACCTCACGACGATCCAGAGTGAACTTGATATATTTTACAAAGTTTTTCTCAAATTTTTGATTGATGGTGTCGCGGATGTGATTGCCCATAAAGCTCATCTGCTGCATCCAGGTGGAGTTACGCACCCACACAAAGAGAACACCCCTCTGAAAACCCACAGGTTCGGCGTTTTTCGCGATGGTTGGGCCTACGACCTCTTCCCATTTCGCCCACAGCTTCCAGCGCATAAACTGCTCTGACAATGGCGACTTGCCATTTTCAAAAAGACTCTGTAGTACTTCCGAGCCGACAGATAATTTGCCTTTGGGTTTCTTATTGGAATCCATCAAGAAAAGGTCTACCACAAAGATGACAAATTTCACTCAAAATCAAAAAATTACAGTGGTTGGCGCGGGGCTCGCGGGCTCAGAATGCGCTTTACAGCTAGCTGACATGGGTTATCAAGTCGTCCTTTACGAAATGCGCGATAAAACCATGACTCCAGCGCATAAGACGCACAAATTCGCTGAACTTGTCTGCTCCAACTCCTTTGGCAGCATGGGTGAACATTCGGCTCCAGGCCAACTGAAATGGGAAGCGCAAAAACTGGGGTCTCACATTTTGAAGGCCGCTTTTGAGGCCCAAGTTCCTGCGGGACAAGCATTGGGTATGGATCGCGAAGTTTTCTCTGCGATCATGACGGACAAAGTAAAAAATCATCCGCGCATTGAAGTTCGCAATGACGTTGTAAAATCTTTGGATGAAATTCCTCGTCCTGCGGTGATTGCAACAGGTCCTTTGACTCACGACGATCTTGCCGAGAGTATGCGTAAACATTTTGGCGATGAATTCTTGTACTTCTTTGATGCCATCGCTCCGATCATTGATGCGGATTCCATCAATACGGAAATTGCGTGGAAAGCCGATCGTTATGACAAAGGCACGGGCGATTACTACAATTGCCCGATGAACAAAGAAGAATACAATCGCTTCATTGAAGAAATTAAAAACGCGCGCAAAATCGAACCTAAAGACTTTGAAACGACAGATTTTTTTGAAGGCTGTATGCCGATTGAAGTCATGGTCGATCGTGGTCCGCAGACTTTGCGTTTCGGTCCAATGAAACCGATTGGCTTGGATGATCCAAGAACAGGTCGTTACCCTTGGGCTGTGGTGCAACTTCGTCAGGATAACAAAGAGGGCACTGCCTACAATATGGTGGGCTTCCAAACCCGCATGGCTTACGGAGAACAAGTTCGTGTCTTCCGCATGATTCCAGGGCTTGAGAATGCGGAGTTTTTAAAACTGGGCAGCATTCACAGAAATCTTTTTATTAATTCTCCAAAGAGATTAAACAAAGATCTTTCCAGCAAGAATGATCCTTGGTTGTTCTTTGCCGGACAAATCACGGGCGTTGAAGGTTACTTTGAATCAACGTGCACAGGATTGATGGTGTCGCGTTTCCTCAATCAGAAATTGCAAGACCGTCCGTTCTCTCCTCCACCGCGCGCGAGTGCGTTTGGTTCTTTACTGGAAGCCATCACAGATCCGACGAGAGCTGAACACTTCCAACCGACGAATATCAACTTTGCTCTTCTGCCTCCTTTGGCGGAAAAAGAAAGAGACAAAGAGCTGCGTAAGAAAAAACAAATTGGCTTTGCGAGAGAAGCCCTTGAAAGTTGGCAGCCTTAAAATAAAAAAGCCCGGGATCTTCCGGGCTTTTTTTACGCGAGATCTGTTTCGCGTTTTAGTTTCCAATCCAGAGTCGGCATATCGACTTCCGGTTTAAAGTGCTGACGGCAGCGAGCTTCGTAAGCATCGTGAGTTCCGACTAGAACCTGACCATCTCCACCCGCCGTGCGCTGAGTGCGACTTGCCGTAGATCCGCAAACAACACACACGGCGTGTTGCTTCGTCACACTTTCAGCAATGGCCATCAATGTAGGCATTGGTTCAAAAGGTTTTCCCTGCCAATCCGTATCTAGGCCCGCGATGATCACGCGAAGGCCACGGTCTGCAAGATCTTGTGCGACTTGCACTAAGTTCTGAGAAAAGAACTGGCCTTCATCAATGCCGATCACTTTCGTGCCGGGTTTTAGATGATTCCAAATTTCTTCTGCATCATGAATGGGAAGAGAATCAATGGTCGTTAGATCGTGAGACGTCACAGCCATTTCATTATAACGTTTATCAATGATCGGTTTGAAAACTTGAATCTGAAGTCGCGCAAACTCCGCACGACGCAGACGACGGATCAGCTCTTCGGTTTTTCCACTGAACATGGAACCCACAACAACTTCGATCCAACCTCTAGCATGAACATAAGAAAACTCAGTCATCACCCCTCCTGAGACTGTGTACCCAACGACGATCAAGGAATCCCTTTAGAGAGTCAACGAAGGATGCGTTTCATCAGCCGGGTTTTGGGGACCCGAGAAGCAATATTCGGCAACATCCATTTTATGTGATTTCAGAACGAATATACGCACTTTCAGGCGGTATGGACTTTGCCTCTAAACCCTTGAGATGAAAGCGTTCTGGGTATTTTTAGCAGTTTTAATTTTGACTTCTTGGGAGGCTATGGCCAGCTCCCCGGGACCGCTGCTTATAGAAACAGCACAGGGCCCTGTTTTATGTCGTCACTCTCAAAATGCCTTCTGGAGCTGCGATGAGCATTTGCTTCTTTACTACGCACACCCTTATGTAGGTCACCTGCCTTCGCTGCACAATACGCAGAAAATCGAAGTGATAGTTCCGCAAAAAATTATCAACTTAGATACTCAGAAAGAGACATTTTCAAATAAATCCTTTTTTCAATACGAGAACACCACGAAGACTCCCTTTTATCGTCGTCACAATTTGATGATGGCTTTTGAGCCGGCTTTGCGTTCTTGTACACTAGAAAGCTGCGAAAAACTTAAGTCACTTTTAAATCAGACGTGGCCCTTGAAGTCTCCTGGTTTATCCAAGGTCCAAGCACAATCGCTGGATCTTGAAGTGAATGAATTAGCAAAGACTCTTTCTTCTTCGGATTTCGCAGAGTCAGAGCTTGCAAAAGTCTTTACACAAATCAAAGCAAACCCCGTTTTCAGGTATGACTATGTCAGAGATGGTTGTTTTGCACGCTCTCATTTAGTGTCGCATGCCCTTAAAGAAAAAGGCTATTCCGTCGGAAAAATTTGGATTCACGGGTTTTCGTTGTGGCCTCGCGAGCAAAAGAAACCCAAAGACTTCTTTGCCTGGCGCTACCATGTCGCTCCGTTTGTAAAAAATAAAAATCAAATATGGGTTTTAGATCCGGGACTGTTTGAGGAACCTGTTTCTGCAAGCCGTTGGGTTCACGAAGTTTTGGGCCCCAACAAAAATATCGTCGTCACTGCGAGCTTTAGTGAAGAGGATCTTTCTCTCTCGCAAAATGTGGCTGTCACTCTTACACCCTGGACGACATATACTTACTCCTCTTCAAGCCCCTCCGCTTCAGAAACGGATGTGTCACAGCAACTCGAAGAGGCTCGTAGTATTCTAGAGGAATTAGGAACTTTACCGGCGCTGGATTTATTCCGCGGCGCTCTGTAAGTTAAGGCAGCAGACTTGTGCTTTCGTTTTGATAACGATTCTGTATTTTTAGCCAAATATTCGAGTGCGGACCCGTAATTCCATCTGGCCCACTCGCTCCGTTAGGATAACGTCGACCATTTTGTCCGCCAGGCAAAAACTTTTGAAGTTCACCAGAAGAAGCCGACGCAGCACCACCGATTCTCTGTGCTCCAGCTTGCGCGGCTGCGCCTGTCCCCGTGCCTGCGTAAGAGCCGTAACTTCCGCCACCACTACCACCGCCGTAGAATCCGCCAAGCACTCCGTGTTCTTTTCCATCTGCGGAAGCTGTTTCACCTTTACCCGCAGAAGCTGAACCACTGCTGCCACCGGAACCGCCGAAAGCTTCACCACCTTGGCGACCTTCTGCCACAGTTCCTGGCTCTCCTGAGTTTGGTTTTCCTGGAGTTATCGAAGGAGTTCCAAACATATCTCCGTTCAAACCTCCCGATGCTTGTGCGGGATTACGAGAGGAAGGATCACTGCTACTAGCTGCGACTGACTCTCCAGCTCTTTGTTCTGATAAAGTGCAAGTTCTGTCTTGAGGATTTTTCTGACAAACACACACTCTATTTGTAGCGTTGTTCGGATCGGCACAATCTACGGAAGACGCGGCTGCCATTTTAAGATTCTCTAAACGTCCGGCATCTTCTCCACCATAGGTGTCAGCGCGGCAATTCGTTGAACCCACTAAAACATCACCGTATTCTTGAATTGCCTTTCCAGCTTCTGCAATCTTCGTGTCTAATGATTCACACGTGCGAGTGTTTGTAGAAACAACACTTTGATATTGAGTCATTGCAGCGGCGGCTTCTTCATTTGAAAGATGCGGAAAACAGATCTTCGCTTTTTCCGCAATGAAGGTCGTCACTTGGCTGCAACTATTAAAACAAGAAGTTTGCGCAGACTTGCAACGCTCACGATAGGCAGCAACAGTCCTGTTGGCGCCTTGGCTGACTCGAATCATCTCCGTACAATTCGCCGTAATCGCAGCCGCCTGCCCCACGCGCAGAGCCATCTCTGCGGCGGAGTTTCCAAACGAAGTCATCTCTTCATCGTTATTGCTGTCACAAGTAGAAACTGCCACCTGACTTTCCGCTTCGCATTTTTGATAGACTTGTCCAAACTCTGCCTGACAAGCGCTGGCTGCGGCCGTATCAATCGGCGGTTCTGTGGGAACATCAATCGGATTTGAAACAGGAGAAGACATCGGAGTCATCGCCGGAGTCGTGCTTCTTGGAGTAGGATTTGTCGAAGCTGTCTGTGTATTCCCAGCTCCGTTCATGCAGGCATCGAAAGCTTTCGTTCCGATGATTAATCCTTTTTTCTGACAGATTTTAAATTGGGGATTATCCGGATGGTATCGTTGGGTCATGCTACCGTCACTGCGCTCAAGAACCCCGCCCGACGTTTTCAAACACTTTTCATATTCAACACCGCACTCAGTACTGCCGCCCTTCTTTTTCAGACAGGCATTGAGGGAGGGCTGACAGTGTTTACTTCCAACCCAGGATTCGGCCGACACTTGAAGAGAGACACTAAAAAACAAAAGAAATACGGACGCGAACGCCAATTTCATAGAATTGTCTCTCCCCTAAATATATAGACAGCTTCATATCTCTTCGGACTTTTTGCCCATAAACATGATATTTTTTAGCTCCTGCGTTGGATTTGTGAGCTGAATCTCATTTTGTGACGCCCGTCTGTAAGCCATCACCATGCCTGCACTATTTTACAAAAGGGTGCCGACTTTCTGCAAAAACCGTCTAGTTTTCACATTTTTAAGGGTCCCATAGGCTGTTAGTGCTTGCCCCTGCTCCGCACCATCAGGTAGCTAGGCCGAACGTTATGGGTAGGATTTTAAGATTTCGACAGAAATTAACCCGAGCACTCCTTGTCGGAGCTTTGGGTGTCACCACCATCGCCATGAATGGCTGCGACGCTATTTATTGGGATGAACAGGAGAGCCTGGCTCAGGTTCAATCCAAAGGTGAAATCGTTGTCCTCACCACGCAAAGTCCTCTTATATATAGTAAGCCCAAACGCGGAGACGCTTTCGGGATAGATCACGACCTCATGGAGAACTTCGCGACCCACTACAAAATCAAGGTGCGGTACGTGGTTCTGCAGGATGAGGAGTCAGTGCTCAGAGCCCTTTCTAAGGGGGAAGGCGATGTTGCCGCCGCTCGCCTAAGAACTCCTCACTATAATATGGGCTTCCTCGCAAGCCCGGCTTACGAAGAAACTTATTTAAGTCTTTATTGCTCGAAGAAATCGCAAGTACAGAACATCAAAGACCTGAACGGCAAAAAAGTAGCGCTTCTTAATAAAGACAACTATCTCGGACTTTCTGAACGTCTTCGTCAGCTCTCTCCCCAAGTCCAAGTTGAAATTCTCGACAACACGAAAACTCAAGATTTGATCACGACCCTTCCGCAAGGAAAGAGTGATTGCGTGATCGCAGAAAACTTTAGCGGAGATTTCTACACTCGTTATCACACACAAGTTGAAAAAATCGCAGCTCTGACAGAGTCGTATTCTTTGAGTTGGTTGCTGACTCCGGACAATCAAGATCTTTTGCGTTTGATGCAGTCTTGGTATCAGCAAGCTTCCCGCGAAGACGAAGTGATGCGCATTTTGGATCGCTATAAAACTTATCTTTCACAATTAGATAAACGTGACATTGCGAAGTTCTTTAAAAAGATTCGTTCGACGTTACCGACATACAAACAAGCATTCAAAGATGCCGCAGACGAACATCGACTGCCATGGCAGTTGGTGGCTTCCGTTGCTTATCAAGAATCTCACTGGAATCCGGATGCTCGCAGCTTCACAGGCGTGCGCGGTCTGATGCAATTGACAACAGATACCGCTGATCATGTGGGTATCGAAGATCGCACTGATCCGATGCAAAGTATTTGGGGAGGCTCGAAATATCTTCGCTATCTTTTAGATAAAACACCGACACACTTAAATCCAAAAGATCGTTTGGCTTTGGCTTTGGCGGCTTACAATATCGGTTTCGCCCATCTTAAAGACGCACAAAAACTAGCGGAGAAAATGGGACGCAATCCTTACTCTTGGCGCCATTTGCGTGAAGTACTTCCGTTGCTCGCCGATCCTGAATATGCGGCAGAGCTTGAGTATGGTCCCGCACGTGGTTACGAAACTGTCGACTTCGTTGAGAGAGTGAAGTCGTTCTACAATCTGATGAATTCTGCGGGATAAAGCCTCGACTCACGTCCCAATATTGATCACAAAATAGTGGTATTTATAACTCACTTAAAATTATTAATTTATATAACTAATTGTTTTATATATACTTTCTCATAATGATATGATCACATTTTAAAAAGACTTTTTTGCGATTTAGAAGGCGAGCCCTTATCCTGAATACGTTAGCTTCGGGAATTAATCTCGATGATTAAACAGGAGGTTTTCGTTATGAAAGCAGCACTTAAAAAGTTCGCGATCGTTTCCACTGCGGCCCTTGTTATCACGGATCTTACGGGTTGCGCGAAGGACTCAACCAATCCATTGAATGTGCAACTTCAGTTTGGTTCTTACTCCACAGCTCAAAATAAAAATCCTTTGTGGAAGTTGTTTGGAATCAAAGAGGCCAACGCCGCTGTCTCTTCTTTGAAAATGTGCTTCAAGCGCCTGCGTTTTAAAATGGCCGATGAAGGCACAGCAGCCCCCGAGACTGCGGAAGACAACATCGACTTCCCGATTGGCGAAGTGACAATCACAAGTGCTGGAGCTTCACTGGGAACCATTTCTCTGCCGCCAGGCACCTACAAAAGAGTTGAGTTTGATTTAGAATCAGACTGCGCTTCAGGAAAAAGTCTGCAACTCACAAACAACAATGGCAGCTTTTCAACGGATCAACGTATCACAATTAAATTTAGCGGAACTTTTGACGCCAATGCGGACGGCACTCTGACTCTGGGCGTGCAAACCATCTTAGATCAATTGAACAGCTACAATGGCGCAGATCTTAAAGTCGCAGCAGAAGCTGTCAGCGGAGAATTACGCAACTAATATGAAAAAAAAGAGTTTAGATCTTTTTGATTATCACGATTACCGGGAATTCCTTAGAGACTGGTTCGATCATGCACGAGAGAGCCAGTCTCTCTCTTTACGAGACATCGCAGAGACATGCGATCTTTCAACAGGATATCTGCCGATGATTCTATCTGGAAAAAGAAATCTCTCAGAGAAATCCCTGAATAAACTTCAACAGGTGTTGAAGCTGAATCAAGAAGAACTTAACTACTTCCGCGCTCTTTTAAAACTTTCGGATGGAACGACTTCCAAAGAACGCTTGCAGGCTTTTGACGACATTCGCAAAAGCCGTTCATTTCGCCAAAAAAGCAGCAAAGAACTGGAAGTCTTTCGCTATCTTTCAAGCTGGCTCAATGTGGTTATTCGAGAAATGGCTTACCGACGTGATTTCGAAGCGAGTCCTGAATGGATTCAAGCCCGCTTGGTACAAAAAGTTTCGGTAAAAGAAATTGAATCGTCGTTGCAGTTTTTGTTCGATCAGGGGTTTCTTGTGAAAACAGAAAATGGACAGATCGTCCAAGCCGAAAAACAACTGGATTGCTTTTCGGGGGTCTACAGACTTTCCTTAGGCGAGTTTCATAAGCAGATGTTTGGGTTAGCCTCGCAATCTATTGACCTCACCCCACGCGACCAAAGAAACTTATTAGGACATACTTTCGTGGTTCCTGAAAATCAGATTGAATCTCTCCGCCGTCTTTTGGATGAAACTCAAAGAAAAGTGGCAGAACTCAGTTCAGGCTTTCACGAAGCGGGCCCGGTGTATCACGTAATTTTATCTACTTTTCCCGTGGCTAAAAAATCTGGAGAATAAGATGAAAAAGATTTTTCTGATCTCTTTGTTATTTCTAAATGCCTGTGCCAATTCCGGAGGAACCTCAACAGGAAACCCCTTGGTGGCGGTTCAATTTAAATCTTTCACTCCGTTTCACGCCTCATCCGTCGAAACACAGAGCGTGTCCAACTTAAAGATGTGTTTTAAGCGTCTCCGCTTTAAGCCTGTATCTGGTTTAGATGATAATATTGATTTAGCCTTGGACGAGGTCAGCATCGTTGACTCAGGAACGTTAGTGACGACTGTTGGAGTTCCTGCGGGCACGTACTCTCGCGTGGAGTTTGATCTTGATACCCATTGCACATCGGGCCGTTCGGTACAACTTTCAAACTCGAATGGAAGCTTCACAAGCACTGATACAATCACCATTCGCTTTGATGGAACACTTGTGTTGTCGGCATCTCAAAACTTAGATCTTAATATTCAAGCCATCGTATCGGCGCTGGATACCGCTACCTCTAATGCCGATATTAAAATCAAATCTGAAAGCGTGAGCGGTTCCTTTTAGCCTCAGAGGGAGTCAAGACCCCCTCTGAGCAGAAAACACTATTCTACTGTCACCGATTTTGCGAGATTGCGTGGCTGATCCACGTCGTATCCCAAACTGCAAGCCAAGTGGTAAGACATAAGCTGCAACGGAATCACCGTCAAAATCGAATTCACTGTCCAGTGAGCTTTGGGAATCGCCAAATAGTATTCACTGATGGCGCGAAGCTTTTCGTTTTCACCCGTTCCGATAGAAATAACTTTTCCACCGCGAGCACGGGCTTCTTCCAAATTGCTGATCGTTTTTTCGTAAAGGTGATCCGTTGGAGCTACCATCACAATCGCCATACGCTCATCGATCAATGCCAAAGGACCGTGCTTCATTTCACCAGCGGCATAACCTTCCGCGTGCATGTAAGCGAGCTCTTTTAATTTCAAAGCTCCTTCCATCGCGATCGGGAAGCTTGTGCCACGACCCATGTAAAGGAATCCGCGGAAAAGTTTTAAACCGGAAGCCGCTTCTTCAAAGTATTTGTCGAAAGCAAGAATGCCTTCCATTTGGCTTGGTGCTGCCAATAAAGCCTTCACCAATTCTTTTTCAGTCGCTTCATCCATCGCACCGCGTGTGCGCGCAATCGCAATCGACAAGCAGTTCAATACAGCCATCGTGCTTGTGAACGCTTTTGTCGAAGCGACACCAATCTCGGGACCTGAGTTCATATAAAGATGGCCATGAGCTTCACGATCAATCGTTGAGTTTCTAACGTTGCAGATACTCAAAGTCGTCGCGCCCATTTCTTTAGCCATGCGAATCGCCGCCAAAGTATCCGCCGTCTCTCCACTCTGAGAGATCGTCACTACCAAAGATTTTGGTGGAATCACCGGATTGCGATAACGGAACTCACTGGCGATATCGACTTCAACAGGAACTTTCGCCAATTGTTCGATCAAATATTTTCCAACCATGCCAGCATAGTTGCTTGTACCGCAGGCAATGATGAAAACACGCTCTACGTTTTTAAAGACTTCCTGAGTTTTTACCCAGTCTGCTTTTGAATCAAGCTCTTCCAATTTCTGAACAGGTTGCCCGCCGAAGCCCACATTCTTAAGAGCCACGGAGAAATTCTCTGGATTCACGTGAGGTTCAATCGCCGCCGCAACGGCGCGGGGTTGCTCATAAATTTCTTTGAGCATGAAGTGCGCGTAACCTTGCTTTTCAACCATTTCAGGATTCCAGTTCAGCTCGACAACTTTCTTTTGAATAGGAAAGCCATTCGCAGAGAAGAACTGTACATCCGCCCCTTTGATGTTCGCGATTTCGCGATCTTCAAGATAGACGAAGTTTTTTGTATACTGAATAAGAGCTTGCACATCGCTAGCAACAAAGATTTCTTTTTCGCCGATACCAACAACAAGCGGTGGACCATCTTTAAATGCCACCAAGTGATCCGGCTCTTGCTCCCACATCACAAGGATAGAGAATGCACCACGGATTTTGTGCAAAACACTTTCAACCGCTTTGAAAAGATCTTTTGTCACATCCACTTCGTTGGCGATCAAATGCGCCACAAGTTCAGAATCTGTGTCCGACGTGATTTCAGCTCCCTGAGCTAAAAGTTCTTCACGAATCTCAAGATAGTTTTCGATGATCCCGTTGTGCACAAGGTTGATACCGCGCACTTGGTGAGGATGGGCATTTCTTTCGGAAGGTTTTCCATGAGTGGCCCAACGCGTGTGACCGATACCAATATGACCATCGAATTTTTCACTCGTGAGTTTATCTTCAAGAGCCTTGAGTTTTCCTTGAGCACGGACACGTTTTGTTTTTCCATGATCCAAGATCGCAACACCGGCGCTGTCATAACCACGGTATTCTAATTTTTTAAGTCCGCTAATAATGATATCTTTAGGATTCTGTGGGCCTAAATAACCTACGATTCCGCACATACTTCACCTACTCTTTTGTCTCTGTTTCCGTGGCTTTGGGAGCATAGTTTTCTTTTACAAACTGTTTCCCACGAGCTACGGCCAAAGCTTTTGCTGGTACATTTTTAGTGATTGTTGAACCCGATCCGATGATGGCGTCATCACCGACTTCGATAGGAGCGACGAATTGAGTGTCACTGCCCACAAAAACACGGTTTCCAATCTTCGTTTTATATTTCTTTCTGTCCGCAGCGTAGTTGCAAGTTATAGTTCCGCAACCTACGTTGACCTCTTCACCGATCTCGGCGTCGCCAAGGTATGTCAAGTGTCCTGCTTTTGATTTCTTTCCGAACTTCACCTTCTTCATCTCAACGAAGTTGCCCACATGAGCTTCTTCAAAGATTTCAGTTTCAGGACGCAGACGGGCATAGGGTCCCACAGAAACACGGTTGTGAAGTTTCGAACTTTCTAAATAACTGCCACCGCGCACTTGCACACTGTCGCCGATTTCTGAATCCGAAATAAAACTATTGGATTCAATCACCGAGAACGAACCGATTTTGGAACGTCCACGAATAAAGACATTCGGGTAAATGACAGTCCCAGAGCCGATCTCCACAGTTTCTTCCACATAAGTAGAACGCGGATCAATCATCAAAACGCCCTCTTCCATCAAACGCAAAGCTTTGCGTTTAAAGAGCAAACGAGTCGCTTTAGAAAGCTCCACTTGATTGTTCACACCAAACGCCACCTTCGGCGTTGATTTGATAGCTTGCACGCGGCACTTGTCCTGAATGCAAAGAGAAATCAAATCTGTGATGTAATATTCTTTTTTGGAGTTGTTGTTTTTAATCTGTGGCAAGTATTCCGCTAAAACCGACGCCTTCACGATATAAATACCTGTGTTGATCTCGCTGATCTTCAAAGTATCCGCAGAAGCATCTTTGGCTTCCACGATCGCCATCAATTCGCCTTTGTGGCGAACGATACGGCCCATCTCCCCCGGAGTTTTTACAACCGCAGTCACGACCGCAAGATCACATTTTTCGTCGCGGAAGATGCGCACGAAGTCTTTGATGTCGGAGGCTTCAATCAACGGATGGTCTCCGTTCATGATAACAACATCGCCTTCGATCGTTTCCGGTTTTGCGCAACGAACGGCATGGGCCGTTCCCAACTGCTCATCCTGAACGTAACAAGCGACGTTCATAGGCTCCACAACTTGACGAACCAAGTTTTGACCATGACCGACAATCACGCGAACTTCGGCAGCGCCAGCTTGTTTTGAAGCTTGAATCACTTTTTCAATCATAGGACGGCCGGCTACGGGATGAAGGACTTTGGGAAGAGGAGATTTCATACGAGTCCCTTTTCCTGCCGCGAGCGCAATAACCGTCAACTTCTCAGATGTCTTTTCTGACATGGGTGAACTTCCTTTTAAAAGCTTTTCTTCTCTGAAAAAAACAGGCTTAATTGTCTCATGCAAGGAAAAATTTTTCACCAAACTTCTTGGGCTCTCACCTCTAAAGGCACACCCATCGAGCTGTATAAAAAATCACACAGTCCGAGCGGCCCTTCGGAGCGTCCGATCCTCTTCATTGGCGGCGTTCATGGCGATGAACCTGAGGGCGTTCGTCTTGCCGAAGAACTCCTTGCGTGGCTCCAAAATGAGGAAGCCAGTAAAAGTGAGAAAATTCATTCTTGGCTGCTTATCCCCTGTATCAATCCCGATGGTTACTCTCAAAATCAGCGAACCAATGCCAACGGCGTGGATCTGAATCGCAACTTTCCCTGCCGCGATTGGAGTTCCGAAGCCAAAGCTCCTCGATACTACCCTGGTCCTTCGCCCGGAAGTGAGAAGGAAGTTCAAGCTTTGGTGAAACTCATTGAGGACGAAAAGCCACAACTCATAGTACACTTTCATTCGTGGGAGCCTTGCGTTGTTTATACGGGCCTTCCGGGTAAAAAGGCCGCAGAAACCTTGGCCACTGGAACCGGATATGAGTGTCGTGAGGACATTGGCTATCCCACGCCGGGAAGCTTGGGACAGTACGGATGGATCGAGCACCAAATTCCGGTAATATGTATTGAAGAGCAAGAGCACATCGATTTGAATTTAGTCTGGCCCCATTTTAAGACAGGCTTGGAGATGCTGCTCACAGGAAAGAATTCTTAGATGACGAAGTATAAATCCATCGCTTTTGATTTAGACGACACGTTACTCGACACATCGGGTATCTTGGTGCCAATGGCATCACGTCGGGCTTGCGAAGCGATGTTAGCGGCTGGACTGCGCTGCAACCTCGAAGAGTGTTTGCAAATGCGCCAAGAACTTGCCGCTGATTTTTCACATACCGACATCTTCACACAAATCGTGAATCGCTACGGAACCAATCAACAAGGTAAAGCCGTTCACGATGCCTTGCAGGAGTTTTACAATCCGCACGTGCCGGAGTCTTTGCCTTTGCTCCCCGACTCTTTAGAAAATATTGAAACGCTCAAAGCGAAGTATAATTTGTTTTTGGTGACGATGGGATCTTACGAGTCTCAGGTCAAAAAAATCAAAGCCCTGCAGATTGAGCATCATTTCAAAAAGATTTATATCCTCAACGGTTTTGTCGGAGAGAAAAAAGATTCAGCCTTCCTCGACATTCTTCGTCTGGAGGGTCACCGTCCCCACGAACTTCTCAGCATTGGCAATCGTCTGTCGAGCGAGATTCGTGAAGGCAAGCGCGTCGGCGCTGATACTTGTTATTTTGCCTACGGAGAACACGTCGGTGAAAAACCGCAATTCCCCGAAGATCATCCTGATTTTACAATTAAGCAGCACAAGGATCTGATCCCGACATGCGGACTTTAAAAGCCAGCTTCCTATTGATTGGTCCTTGGGATGCACGCCTGCAAGAACTTGGGGCGCATATTGCCACGGATCTGCAACAAGCTTGGCATTGGATTCAAGACTCCACTTACGATGTGGTGGCTTTATCTGTGACATTGATTTTGGGAAAAAGATTTCCCGAATTTTACGAAGAGATCAAACGCTCCTCCCCGGGAACCCAATTTATCGCCGTGGTGCCCGAAGATTTTTCGGCGCACCAATTGGCTTTCTTGCATGAAGAGTTTAACTTTTCCCGCGTGATCTCAAGCTTCAACGATACGGATTTAGAGAATCATTTGTTCTCGGCCCTTGAGGAAGCCAATCAAAGGAAACAAGACGAAAACTTGGCTCTTTTGATTCGCGAGCAAACGGCACAACTCAAGCGCTTGCAAATCGAACTTGAAGAACGCGTGCAAAGAAGAACGAAGTTCCTCACGGAAGCTCGCCGAAAATTATTTTTAACGAACTCTCGTATTGAAGGATTTAAGCGCGCCTTGATGGCCGTGCACCAAGCAAGTTCGGTGGTCGAAATTGAACAACTCTTAAATGACTCCATGGCGGCCACTGTGCAGACATCGTGGATTCGTTTGTTCTATCATCCTCAAGACGAACTTTTCGCCCGTCAGGTGCAGGCGCAATTAAACTTCACACAGTTGCAGGTGCCTCTTTTCAGACATCATGAAAAAGTCGGCTCTATTTTCTTTTTGCGTGCGCCGGATCACCCCTTCACACGCGAAGAAAGTGATTTTCTCACTCGCGTTGCGGAAGCTGTGGCCCTGGCTTTGGATCGCATTCAGAAGTTGAAAGAGTCCGAATCTTTGAAAGAACAATGGGAAGCGACTTTCAACTCCATGTCCGATCCCGTCGTCTTGATCGATACAAACTATGACATCATTCAATCGAATAAAGCTCTGGATGAACGACTGCGCGAACAAGGAAAAGAACACACCTCACGCAAGTGCTACAAAGTTCTCTTCAATCGTGATGAACCTTGTCCTGGCTGCCAACGCGGCAGCAACTTCCGTGTTCAGTCACGCAGTTCAAGTCCGCAAAGTTTTGATGTCTTTAGCCAAAGTCTTTTGTTGGATTCAGATAAGCCGCCGGTCTTCGTGAATCTCTATCACGATGTGACTCAACAGTTGAAAATGGAACGTCAGATTCTGGAGTCCGCAAAAATGGCGGAGCTTGGAACGATTGGTTCTAGTATCGCTCATGAATTGAACAATCCTCTGGGTGGTATTCTTTCTTTCACGCAACTTATTAAGATGGATATGAGTCCCGACAACCCGCTCTACCCTGACATCGTTGAGATGGAAGCGGGCGTGCAAAGATGCAAAGAGATCGTGCAAAATCTTTTGGGCTTCACTCGCAATCCGAATGCGGATCAAGAAGGCGATGTGAGTTTGAAAGAAGTGTGCTTACGTGCTTTAAAAATTGTGGAACTACAAACGAAGTCCCAAGGTATTGAAGTGAAGTTGCACTTCCCTGGAGATGACATCATGGTCCGCGGGCATTTAAATCTTTTGGCGCAAGGCTTGAAGAATGTTCTGCAAAATTCCATCGACCGCGTCACCGATAGAACTCGCCATGAGAAAGGATTTCGAGCTTTTCTCGACATCGAAATCTCTGCGGACCTAGACCTTGCCCAGATTTTAATCAAAGATAACGGCACACCAGAAAAAAATCCAAGTCTTCCCATAGGCTTAGGTGTTTCTGTGGCTTCACAGATCTTGCGCGATCACGAGGCCGACCTCGAATTCTCCTCAGGTCCAGGCCAGGAAAATCTGGCAAAAATTTCCTTCTCCCGTCCAGTTTTAAGGTCCTGAAAGCCTTACCAGGCGCGGATTTTTTGACAGTACCGTCAAAATCACACTATCCTAATTTTAGGGAACAAGTGACCCAAAGAACCCACCATGGAAGGACGGTTCATGCGAAGCCAAAGAGTTCTTATATTAGATGACGAGTCATCACTCCGCACCGCTCTGTTTAGAGTGCTAGATCGTAAAGGACTTAACGTCATCACAGCCAACAAGATCGAAGAAGCAAAGGTCTTGTGCCAAGGCGACACTCACATTGACTTAGCTATTGTTGATTTAAATCTTCCCGATGGGGATGGCATAGAGTTCATGACTTATTTAAAAGGCATGAGCCCCGCGACAGAAGTGATCATTCTTACGGGTCACGCAACAATTGAATCAGCAATTCGTGCCACACAAAAAGGCGCCTTCCACTTTGTCACGAAGCCTTTCAATCTTGAAGAGCTGATGAGCTTGATTGAAAAAGCCCTGACTCACAAGAAGTTGCAGCAAGAAAACCAGCAACTTCGTTCTGAACTTAATAAGAAATATAAATTCGACCAAATCATTGGAAACAGTGATCAGATTCAAAGTGTCTTGCGCTTGATTGAGCGCGTGGCCGATTCTGACTCGACAGTTCTTGTGACAGGTGAATCTGGAACCGGAAAAGAATTGATTGCTCGCGCGATTCACTACAACTCTCCGCGCGCAACAGGTCCTTTCATTCCTATTAACTGCGGTGCAATTCCCTCGGAACTTTTAGAGAGTGAACTTTTCGGTCACATGAAAGGGGCCTTCACCGGCGCCATCGCCAACCGTGTCGGCCGTTTTGAGATGGCTGATGGTGGAACGATCTTCCTGGATGAAATCGGTGACCTTGAACCTTCTTTGCAAGTAAAACTCTTGCGCGCTTTGCAAGAACGCAGCTTCGAACCTGTGGGTTCTACAAAAACTGTGACTGTGAATGTACGCGTGATTGCAGCCACAAATATCAATTTGGAAGAGGCTGTTGATAACGGCAACTTTCGTGAGGATTTGTTCTATCGTTTGAATGTCATTCCTTTGCAAGTTCCGGCTTTGCGCGAACGTAAAACAGACATTCCTTTATTACTGACTCATTTCATGGACGTCTTTAATAAATCCAAAGGTCGTGGCTTGTCTGGCATCACTCCAGACGCTTTAGATTGTTTGGTGAATTATCCATGGCCAGGCAACATTCGTGAACTTGAAAACTTGGTGGAGCGCATGACAATCCTTAAAGGTCATGGGCATATTGATACTTCAGATCTTCCGGTAAAATATAAGTCTGGCAAAATGGCTTCCTCTGAAATCGGCGGACTTGAGATCCCCGACAACGGCATGGACTTTAACTCGGCCGTTGATGCTTACGAAAATGCTTTGATCTTAAAAGCGTTAGAAAAAACAGGGTGGAACCGCAATCAAGCAGCGGCTCTGTTAAGACTGAACAGAACCACATTGGTAGAGAAGATCAAAAAGAAAGGTCTTACTCCTCCGAACGAAATCACTCCGACGTAAAACTCAAAACCCGCTCCTGGAAGCGGGTTTTTTCTTTTTCACACTCTATTTTTTGCAATTTTGAAGTTCGTTATTCACGAAATCCAAACGTAAAGCTGCCACCATCAGAATTTCGCGGCCCTTCATATAAGAAACCGATGCAAAACCTTTTACGGTAGAACCTTCGTAAGGAGAATTTTGATCATTCGGATTTTGACGGAAAAAACGAGTGATCTCTACGTAAGGAAGTTCCGCACCGCCCGGAAATGATTGAGTTTGAATTTTAATAATACGATCGGGAACACCGACTGCCGTTTTGCAGCGATAAGTTCCATCGTTGTATGCAAATGCCGAGCTTGTAAATAAAGTTGCAAGCGCCACTAAGAATAGTTTCATAAGTCCTCCGTGTTTAAACAGACTTATCTCATTCTTAGTTCTTTTTATTGTCACCCTCTGATTTGTTCACTGTCACATTCGGGCTCGCTTCGCGATCCGGAGGTGGTAAGCCGTTTTGCAGCGCCTTCTGCAAGATTCTTTGGCTCTTTTTTAAATCACTGATTTGTTTTTCTAAACGTTCTGCCTCCGAAACAACCAGCGCACGCACCTTAGGACACATGACAATTTTTTTGTCGTCCAAAACACAAGGCAAAATTTCTTTGATGGTTTTTACATTAAGACCCGCACCGATCAGCCAACGAATTTTCTGAACGGCATCAACGTGGTCTTCACTATAGTGTCGATAACCGCTTTCCGTGCGCAGTGGCGTAAGAAGCCCTGAAGACTCGTAATGGCGCAAAGAACGTGGACTCGTATTTGTCTTTTTAGCTAAATCACCGATTTGCATATCGAAAACAATCGTTGACCCTTACATTGATGTCAAGGTTTAGACTGCTGCAAAGGAGTTCTCTATGACGAACATCAAATACTCTCTAGGAATACTGACAGCTCTCTTTTTCCTGAGCACACATTCATTTGCGAAAACATCTTCGCTCCAAAACCTAAGCACGGCTTTAAATTCGACCATCGAAAAGGCTTTGCAAGAAAAGCGCATTGTCGGAACGGTCATCCTCGTCGCCAAGGACGGAAAGATCATTTATGAAAGTGCGACAGGTTATGCGGATCGCGAAGCTAAAAAAACAATGACCTCCGACACGGTCTTCCGCTTGGCCTCCATGAGTAAACCCATTGTTTCGCTGGCAACATTGGTTTTGCTCGATCAAGGGAAACTAAAACTGGATGATCCCATCACCAAATGGATTCCCTCATTCAAACCAAAGTTAAAAAATGGAGACGCCCCAGTCATCACCGTGCGCCATCTTCTAACCCACACCGCAGGACTGACTTACGGATTCTTTGAAGCCGCCGACGGCCCCTATCACAAATTGAAAGTTTCAGATGGACTTGATGACGTCGGCATTTCCATGCAAGAAAATTTAAAACGACTTTCAGAAGCTCCTCTGCTTTTTGCGCCGGGATCTGCGTGGCAGTACTCGCTAGCCACGGATGTATTGGGAGAGGTTGTTGCCAAAGCAGGAGGAAGCTCCCTGCCGCAAGTGGTGCAAAAAACTGTCACAGATCCTTTGAAAATGAAGAACACCACGTTCTTTGCTTCGAGTCCCGAGCAACTGGCCGTACCCTATGCCGATGGCAAACCCGAGCCTGTACGCATGAGTGATCATTACACTCTGCCGTTCGGCTCCAGCGCCGTGATTTTTTCTCCGGGTCGCGCATTAAATAAAAATGCTTACCCTTCCGGTGGTGGAGGCATGCTGGGGAACGCCAAAGATTATTTAAAATTTCTGGAAACCATACGTAATAACGGAAAACCTTTATTAAAAACTGCAACAAATCGACTTTTGATGACGAATCAAATCGGCAACATGAGTACTTTCATTGGAGCTGGCTGGGGTTGGACTTTAGGAGCTGCTCTCGTCAAAGACTCCCAAGCCGCCAACACGCCTCAGAAATCAGGAACGATAGCGTGGGGTGGCGTTTATGGACACTCTTGGTGGATTGATCCTCAGGAGAAACTAACAGTCATTATTTTAACAAATACAGCGATCGAAGGCATGTCGGGAGCATTCCCAAGCGAAGTGCGCGACACTATTTACCGCCGCCTCCCGCTGAAATAACTTTTCAAGAGCCCTGGTTTTTCAGGGCTCTTTTTTTGACATCATTCTGCAGCAACAGTCTTATCTCTCACGGATTTGACCCCGTCGATAGCCAAAACTTTTCGCTTGAGAGCTTCACTTTCTGCAGGAGAATTCACAAATCCTTGGATTGATGCCCGTCCATCTCGCACCCGGATGTTCACATTTCTGGCATTATCAGAAAATGCTTCGTCTCTTGCCAAGCTTCGACGAGCCATTGCCTGTAAATCCGAATCGCTTCGGTAAATAGTTGCGGGTCGACGTCGTTCTTCCGAAGTTCTATAAATTTGCGAAGTTGTCTCGCGCTGAGGATTTTTAATTTGTTTCGTCCGAGGTTGAGATGAATAGCTTGTCTGTGCCAAGGAAGAACTTGCCAACATCATCAAGGTCAATGCGGTTACAAGTTGTTTTTTCATAGAGTCCTCCTAAGTTACTAAAACTGTGTTCATGGTTTCATCATAAACCTCCCCTCTTCCTTGGGAAGGCCGGGCGTGGTTTTTCACAAACCCTTTGCATCATGGCACTTGCCCAAGGCCTGCAATATTTCAAACCCGCCACAAACTTGCCAGCCTTCGGACACACTTTGTGCTGACAGTGCTCTCTATTTGCAGACATCACGGTTCTAAGTTTGCTCATAGGGCGTTCATGGAGATCTTTATGAAGTCTGTTTTTTTATTTTTATTGGCTGTTTCATTTTCAAAAAACGCCGTTGCATCACCGACACCCTTTTCTTTCCCTTCCACACTAGGAAGTCTTAGCACCGAATGTCTTCGTATTGAGGAAAATTATCCTGATTTCGCCTGCCTTCGTTTTGAATTCTATCAAAGCTCAGCCCAGACATTGGATGGCGATATCGCAGAACTTGTTGAGACCAATGACTATGAGCTGCGAACTTCAAGCTGGAATCAAATGATGAGCATGCTGATGAGTTCCATGGACGGACAAATTTATCGCTATCAAGACCCTCGCGACATTGAAATCCTTCGCCGCACAAAAGCCAAAAATCAGTGGGAACTATTAAAACTTAAAGATGGATTGAGAGATTTTTGGGTCGATCCCCATACCTACTGGTATCCCAGTGTTGATGCCATCACCTTTATCGCCGTAAACCGAGAAACCTATCAAATCCTTGTAATCTCTCACGGCGAAAGAAACTAAAAAGGAGAGGGCAGCCTCTCCTTTTTCTTTATTTTTTTACGAACAAGTGAAGCATTTCAAAGAGCGCATCCATTCCGGCAAGAGCCGTGATGTCGGCATGATCGAATGGTGGGGAAATTTCGACAACGTCTCCGCCCACAAGGTTTGGTATATTGAAGGCGCGGAAGATCCTTTGCACTTCGTATGTTGTGAGACCTCCGGGAACGGGAGTTCCTGTTCCTGGAGCACAGCTTGGATCGAGGTTGTCGATGTCATAGCTGATGTACGTCGGTGTATCGTCAAACTTAGGAAGTGTTTTTAGGAACTCCGTGATCGGTTGATTGCGAATCTCGTCGACCGTGATCACGCGAATGCCGTGCTTATTTACGAAATTCAAATCATCGCCGCCCGCTAAAGGACCGCGAATTCCGATTTGCACCATCTTCTTGGGATCAACCAATCCCTCTTCAACAGCGTGACGGGCAAAAGCACCATGATGGTATTCTTGACCCCAAGCTGCCGGGTAAGTGTCTAAGTGAGCATCAAAATGCACGAAGGCCAAAGGCTTTCCGTATTTTTTTCTAAGTGCGCGAAGAACCGGAAGAGTTGTTGAGTGATCTCCACCAACAGCTAAAAATCTTTTATTGTGATTAAGAAGTTCACCCACAAACTTTTCAATGCGTTCGTAAGTTTGGTGTTGGTCAATAGGCACTGTCGGGCAATCGCCGATATCAGCGACTTTGAGTTTTTCAAAGAAGTTTTCCATGCGGGTCATGTGAAACCCACGGCCCAGACTTGAAACTTCACGCACTTTGGCAGGAGCAAAACGTCCCCCAGGACGGTACGAAACACCGCCATCGTAGGGAATTCCAAAAATCCCAATGTCGTAGTCTGCCTCTAACGCAACATAGGGCAATCTGAAGAAGGTTTTAATCGCAGAAAATCGGGGAAACTCGCGTCCGCTGAGTGGTTTGTATTCCATATTGACTCCTCAATTATCTGAAGACTACATTACCGCGAATGACAGCAAAATACGACCATAAACTCGATCACAAACAACTTACGCAATGGTACAAAAAGAACAACCGTCCTTTGCCGTGGCGAGAGAACAAAAACCCCTATCGTATTTGGCTTTCCGAAGTAATGCTGCAACAAACCACAGTTGTTGCGGTCATTCCCTATTTCGAAAAATTTCTTAAGAAGTTCCCCACCGTGCAAGATTTAGCAAAGGCTCCGGAAAGTGAAGTTTTGGAAGCCTGGGCAGGTCTGGGCTACTACTCTCGCGCAAGAAATCTTCATAAAGCGGCGAAGGCTTTAGCTGAAAATGGATTTCCACAAACAGCCGCAGAACTTTTAGAGCTTCCGGGGTTTGGACCTTATACCTCCCGCGCCGTTGCCAGTATCGCCTTTGGCGAAAAGGTCGGCGTTCTGGATGGCAACGTCATCCGCGTTCTTTCTCGCCGTTATGGTTTGAAATTGGAATGGTGGAATAACAAAGGTCGCGAGCAACTGCAAAACTTGTCAGATGAACTTGCAAGTTTGGGACAATCCGATGTCGTCAATCAAGGATTGATGGAGTTGGGTGCCACCGTGTGCACTCCGCAAAAGGTGACGTGCATGCTGTGTCCTTGGGCCGCCACATGTGTTGCGCGAGAAAAAAATCTCGTTGAAAAACTTCCGCTTAAAAAACCTCGCAAAGAAAGTGAAGTCTGGGTCTGGAAGCCCCATGTCGCGATCAAAGACCGTAAAGTCGCTCTTGTTAAGAATGATTACGCGCCCTTCTTGAAGGGGCAGATGATTTTCCCTGGTGAGATCTCTATGGAAAAAAACAAGCCTAAAGCCTATGATGCCAAACACAACATCACACATCATGATATCTTTATTCAAATCTCTCAGCGAAAATCAATAGCTGGAAAAAATGTTGAGTGGGTGGATTTGAAGGAGCTTAAAAAGGTCAATCCTTCTTCCTTGCTACAGAAAGTACTACATAAGGTTGAGATATGAAGTGGATCAGTGCGGCGATCGTTGGACTCTTATTGTGCGTGGTAGGATGCACTCATCTTAGTATCACGAAAGACGTTCTTACTCCCGACTATCTTCTTGCCAAAGGTTCCAAACAAATCACTTTCTTGGGCGACAATGATCATCCGCGCTTTTCTGAAGACGGTACAAAGTTGCTTTACACCAGCCGCGCTCGCAGTCTGCACAAAGGAGCGCAAATCTACGAAATGGATTTGGTGAAAAACAAAGAACGTCGCGTGACCTTCTCTGACGGCGATGCCTTTGATGCCATTTACATGAGCGATTCAGAAATTCTTTACGCATCAACGACGGATGAAATTAAAGAAAGTCCGTTGCTCAATAAGAATTTCAATAAAGACTATCCGCCTTCGGATCTTTACATGAGTGATTTGTATGGGAATGATATTTTGCGCATCACACAGCAACCGGGATTTGATGGCGAAGCTTTGTTTCTTCCCCATTCGACAAAACCTTTTATTCTTTTCACTTCTCGCCGTGGCGACTTGTTGGGAATTTACCGCATTGATCTGAAACACCTTCCGGTGAGTTTGATTTCTGCTGAAAAAGACAAAGAAAAACGTTACCCGACAATGACACCGGATCGCACGCAGATTGCTTGGGTGGAAAAGGATTTAAAAACAGATTCGCAAAGTCTGGTTCTTTTTAAACTCAAAGGAAAAATTCCCTTCGTACTCAAAACAGGCGAAGGCACATACCGCGATCTCTTTTTTGCACCTCGGGCTCCGCAAAGGCTTTTTTATAGCATCCTCCGTAAAGGCGAGAAGCAATACCAAATCGAAGTGTATGACATTGAAAAACAATGCACTCAGGTTGTTTTTAAAGGAAATGACTCCCTTTACTCCCCAGTTCTTACCAATGAGTCTACAGAACGCTTGGCCTTTGCCCGTTCTTTTCAAGATAAGAAACAAATTTACATAGTCAATTTGCCCGCTGATTTAGGGCCTTGCCTGGAACCCCCGCCTCAAGCTACTCTTAAAGAGTGAAAAGCTTTATCGGTGTCCTTTTAAGTCTACCTCTTTTAAGTCTGGCGGCTCCTTATCCAGCCACCAGCTCTTCGGCGCTCACAGCTCCGGAAAAGGGACTTTATTTTCTGCACAAAGGCTTTACGCTCAAAACAGAAGGCACAAACTGGGTTCCGGTTCCAGGAACCGAACAAAGTCTTCTGGATACGGTTCGCTTTTCTTCTAAAGACAATCCTAAAGACGGCAGCCTCAGCATTCGCACCGACAAAGTCGCAAAAAGCGCTTCCTTGGATCTTTATACGCGCAAGTGGATGCGTGACTATCCCAACTATGGCTTTGAAGTGATCTCAGCAAAGAACTTCACTTTGAATGGCAGCCCGGCTTTGGTTGTCGATATGCTTTCACGCTCTAAAAACAAACAGATTCGCCAAGTGATTCTTAAAAATGAAGATCGTGTCGCCATCATGACTTGTCTCGATAACAAGGCCACATTCAATAAGTCCCTGCAAAGCTGCAACCAGATCATGAAGTCGTTTTCTTGGAACGCCAGCGACACTTCTGTTGAAAAATCTGAAACGGTTCCTGCCGTTAAGAAATAGACCCGAAAAGAACGAAGCTTCACGGAACAATTGCAATTAAATAATGAACATTGTCGTTTAACAACTGGTCTTCTTGCGGTCTGGGCCCTATGAAAGCGCCATGAAACTTTTTATCGCGCTTCTCATTTCATCGGTCATTTTTCCTCTTTATTCTCAGGCGACAAGCCCTTACTCCCCTTCAGAAGGTTATCTGGGGCAAGGGCATGATCCAGCTTTGAACAAGTATCGTCAGAGATATTTTTATAAAACAGATGGAACTTTAGATCCCAGGAAGCTCGACGAGCTTATTCTTTTTTTGGAGTATCAAAAGGGTCTATTGATGGACTCGGCAAAATTAAATAGAAAAACAAATTTAATTTTGGTGCATGGATATGAAAACGACAAAGCCGAAAAAGAAGGCTTGGAGGCGCAAAGCACAGAGGCAGAAACCATCGCTCCTTTGATCTTCGCCATAGAGCACACAAGAGAGCTTAAAGCGAACCACATGCACATGTCTCGCTTAGAGGTTCATGAGAAAATCGAACATATTCTGCTATTTGTGGCTGCCGGATACACGCCTTATCCCGACACCATTATCTCACACGCTGTGGATCGTGCGAAAAATTTGATCGAAAACTTTTTTGAATTCCAAATTGATGATTCTGGAAAAACCCAAGCCAGCAACTTACTTTTAAATGGAAAATTTGCAAGTCCGATGGATCTCGCCAACGCTCGCAAGAACGGTCAGGATCTTTCCTTGCTAGATCCGCCGTCGTCCCCGATTTGGACTGACAACGATATCGAAGCCTATGATCCTTATAAAGAAGTGTATCTGGGAAAAAAGTTTTTTCCTCCGCGCGAAGACTCTTTGCCCGTTTTTCACTATGAGCGCATGGGAAATGGCACCATTAAATTCAAAACTCATTGGCTGGATGCTAATGACCTCAATAAAAAAGGTCTGCCTCGAAAGAAAGACGTCACACTTCGTGTCGGCCATGAAGCCTACGATGCCTCGGTCGTGAATCATTTGGCTCGCATCATCGGGTACCCTGCCAATCCCACGACCTTCAGATCAAAAATCAAATTGGATCTGGGGGAAGTCACCTTCGAAGAGTTTCTAACTCAATGGAGAAGTGTGCATGGACTTGAAATGGGAACGGCTATCACCCACATCGACAGAATCCCTGGCGAAAATGCCGTGATCTTAAAAAATGTCACTCTTGAGGCCTATCCCGACAAAGATGAATATCGACGCATGGGACCGTTCCGCATGGGCGACAATGGACTTCGCAATCGGCGTGAGTATCGCGCCATGGTCCTTTACAATTCACTGATTTCTTTGCAGGACGAATTCGAATATCAATCCCGCGTGGATGCGATCAAAGATCCAAAAAAGGGATGGTTGCCGATTTTCTTTATCTCCGACACAAGCTCTGCTCTGGGACTACCATCCATGTTGGGCAATGTGGGAACCGTGAACGAGTACACGTGGGAGTTCACTCGCAATGATCACGGCATGATCCGTCTTTTCTGGCTCTCTGTTTTCAACTCTCGCACTTGGAAAGACACAACCTATAGCGATGTCAAATGGCTGGCTCGTCGTATCGCGAGAATTAAGTCGGCCCAGATCGACGCGATCATGGATACATCGGGTTTTCCAGAGCCTGTCAAAAGACTTTATGCGGAAAAAATCAAGTCCCGTATCAATGGCATGATTGCCGATTTCGGATTGTATAAAGAAGGAGTTCCTTTACATTCAGTGAAGTCAAAACAAGAACTCTCTGACATGTATCCTCAATACATCAACGAAAAAGGTTTTCTCAAAGAAGGTGCTCAAGAATACCCCGACAACACTTTGCCGATTCTCGGAAATCGTTTCACGCCTCTGCAAGGAGCCATCGTCCTGACGATCAACGCTCTTCAGAATAAATTTCTCTCGCTCTTTAATCCCGCAAATTATGGAGCCGGAAACTTTACGGTGGATTTAGGAACAACTCACGTCAATGGCGGTCTGGCCTTTGCCGCTTCCCGCAGCGTGAGTGTCAATCCCGAACTCGGCCCTGGACAACACCGTTATCTTTTGAACGATAAAATCAGTATCAGTATTCCCGTAGGACTTGTGACAGACAGAATCGAAACACCCCTTGGGCTCTACTATACTTATACGTTTGAATATCTTCACAGCGTGGCGACGATGAAAGAAGTCGGCACGAACAGATTCTTTGCCCTGCTCAATCCTTTTAGCATTCTTGATATCCGTAGATCCTTAGGTATCGGGGAACAACTCTTGGTCACCCATTCTTTAGGGGCCTCCATAGGCAAAGCCAAGCTCAAGGTCATTGATGATGTGCAGATCGAAGCGGCTCTGTTAGGTTTGAGTATTTCTGCCGTGAAGACGATGTACTTTGCAAAACCCCATCCAACCCTTTTTGAAATCTCGACGGATCATTTGACTGTTGCTGCCGCTCAAAGTGGTTTGGATGTGCGAACCTATCTGCGATTGGCTGCCACAATTCGTGCGCAAAGATCTAAGAAAGTCTACAAACTCTATCGCATCGATACTTTGAATGAAACACCAGAGGGTGAAGTCCGCCTGCAAGAGTCTTTTGATTCCGCATTGATAGATAACGATTTAAGTTCGTTAGAGAAAATGGTTCGCCCTCATGAACTGATCGAATCTGCCAAAGATCGCACTTTCAACCTGGGCTTCTTTGTATGGAATCTGTCTGCCAATACGGGAGTCAGTTATTTAGAAGCGGATGGGCAAAAACTTGTCCTGGGTCGCAAAACCAGCACTTATGATCGCTCTTTAAGTCGTATTTGGAACGACAAAGTTCGCATTGGTTACGCCGAAACAGGAGTTAACTTTGTCGGAGAATTTTGGGGCGAAGGGAAACACATCAACATTGGCATAGAAGGTGTCGTTAACGCCAAAGAGACCCAGTTTTCAGATATCGAAGTCAATATCACGGCCTCTATGTTTGACAACTACTGCACGCGCAAAGAATTTGAAAAAGACTTCAAAAAATTCTTCACGCAAAGATCGGGAATGAACAACTACATTCGTTTTCAAATGCCCGATGAACTTGAAGTCTACCCTGAACTTGAAGGTACTATGCGCTGGCAAATTTCAAAAAAAGCTTTACGGGATATCTTAAGAGCCGCCAGCTCCATGTCCAATTTGGATTACCTCCTTCCGGGTGGTGGCACATTTCATCGCGACCACCAGACCTCCGTCAACGACCCACGGGACGACGTGAGCTTTAAAGCGCAGAAGTTGCTTCGCGCTTTAGATCAAGAAGTGATCATCAATAATAAAAGGTACACTTTAGAGCAGCAGACGAAAGATCTTCTCTCTGTTTTGGACGGTCTTATTGGAAATAAAGCGGAACATATTGCGCAACTCCGCAGGTTTGTGCGCAATGAAGATATTTGGCTCGTCACTAGCATTTCCAACATGCTGGAACTCAGCCATCCGACCTTCCGACATCAAAAACAGAATGTATTTTGGGCTCCCGAAATCGGGAAGTATCAAGGCCATAGCTTTTTGGATCGCTTCCGTCGCGAAAACTTGCTAGAGCCCGTGATTCGATAAGGCATTTAGTAAAGAAGGTACTTCTTTCTCTCTTTCGCCCAAGACTTTTCATCTTTCGCCAACGCCGCATCTAAATCTTTAGGTGTGGCTTTGGAATTTTCAATCCAGTCTTTAAGTGCCGGGCCACCATTGATCACGTCGAAAGCCAAACGATCGCGCACATATTCATAGGCAAAATCGCGATAAATAGGGTACTTCGGATGCATTTCACGAATTACTTTGAGCATCAAGGCCACCAAACGGAAGGGCTTGAACTGATCGTGTTTGTAGCTATTGGCATCTGTGTGAAATTGGAAACCGTGACATAGTTTTCCGACATGTTTGTGAAACGTAGGCTCAAAGAAACATTCGCGCAACGTCACCCCTTTGTGCCACTGTGGAGCTTTCTTTTTCATGCGCACTAGAACTTCGGTGAAATCAATGTCAGAGGCTCCGATAATCTCTAATGCTCTTGTTGTCCCACGAGCTTCAGACAATGTTGTTCCCTCAATAAGCACAGTGCCAGAGTACGCTCTTGCCATATTCAGAGAAGCCGCATTCGGCGACGGATTCACCCAAGGGCGCTTCGTGTCCCAACCAAATCCAGGCCCCTTCTCCGGCGAGTAACCTTTCATTTTCACTACTTGCAGATCTAAATTCATTTTGTAGAAGTCTTTGAAATAAAGAGCGAGCTCCCCCACTGTCAGACCATGGCGCATCGGAATGGGAGCCGCACCCACAAAGGATTCCCAGCCTGGCAACATTTTGAAGCCTTCGATAGGACGACCCGCTGGATTCGGACGATCTAGAACGATGACTGATTTTCCAAGTTTCGCGCACTCTTCCATCACGTAAAGTAGCGTTGTGATAAATGTATAAATACGGCAGCCCAAGTCTTGAAGATCAAAAAGAAGAACGTCGAAGTGTTGCATCATCTCTGGCGTGGGACGACGGACTTCCCCGTAAAGACTGAAGATAGGAATTTTGTGAACAGGATCAACAAAGTCAGGACTCTCAATCATATTGTCCTGTTTGTCACCACGAACACCATGCTGAGGTCCAAAGGCACAAGAAAGTTTTATTTTTTTCGAAAGCAAATCCAAACTGTGTTGCAGATTTTCATCAACACTCGCGGGATGGCATACAAGACCCACGCGTTTTCCCTTGAGGGACTTCAACATTTTTGGATTCGACAATAGAACTTCCACACCGAGCTTCATACAACTTCCTTGTTATCAGAAAATTGTAAACACACCCCGCAGGCAGAGCAACGCAAAATACACCCGTAAGTCTAGTGGCCTTCGGACCGCCTCGTCCATGATGATTTCCCGAGTTTTAATGGGGATTTATGGGTTCTCTAACTACATGAACTGATTAGTAAAAAACAAAATCAGCAGAAGTAGTTGAAGAAATTCCTTAAACTGCCGAAAAGAATCATGTGTTTTGGTTCTTTTCATAAGAGTCTCCTTCGCAGAGGAAAACTCTCATCCATAAGAAAGCGGTCCTAGGGCCGCTTTCTTATTATGCAAAGACTGTCGCGAACTCAGGTTACTATAAATTCTGACAGACCCATCATCTCATTTGTTTTTCGGACATAATGCTTGTACTTGTGAACTAGTTTGAATTCTTACGAAGCCACTCGGCCATTGGCAATGCGAAGTAGGTGAAGATCACATCGGCCCCCGCTCTGCGGATTGAATATAGAGTTTCAACCATCGCGCGAGTTTCATCAATGATCCCGGCTTTAGCGCCAGCCTTGATCAGACCATATTCGCCGCTGACATTGTAAGCTGCCACTGGTAAGTGCGTGTGAGTTTTCACAAGACTGATGATGTCTAAGTAGCTCAAAGCCGGCTTCACCATCACCATGTCCGCGCCTTCAAGTTCGTCCAACTCCACTTCGCGAAGAGCTTCACGGGCATTGCGGAAATCCATTTGGTAAGTTTTTTTATCACCAAATTTTGGAGCTGAATCAAGAGCCTCACGGAAAGGACCATAGAAGCTCGAAGCATATTTAGCAGAATAAGAAAGAATACCGGTGTCTGTGAAACCCTCTTCATCCAAGGCTTCACGAATGGCACCTACACGACCGTCCATCATGTCAGAGGGAGAAACGATATCCGCTCCTGCCTGTGCATGAACGATAGACATCTTCGCCAAAATCTCGACCGTTTCGTCATTTAGAATCTTTCCATTTTTTACGACACCATCATGACCGTCGGAAGAGTAAGGGTCCAGGGCGACATCCGAGATCAAAGTCACGTCAGGAAACTTATCGCGGATCATTTTTAAAGTCGTTGGCAAAAGGCCGTTGGGATTCAATGATTCTTTTCCATAAGGGTCTTTGAGTGTCTCGGAAAGAGCCGGAAATAAATCGAACGATTTCACACCAAGTTCCACGGCTTTCTGCACTTCTTGTAAAAGCATGTCGGGGCTCATACGGAAGATGCCTGGCATAGAGTTGATGGCTTGACGTTCGCCCTTTCCTTCACAAAGAAACAGGGGCAAAACGAGCTGAGATACTCTTAAATCCGTCTCCGCAACCATTTGTCGCAGGGCCTCTGTTTTACGATTTCTTCTCGGTCTTTGAGTGAGCTTCATATTACCTCCACCCTCTGCCTACTTTCGAGGCACTTTTCTACTTCAGCTCCAGGCCTCTGGCCTTGCGCACTGTGCGCCACAAGGCGCGCATGACATTTCGATGACACTTTGTTGAAAGTTTAGTGATAAACCTATCTGTACATGGAAGATATACTTCTCGTTCACAGAAAATCCAATAGAAACTTCTCCGAGTCTCTTCAAGATGCAGCGATCTGGCAAACATGTTTGCGCAAGATTCTTTTTTGCACTGAAGTGGAATTGAACACGTACAGTGATTTGATTGAGCCCGAAGACCAAGTTCTTCGCGGCGAGAAGGCGTTGCATCTTCTTTTGGAAATCTTGTGCGGCCTGCACTCTCCGATTATTGGCGAAACAGAAGTCTTCGGTCAGTTTAGAAATTTCGTTGAATCTCGCAAACAACTTCAGGACACACTTTTTGGTGATCACCAAAAATGGTTGAACTTTATTATGGCTGAAGTGAAAAAGACCCGCGCGGAACACTTGGTGGGCTTGGGCTCACAAAGTTACGGCAGTCTTTTGCGCAAATACAGCAAGGATCTTGAAACTGTGACTCTGTGTGGTTCTGGACAACTGGCACAAGAAATTCTTCCATGGCTTGCACATAAAAAATCGATGCAAGTGATCTGCCGTAATCCTGCAAAAATGCAAAACTTTGCAGAGAAATACGAGAGTCTAACTATTACGACTTACAATGAATCCTATGTTCATGGCGAGGCGATGGTGATTGCCGCTCCTTTGACAGACGCACGCATCTTAGAGTTGATGGGCAAACAGGACACACGTCCTTTGGTCATCTTCGATTTGCGCGGGGAAGAAAATGAATTGCCAGCTCTGACAGCTCAACAATTCCCTCACGTCAAAGTTATGGGCCTTCATCAGTTCTTTGCAGAGATTGAAGAAACAAAAAAAGATACGCACGCTAAGATTCAGTCTTTGAAAGCAGATCTTTTTGAAAAAGCAGTCGCGTTTATGCAAAGAACGGAGCTTCGCCCACTTGGTTGGGACGATATATGCGCTTAAAGATTTCCGCTCGTAAGAGTGATCTTGCGCGTCTTCAGGCTTTCATGGTTGGAGACGCTCTTAAAAAAAAACACCCGCATCTTGAAGTAGAGTACCTCTTTAAAGAATCTCTGGGCGACAAAAACCTCACAGATCCTCTCTGGAAAATCCCTGAAAAAGGTGTCTTCACTGAAGATTTCTATGGTGAACTCACTCGTGGTGAAACCGACATGGTTGTGCACTCGTGGAAAGATCTTCCGACGGAATTTAAAAGTGATACGGTGATTGCGGCGACTTTGCCTCGTGCGGACCAACGCGATCTTCTTCTTCTTAAAAAATCTCACTTTGCGCAGATCAAAGATTCACGTGCGTTGCGAGTTTACAGCTCGTCTCCTCGCCGCGAATACAATCTGACTGACTTTTTTAAAAGCCATCTGCCATTTACGTTAGATTCAGTAAAATTTGAGAGTGTGCGTGGAAATATCCCAACACGTGTTCGTAAACTTTTAGAAGATCCAAACATTGATGGCCTTATTGTCGCAAAAGCGGCCTTGGACCGCCTGCTCACGGCAACTCAAGATGAGTTCAAAGAAGTTCAAGGACTTCTTCGTTCTTACCTACAAAATCTCACTTGGGCTGTTTTGCCTTTGAGTGTGAATCCAAATGCGGCCGCTCAAGGAGCTTTGGCTGTAGAAATTCTCACGACTCGCAAAGACCTTGTGGAGTTACTCAAGCCCATTCACGACGAGAGCACTTATCAATGCGCTCAAAAAGAACGCGAGATTCTTGCGAGCTTTGGTGGCGGTTGCCATCAAAAGATCGGTGTCGCAGTCATGCATCGCACTTACGGGGAAATCACTTTGCTTAAAGGTCTGACGGATCAAGGCAAAGTTTTGGATACCAGAGCCCTCTCTACTTCTTCAGTTCCGACTTTTCCGGAAAACTCCATGTGGTCAGGAGACGTTAAAGCCGAACGAGTGCCACTGAATGTTGCGCCTTTGGCCCCACATATCAATGCTCTCTATGTCGCTCGTAGTGAAGCTTGGCCAGAGAACTTGTCATCTCCGGGATTTGTTTGGACTGCGGGGCTTAAAACATGGAAAAACCTCGCGCAAAAAGGTATATGGGTTCATGGCTGCGCCGAGAGTTTGGGAGAGCAAGAAGACGCCCGTTTGGACATTCTTGCGGGAGCCCCTCTGCACTGGGCAAAACTTTCTCACGAAGAAGGTTACGAATCCAATGTCGAGAGCCTTCCTTTAATTGCCACTTACTCTTTGAAGTCCACAGGGAACTTGGGTTCTTTTGCTGGTAAAGAGAGTTTCTTCTGGAGCAGCGGGAGTCAATTCTTGCAAGCGATGCAAGAAGCTCCGGAGATTTTAACAAAACATCACGCCTGTGGTCCCGGCAATACGTACAAAGTGATTCGGGCTTACATGGAAAAGAAAAATGCTTTTGATCCTTCACGCTTAAGAATTTTCTTGGATCAAGACGACTGGAGACAGCAATGCAAAAAGTAACTTCTGAAGAATTATTCCAACGCGCTTTGAAAGTCGCTCCAGGTGGAGTTCACTCCCCTGTTCGTTCTTTCAAAGGTCTTGATCGTGCTCCGGTTTTCTTTAAGAAAGCGGAAGGTGCCTTTCTTACTTCTGTTGAAGATAAAAAATATATCGACTTCTGCCAAAGCTTTGGCCCCTTGATCTTGGGCCACTTAGATCCTGAGGTGAAAGAAGAAGTTCATCGCATGGTTGATACCGCATGGACTTTCGGTGCGACGGAAATTTATTCTTTGGAATTGGCGGAGTGGATCACGTCAACTTTGCCCTTCATGGAAAAGCTTCGCTTCGTATCTTCTGGAACGGAAGCCGTGATGAGTGCTCTTCGTGTGGCAAGAGCCGCTACAGGACGCACAAAGATTTTGAAATTTGAAGGCTGCTATCACGGCCACGTCGATAATCTTCTTGTGAAAGCTGGAAGCGGTCTTGCGGGAACTGCGGCCTCTTCAAGTGCGGGTATTCCTGCGGAAGTAGCAGCTCACACGGTGGTAACTCCTCTCGATAACGAAGCTCGTTTGGAAGAAGTTTTCCAAGTTCAAGGTAAAGACATCGCAGCTGTCATTATCGAACCACTTCCTGCAAACTATGGTCTTTTGGTTCAACGTCCTGAGTTTTTGAAACGTGTTGCAGAACTTTGTGAGAAAAACGGAAGTCTTTTGATTTTCGACGAAGTGATCTCTGGATTCCGCGTGGGTCTTGCGGGCATGGTAGAGAAAACCGGCATTCGCCCTGACCTTGTTACTTACGGAAAAATCATCGGTGGCGGTTTCCCTGTGGGTTGCTACGGTGGAAAAGCAGAATTGATGAACATGGTTGCACCTAGCGGCGATGTTTACCAAGCTGGGACTTTGAGTGCCAATCCAATCGGTATGCGCGCGGGTCTTACGACACTTAAGAAAATGCAACGCCTCGATGGTTGGAATGTTCTTGAACAAAGAACTAAGAAGTTTGCAGATACTTTGCGTGCGGGTTTTGCAAAAAAAGGTGTGCCTTTGGAAGTCAGCCAAATCGCTTCTTTATTCTGGATTCATGGCCCGACGAAATCTCCTATTCGTTCTATTGATCAGATTCCTGGAAACCAAGGTGCTACGTTCAAAGGTCTTTTCCTCAAAGCTTTGGACAAAGGTGTTTACTTGGCTCCGAACGCTTACGAAGTCGGTTTCGTGTCTATGGCTCACTCCGATGAGCTTTTGGAACAAGCCGCTCACACGATCATCGAATCTGCGGAGTAATATGACGAAGTCCTTCCTCAAATCCCATGTGAAAACAGCGTTGGCGATCATTTGGTTCGCCTTCACGTTTTCATTGGTGGGATGGTGGTGGGTTTATTTCCTTCTGCGTTTAGATCCGACGGAAAATCCAAGTCTTGAGCAATTACAAAAGTCCCATCGCATGTTTGCATGGGAAGGTTCCATCCTTCTTGCCGCGATCTTGCTTGGGGGCGTAGCCTTGGTGATCTTTTCTTACCGCGATCAAAAACGTCATCAACGTCTTCGTTTCTTTTTTTCAACCTTCAGCCACGACATCAAGACTTCTATCGCCCGTTTGCGCTTGCAGGCAGAAGTTTTAGAAGAAGATCTTCACGGCACGACGAATCCGGTGATGAAGCGCTTGATTCACGATATTCAGCGTCTGGATCTGCAATTGGAAAACTCTTTGCTTCTTGCCAATCTTGAAGGCGGTGAGCTTTTAAAAGAAGAGGTGTCTTTAAGTGATCTTTTCTCTAGCCTGCGCAATGAATTTCCTGAATTGTCGTTGGAGTTAGAAAAAAATGCGATCGTGGTTGGGGACCGCAGAGCCTTACTCAGCGTCTTTAAAAATTTACTCCAGAACTCTGTTATTCACGGCAAAGCCACAGCAGTTCGCATTAAAGTGCGCGAACTGGGCGGCAGCGGTATTGAGCTTCAAATTCAAGACGACGGTCTTGGCTTTAAAGGTCCATTGCAAAAACTCGGTTCTGAAATTTTAAAATCCCAAGACTCTCGCAGCAACGGGATTGGCCTTTTGATCACCAAACGCCTTTTGCAAAAAATGAAGGGCGATATTCGTTTCGAATCCAAAGAAAACGAAGGCTTTAAATCCTTTGTTGAATTGGAGGGACGTCTTAAATGAGAAAAATCCTCCTTGTCGAAGATGATGTCTCTTTAGGTGAAACGCTGACGGAAAGACTTAAAAAAGAGTATGACGTCGCTTGGGGAAAAACCCTTGCTGAAGCGTGGACTCTGTTTTCTAAATCCAAAGATTTTGACCTTGTGATCTTGGATGTCGGTTTACCCGACGGAACTGGTTTTGAACTCGCAGCTAAGATCAAACAAATCTCTCCAGTTCTTTTTCTTTTTCTAACAGCGCAAGCGGATGCCGAGTCGCGCTTGCAAGGATTTGAATTGGGCGCAGAAGAGTACATTCCAAAACCTTTCCACCTCAAAGAACTTTTGATTCGTGTGAAACACGTTTTAGATGCCCATGCACCGGCTCGCGAAATTGAGCTTGAAAACTGTGTTGTGAATTTCACAAACATGTCGGTGCAGAAAAAATCAGGACAAATTGAATACCCGCCAGTGACGGATATGAAGATCCTGCAATTGCTTATCGAAAAATCCCCCCGGGTTTTGAGTCGTGATGAAATCATGAACGAAATCTGGGGTGTTGATAAAAACCCAAGTCATCGAACGATTGACAATATCATTGTACGCTTACGCCAACTTCTTGGCGATGACGGAGAAAAACACATTCGCTCCGTTCGCGGGGTTGGCTATCAGTGGTCCACAGAGGAGAACTCATGAATACACTTTTTAAAAACGCACAACAAAGAACTCCTCAGGCTGTTCCACCGATCTGGTTTATGCGTCAAGCAGGTCGCTATCATAAACACTATCAAGGTTTGCGCTCTCAGCATTCTTTCATGGAGCTTTGTAAAAAGCCGGAACTAGCGGCGCAAGTTGCCTTGGGACCTGTCGCTGAATTTGATTTCGACGTTTCAATTCTATTTAGCGATATTCTTTTCCCTCTTGAAGCTTTAGGAATGGGCCTTGATTACACAGACCATGGCCCCCAATTGGGCTTTAAATTAAATCCAGAGACGATCCAAACTTTAGGACCTGTGGATGAAGCTATTGAATTCATGGGTTTTCAAAAAGAGGCCATGAAAGCAACGCGCGCGGTGCTGCCTTCTAATAAAAGTTTGATTGGCTTTGTTGGCGGTCCCTGGACTTTGTTCGTCTATGCTGTGGAAGGTTCTCACGCAGGATCTTTAATCCAATCGAAAACTTTGATTCATCTTTTTCCTAAGTTCCTAGAGAAAATGTATCCTCTTTTGAAGGAAAACATCCGCCTGCAATTTGAAGGTGGTGCAGAGACTGTGATGGTCTTTGATACAGCGGCGGGAGAAGTTTCCCCGATGTTCTTCCAAGAGTGGATTCAACCTGTTCTTGCGCGCATTGCTCAAGATTATCCAGGCAAAATTGGCTACTACTCTAAAGGCACACAACCGGTGTTTTTTAATAAATCCTTCACGGAGCTTCCGTGGGCGGGTCAAGGTTTTGACCACCGTTGCTGGTTGCCGGATTCTTTCAAAGTTCAGAATAAAGGTTTTGTTCAAGGAAACTTCGATCAAAGTTTGTTATTCATGGACGATAGCGATTTCAAAAAATCTTTGCAAACATTCCTCGCTCCAATGAAAGCCATGAGTCTTCAAGAAAGAGCCGGTTGGGTTTGTGGTTTAGGCCATGGCGTTCTACCTAAAACTCCAGAAAAGAATGTGAAACTCTTCGTAGAAACAGTCCGTAAGGAGCTCTCATGATCAAAGATCTTCTCGCAAAATATGACGTCCCTGCTCCCCGTTACACGTCTTATCCGACGGTGCCTTACTGGGAAACAAATCCGACAAGTGATCAATGGGTGCAGCACTTGAAGACCACTCTTCAGGAAAAGCCTGGCGGCTGGTCTCTTTATTTACACATTCCTTTCTGTGAATCCCTTTGCACTTTCTGTGGTTGCAACAATATCATCACGAAAGATCACAAAAGAGAATTTCCTTATGTCGATTTGATTCTAAAGGAATGGCAGCTTTACGTTGAACAAGTTCCTGAACTTTTAGAAAAACCTTTAAAGCACATCCACTTGGGTGGCGGCACACCGACATTCTTGTCGGCCGATGCTTTATTGCAACTTCTTCGTCCGATCATGACTCGTGTAAAAGTGGACTTGAATGATTTTGAAGGCTCTATTGAAGTAGATCCTCGTCGTACGACGGCGGATCAGCTCAAAGCTCTTCGTGATCTTGGTTTTACTCGTGTAAGCATGGGAGTTCAGGATTTCAATCCTGAAGTGCAAAGACTTGTAAATCGCATTCAGCCTTTTGATATTACGGCGAATCTCACAAAGGCTGCTCGTGATATGGGCTACACTTCTGTGAACTTCGATTTGATCTATGGACTCGCGAAACAAACTCCAGAGTCCATTCGCGAAACGGCGAAAGCCACAGTCCAACTTCGCCCGGATCGCATCGCCCTTTATAGTTTTGCTTTAGTTCCTTGGATTAAACCTCAGCAGCGACTTTTCAAAGATGAAGATCTTCCTAAGGCGGCGGAAAAGCGTGAGCTCTATGAAATCGCTCGCGGTATTTTGCTTGAGGCGGGGTATGTAGAAGTCGGCATGGACCACTTCGCACTTCCAACAGACAACTTGTGTGTAGCTATGAATGAAAAGCGCTTACACCGTAACTTTATGGGCTATACGGATCAACGCACAGATGTTCTTTTGGGAATGGGAGTTTCTTCTATCTCTGAAACACCTTACAGCTTCCATCAAAATGAAAAAGTTCTTCCTCTGTATGAAGCAGCGTTAAATGAAGGACGCCTTCCAACTTTGCGTGGTCACGTTCTCACAAAGGAAGACCAAGTTCGTCGCGAACAGATCTTAAAACTCATGACGGAGTTTGAAGTGAAGTTTATTGACGATGCTCAAGAAGGAAAGTCGAAAGAATTCTTGGCAGAGATGTTGAAAGATTCTTTGGTGGAAATCCGCGATCATAAATTGATCGTGAAAGAAGCCGGACGTCCATTCCTCAGAAACGCCTGCGTGTTCTTTGATGAAAGACTGAAAACCAAACAACCTCAGACTAAGATCTTCTCGCAATCAATATGAAAAAAGTCAGCGTCATTGGCGCTGGCTTTGCGGGACTTACGGTTTCGCTAAGACTTGCGCAAAAAGGTTTTGAAGTGGATCTGTACGAAAGCTCTTCTCGCGTGGGAGGGCTTTTAGGAACAGATATCACGGACTACGGAATCGCAGAACGCGCAGCCAATGCTTTGATCCGTACCGAGAAAGCCGACGCTCTTTTTAAGGAGCTTGGCCTGACGCCCGATCTTCCTTTGCATTCTTCTAAAAAAAGATTTCTTTTTCGCGAAACTCCGCGCGCTTGGCCTTTAAACTTTCTTGAAACCCTGGGATTTATTGCTCGCCTTCTTCCCAAAGCTCTTCGCGGAAAAAAGAATTTTAAACCGCATAAAGGCGAAACCTTGCAGGCCTGGGGACAGCGAAATATCGGACCTCAGGCGACTCGATTTATTCTGGGGCCTGCGATGCAGGGAATTTACGGCAATGACATCTCCGGCTTAAGTGCGAGTTTGATTTTAGGTCCTCTTTTTTCTAAAAAGAAAAAAGACCGCTACAAGGGACTTTTAACAAGTCCTCATGGTATGCAGGATCTTGTAGATCATCTCGAAGTGAAGCTCAAAGAAATGGGTGTAAAGATTCATCTGAATGCTTCGGCAAATCCAAAAAGTTTGTCGGGCCCCGTTGTCATCGCAACCTCTGCGGAGGCGGCTTCTCGTCTTTTGACAGACAGCCATGCTTCAGTTGCTGCTCTGTTAAAGCAAATTCGTATGTCTTCACTGATGAGTGTGACTTTGTTCTTTAACAAAGCTCAAGAATCTTTCAAAGGATTTGGCTGTCTTATTCCTCGCGGTTACGGACTAAAATCTTTAGGCGTTTTGATGAACTCCTATATTTTTCAAGGCCGCAATAAAACCTACAATGAAACTTGGATCCTGGGTGGAGTTGAAGAAGATGCTTTAATGGAACTGCCTGACCAAGAGATCCTGAAGCTCCTTGCGGAAGAACGCCATCGTATTCTGGGACACAAAGAGAGCCTCGTTGATTACCGCATCAACCGTTGGAAAAAGGCTTTACCGTACTATAACCTTCAATTAGAAGAAACTCTAAAGACAATAGGTCAGATGGCGCCCACTCCAGATCTTTATTTGCACGGGAATTATCTTGGCGGCATAGGTCTTAGTAAGATCCTTGAACGCAGCGAAATGATTGCAGAGGAGATCGCAAATCAATATGGCTAAAAAAGGTGTTCTTCTTCTTAATATCGGAAGTCCCGTGTCTTACGAAGTGAAGGACGTAAAAAAGTATCTCAATACTTTTTTGATGGATAAAGATGTCATCAATTTACCCTACGTTTTGCGTTGGCCTTTAGTTCATCTTTTGATCGTTCCTCGCCGCGCTCCCCATTCTGCGGTAAACTACAAAAAAGTATGGATGAAAAGTCAGGGCTCTCCTCTGACTGTTTACACTCAAAGATTTGCAGATCAGTTGCAGCGGGATCTTGGAAGCGACTATCTGGTAAAAATCGGCATGCGTTATGCAGAGCCGGGTATTGAAAAGGCCTTGCGTGAGTTTGTTGAAGCCAACGTTGAAACGATCATTCTAGCTCCTATGTTTCCTCAATATGCTGAGGCGACCACAGAATCTTCATTGAAAGAAGTTGATCGCTTGATGGGCCGTTTGGGAGTTGATATTCCGACTGAAAATCTACCTCCGTTCTTTGATGAGGAAGCCTTCATTGATCCAACGGTGCGTATTGTGCGCGAGACTTTAGCCGATAAAAAACCAGATCATTATTTGTTTTCTTTTCACGGACTTCCGGAAAGTCATATTCGTAAAGTGCCTGGATGCTTAAGGACGGACGACTGCTGTTTTGAAGAAAATGCGTGCGCAAAAAACTGTTATCGTGCTCAATGTTTTGAGTCCGCCACACAGATTGCGGAATCTTTAGGTCTGCAAGACAGCCATTGGAGCGTTTCGTTTCAATCGCGTTTAGGACGTGGCGAATGGTTGAAACCAGCAACCGATCACTCTTTAGAAATTTTGGCTCAAACAGGAAAAAAGAAAGTCGCGGTGATTTGCCCTTCTTTCGTTGCTGATTGCATCGAGACCCTTGAAGAAATCGGCCTAGGCGGTCAGGAGACTTTCAAAGAAAACGGTGGCGAAGAGTACGATCTCATCCCGTGTCTTAATGACGACAAGGAATGGGCGGCAAAATTCGCAAAGCTGGTTAAGGAATTAAAAATAGTAACAGCGGAATCAAAATAGCTGTCATCAAACCATTCAACGCCATCGCAAGACCCGCAAAAGCCCCGGCCATTTCATTGATCTGAAATGCACGGAAAGTTCCCAATCCGTGAGCGGCCAATCCCATGGAAAAACCTTTCACCAAGGGGTCTTTTACTTTCACAAGTTTCATCACGGTTCCGGCGACAATAGCGCCGACAATTCCTGTAATCATCACAAACACAGTCGACAATGTGGGAACTCCGCCAATCTTTTCTGAAATACCCATGGCAATCGGAGTTGTCACAGACTTTGGCGATAGGGAAAGTAAGATTTCATGGGGAAGACCCAACAAAGATCCCACGAGCACGGCACTAAATATTCCCACAAAAGATCCCACGGCCAAAGCAACAGCCAAGGGAACAAGAACTTTCTTTAATCGAGCAAGTTGATTGTAAAGCGGCAGAGCAAAACCCACCGTCGCGGGCCCCAACATAAAATGAATAGGTCGAACACCTTTGAAGTATTCCGAATACGGGATATTAAAAGTGAGAAGTACGACGATCACAGCAAACATCGTCACGACAGGCGGACTTAAAAAGGGATGTTCTTTCCCATAGGTGCTGAGTCTGCGAGCCGCAAGATAAAATCCGAAAGTCATGATAAGAGACAGCAACTCAATCATGGGACTGTTCCGTCTTGTTAGTTTTTAAAAGGATATTAAAGAACCACGCCGTCACTCCCAGAGTGACTGTTGTGCTTACGAGAAGCGTGACTCCCATGGCCCAACCGTACTTCCCAAAGAGATCAAAGTATTCGATGATCCCGACACCCGCCGGAACAAAGAACAACGCCAAATGCGCATTCATAAAATGACTAAGAGCTTCGACCTTTTGTTTCAATGGCGGGTACAACATCAGTCCAATAAAGAAATACACCATTCCAAGCACGGGCCCAGGAATAAATAGGTTGAACAGCACGACAGTGCCTTCACCAAGAAGTTGGAAGCAAAGGAGGATCAGGAGAGCTAAAATCATGGATAGAAATTAGCGTTTATTTTCAGCATACGCAAATGATCTTATATCTCACCCGAACGCCAAGCCGAGCTTTCTCGCTGCCAGTGCATTATGAGCTCGACAAAGAACTCGAAGATTGCTGATTTCATTCGTACCGCCCAAAGCAACAGGCCGAATGTGATCTATTTCGAGTAAATATCCCGAAGAACATTTTTTTCCATTCTTTGGATCTTGGTACTCACAACGATGATGGGCTTTATTTAAGAGGGCACGTCGCGTGTGAAGTGAAATATATTTTCGCTGCTGAGACAATGTGTTTGAACTTAAGTTTGATTTTAAATCCGGAGTCACGCCAATGTTCTTCGTAGCGATGACTAACTGGGTCGACTTTTTGAGTTTGTTTGATTTTCCATCCAACTTTCGTTGATTGAAGTTTTTTGCAAGAATAGAAATCACCTCAGCCCAAGATCCGCCAGGACAGACATGGGAAAGTAAGTTTCTGGCTTTTTCCAATTCAACAAACTGTTCCGCAGTTAAGGTCATTTCAACTCGAAAAGAATCATCTGCCTGCGGTTTTAGTTTTTCCTGAGTTTGCACAGGCAGATTCATTTCTACAGCCAAGGTTTTTTGTGTTTCGAAAGAGTTTTTATTCTCCAACTTGGCTAAAATCTCAATGGTCTTTTCAACAGAAATATTCTCACCGTTTTTAATATTTTCTTTCACACATTTTTGTACTTGGGTAAGTTGAGTAAGATTAAGACTGCCTTCTTCTATCTTCTCCGCCACCGAGGGAACTTGTCTTAACAAGCGAGCAGATTGCAATCGACGATAAGCAGCGCCCTCTGAATAACCAAGCCCTCGGGTTAAATAGGAATACATGCCATCATATCCCATCTCAGCAAAAATTTTGCGATCTTCGATCTCGGCGATATGAAGCAATATCAAATGCGTGATTTTTCTTTCCGTACGAACTAGCTTTTCCATTCGTAAAATCAATTCATCATTTGAAAGTTGTTTTACATTCATCTCTATTTCCTCCGATTGAGAGCCTTGTATCACAGAAAAATAAGAGAGATTTTTAAGGCTTTTCAGAGAAGAGAGTGGATCTAAAGAAGACTTAAGAATGACTTTTAAAATGCGTTAATCCTCTCACAGTTAAGAGAGTTTTCCCTCTGAGAGAAGCCTCACAAAGAAAAATTAAGCGATCGTCAGACGAAGTAATAGAACGAACAAAATCATCAGCAAGAAAAATTTCATTACAAAATTAAACCAACGCAAAGCGCCCTCGCAGCGAGGGTTTCGCCAAGTGACAGCTTTGGTTAGCTGTCAGCTCTTTAGACAATCATCCTTAGCTCATTTGCAGCCTAAGTCGTGGCAGATCTTGCATATTTACCTGTCTGATGAAGATCCATCAGGCGTTTCTCATTTTGAGACAGTTGATTCTCACGGCCCTAATAGTGGCGGTGGGCGCATGCTCGTTTAAGAAAGAGCCCGCGAAGCCAACCCCTGAAGTCATCGTTGTTGAGAAATCCACAACTCTTCAAAACGACCCGGAGTTTGTTCTTCTGAATCAACAAGAAGACACCTTTATCAATAGCCTTGAAGATAAAACTGTTCCTTTCCTCGAAAATATTCGAAGCAAGAGCAACGAGACTCTTATTGATCTCACTATTAAAACAAAGAAGAAAAAGACCTTAGAATACTTATTGGCCAGAGGTTTTAATCCTCTATTATACGGTAAGAACTCCATTGAATCTCTAAGTAAAAATGCAGAATATCGAGGTCTTCTAAATAGCTTTCAAAAACCACTTTTCTATAAGCTATTCACAAAATTAGGAAATCTAATAGATGAAGACAAACTCGATGAGGAATTTAAAAGAATGAATATGCAAGGTCCTTCTTGCCAAGACCTTGTTAATCTAATTCTTGATGGATACTTTTTTGAATCTACAACCTCCGACTCTTATATGGTCGTGAAGCTCGAGGAATATTTTGTTCCCGATGCATTGAAGGCCATTTTCAAGACCAAATCCTGCGAGCCTCTTAAAACATCATTCAGCTCTACTGAGATCAGTCGATGGATCGCAAATGAACTCTTACTTCAAGTAAATAATCGGTTTACGTCCACCGACCTTGCTGAATTTCTTCTAAGTTTAGGAACTGTAGAGAATCTGTCAATCGACGGATACCGCGATGGTAGAAAAGTAAAGGTGGACCCACGACTTTTAACGTTCTTAAATGGAAACACACTCATAGCCGAAGGCGAACATCGAAATGACTGGTTTCTTTTAATGAATAAACTCGTGTCCAAAGATCTTCATTTTTATAATATGAAGTATAAAACTGCCGAGGAAATCAAAGCCTCCGGCGAAGAGTGTGACACATTTGAAGATGAATATTGCCTTAATATTTATGACAATCGTGAGGCCCTTATTACAACGGCCAGCATCTTTGGTTTAGAAAACCCCCATAAAGAAAAAGTGGACCAAGAAGATGAGAAGGAGTCCAACAATGAAGCTCCTTAAATCGCTTTTACCTTTATGTGTTCTCCTGTTCGCATCTGCGTGTAGCCTTTCAAAAGATGAAAAAGTGGCGGCTGGAGTTGCTCCGCTTCACACGACCAGTAAAAATACTGACACACAACCTTCGACTCATAGTCTAATAATTTCCGAATTTCATCGTCTACAACAAGCTGATATAAACAATAGTCTTTCAAAGAATCTTGAGAACAAGGTCACTATCTCTGCCCCCTCTGAGGATTTTAAGACCTACCTATCAAAGTTTGATTCGGTTTTCGTAAAAATTTCAGAAAATAATATCAGTGGCGCAATCATAGCGCTAGAGCTAGAAAAAATGTCCTGCGAAGATGTAGAGCTCTCAGTCGCTTATACCTACATGTCAAAATCTCTAAAAAGTTTTGAGCCATTTGCAAATTTTCTGTCACGCATTGGTTGTAGTTCAAAAACTTCATCTACGAAAGTTTTTGAACTCTATAAACTAGAAGCGAAAAGACAGTTTCACTCTCGATTTTCGGATGTCACGCTGCTCAAGTATCTCATCCATCACATAAATTTTGTAAAGTCGACGATGATCCCTATGTCAAACTCCGGAATTGCAATCAGTTTATCCTTCCTCTACCAAACATCTAAAACCTGCTACTTCCACCCTGAACAAATGGGACAAAAAACCAGCGAAGGGGATGAAATTGACTTTGTGGGATGCGATAGAACATTTGAAGACAATATCGAAGCTGATATTGAAGACTGGGAAATAGGCGAAAAGAATTTCTTAACAAAGATGAACCTACAACGCGAAGAATACGATGTAACCTACATTAAAGATGGAAGAATGACTGCGGCCGTTCCATCCTTTCGCATTATTAAAAACGAAGTATTAGATGGATTTCCAGCTCAAGTCACAATGTACATGAACGGTTACTGGGATTCCCCTGACCGATGGAAAGACAGCCTCTCTGATATCCTTCGCGCAGACCTCATGGAAGGAATGTAAGGGATCGCAAAAAGCGTCACTGTATCAAATCTAGACGCTTCATTACCCATATAAAATGTGCACGCTGGGCATACAAGTTGTAAGAAGTGGAACGTTGCTAGGAGATAATAGATGACGAACTCGTTGAAAATGAAAATGCTGTACGTGACGTTGGGATCTTTGATTGCTGCATCATCTGCATCTGCCAAAGTTTATGTAAATTCAATGTGTACTATGAAGGCGAACTCTTCAGGTAAAGTCATTGAAGGGGACAAAAATAAAGACGATAAGTTTCCCCTTGCTTCTATTTCTAAAGTTGTCACTTCTTTGTGGGCTGTTGAAAAACTCGGACCTGACTATAGATACAAAACAAAGCTGCATGTTACTAAAGTAAGCAATAACTCTTACGATGTTCATATCGAAGGCAGTCGTGATCCAATCTTCGGAAGAAACGCAAGTTACTATCTTATTTCCGAGCTGAACCGAGCTGGCGTTGACATCAAGAAAATCGAAAATCTTACATTCGACGAAAACTTTTTACTTGATTGGTTGGCAGAAGAAGATCCACGCATTGGTGGAAACACTCCATATTACGAAACAATTCAGCAACAAGCTGAGGCCGTTCGTAATTCTTTAATTGCTGACTTTGCGACTCCGATTAGAAAAGCAATGTATGATGACCTTCGCAAAAGAGCTGGCACTATTGGCGTAAAGATGGAGGTAGCTCCTAATATTAGCGTGACACGTGTAGAATTTAAACCAAAGAGCTCATTTACTAAGAATTCAGAGATGACCACTCTAGTTTATAAATCAGCTCCTTTGCGCACGATTCTTAAGCGAATGAATAACCAATCTAATAACTATATCGCCGATACTCTTTATTGGAACCTCGGCGGAACTGCCGCATTCAATCAATATATTAAAACGGCTCTTGCTGTTGGCTCAGACGAGATGGAATTCCATTTAGGTTCAGGCAACAATGCGAACTACATCGACAAAGATTTTTCTAAAAACGTTTATAACGAAGCTACCTGTGAGTCCATGATCAAAACTCTCTACCGCCTTGATTCTCTTCTTGAAAAATCAGGTTACGAACTGAGCGAGGTTATGGCAGTTGCCGGTGTCGATAAAGCATCTACCGTAGGTAAATACGATGGAGAGTTTGTTGGATCTACGACGGCTAAAACAGGAAGCGTAAATAAAGCTAAAACTCTTGCTGGTGTTGTTTCTACCAAAAACGGAGAAATCTATTTCGCTGTTCTCATGAACACAGACGGTCGCAGCGAATGGGGTGCCGCAAATGGCGTAATCAAAACCAAAGTCAGAGGTCTCATCAATAACAATGGCGGACCGAAGAAGATTAATTATACGAAACCTATTCTACCTCTTCCATTTGATACTGGATCTAAACTTCAAAACGAAGCTAATCTAGGTACGAAAGGATAGTAGATTTATGAAGAATCAACTACGTCTGCTATCAATACTCCTAGCTGTATCCATAGGGAATACTGCGCTGGCATCTTCTGTCAGTGCCTCAACAAAAGCATTGGATGTGATTAAAGCTGCTGAAGTGGGTGACACAGCAAAACTAAAGAAGCTCTTGAAAGACAATAAAATTGATCTTAATGCCCAAGACGAAGAGGGCATGACTCCCTTAATGAGTGCGGCAATTGGAGGAAGATCTGAAGCGGTTAAACTCCTTCTCTCCAAAAAAGTAGATTTGGAAAAGAAAAATAAAGTTGGAGACACCGCTCTTGCGGTTGCACTGACAAACGATCAGTATGACATCGGTGACCAACTCATTAAAGCGGGAGCAAATGTAGACATCACGGTTGCTGGAGATGAAGGTGATACTCTATTAATCAGAGTTTCTGGTGACAACTCCAAAGCAACGCAAACAATTCTTAAATGGAATAAGGCCTTGGTAAATAAGTCCAACAAGCTTGGAGAAACTGCTTTAATGAGAAGCGTTCAAAACGGACTTCTCGAAGCAACAAAACTTCTCCTCGCCAATGGCGCTGATGCGAAGTTAAAAAACAAAGCAGGTAAAACCGCTTTAGATATCGCAAAAGAATCCAATAACGAAGAAGCCATCAAACTGCTCACAAAAAAATAAAACAAAAGGCGCTCCAGCGCCTTTTTTATTTCTTCGTTCGATCCGGAGTCTTAATTTCCCCACAAGCAATGCGTTTCCCAGAAGCTCCCGCAGGCTGGCTTTTATAATCATCCCCTTTTTCATGAATGATGATAGCCGTTCCACCCGTCTTTAGTAACGAGTTCGGTCCTTCTTCCAAGGTCACCATGGGATTTGTGGCTTCCAATTGCCCTTTGCCTTCCGGAAGAACTTCAATATTTTTCAAATCACCGGCATGAGGGCCGCCCCTCACATCAAAGCCATGTTTCTTTTTGTCAGGATTAAAATGATCACCTGCTGATTTGAAGTCAGGTCCTTGGCAAACCCCTTTTTCGTGAAAATGAGCTGCGTAAATTCCCGGGGGAAGATTGATCAAATTGATATGCACCCTCACTCCGTTTTTTTGCTGAGTCAGAATAAGGTCGCCGACTTGTTCACCTTTCGCGTTATTGATAATAACAGCGACAGGCTCCATTGGTTTTTCCACAGCCCATGCACTGCTTACACCCAACAGAATGAATGATATCAAAGACATTTTCATCACAGGCCTCCTCCGCACAAAATTTTTAGTAGAATTATTGGAGCACAAGAAGAACGACGAAGAACTTCATTTATTATTAAATCTCAGAAAGACCTTGTGAAAAATCAGAAGAGGTAGAAATAAAAAAGGGACCTTGCGGTCCCTTTTTAAATTCCGTCTTATGAGAAAAGACGTTTAAAGAATCCTGAGATCTTTTGTCCCAGTGATTTTTGCGCCACCACTGGAGCATGCTTCTTAGCATGTTGTGGGTGCGGCCCCTTGCGGTGCTCTTGTTTTCTGTGTTCCGGGCGTTTGCCGTCATGACGTCTTTGTGGGTGTTGTTGGTCAGGACGTTTTCCACCCTCGTGTTTTTTATGCTCTGGACGTGGTCCACCCGGACGATTTCCTTGAGCTGATCTTTGTTGATCACGATCACGAGGACCTTTTTCATGGCGACGTTGTTCTCCGCCACGACGCTCGCCTCTAGGGCCGCCGCTACCGCGACGTTCACCTCCGCCACGCTCGGGTCTGTCACCACGAGGAGCACGCGCGCGATCCAATGATTTTGGATAGTGACCTTCATGGTGATGAGACATCGCCTTGAAGTCCTTAATGAGCTGTTCGTTTTCCAAATAGCCCACTTCAATTTTGTGTTTCAAATAATCTTCGATGCGAGACAAAGCTTCGATGTCCTTGTCGCCCACCAAAGAGAATGCTTGGCCCGTTGTGCCCGCGCGACCTGTACGGCCGATACGGTGAACGTAAGACTCGCTGTCGTTAGGAAGTTCGTAGTTGATCACAAGATCCACACCTTTGATATCCAAACCACGCGCTGCCACGTCCGTCGCCACCAAGATGTTCATGTTGTTTTCAGCTTTGAACTGTTCAATCACGCGATTGCGTTGGGCTTGAGTCAAAAGACTTGAGATCGCCATCGCAGGGATGCCGTTATCCACCAAGAACTTCGCGATTTTTTCCACACTCAACTTGAAGTTTGTGAAGATGATCGCCTGTTTTGGATTGTGCACTTTTAGCAAAGACAAAAGATGCTGAGGCTTTTCGTCATTACCCACGTGGAAGATTTGGTCTTTCACGTTTTCAGCTTTGGCTTGATCGCGGCTGATGTTGATTTCAACCGGCTCAGAACCAAATTGGTAAGCGGTGTTCAAAACATCAAAGTTCAAAGTCGCGCTGAATACAAGGAACTGACGTTCACGAGGCACTCTTTGCAAGATGTACTTCATGTCGTCTTTGAAGCCCATGTCGAACATACGATCTGCTTCATCGAACACGATCGCGCGAACTTGTTTCAAATCCACTAAGTGTTCTTTGTAAAGATCAATCAAACGGCCTGGAGTTGCGACGATAAATTCAACGCCATTTTTAAGCGCCTCTTTTTGTTTGTCGTAACCTGTTCCACCGTAAATCGCAAAACCACGCAGACCTGAATCCACGCTGAATTTTGTGATGTTCTCTTGAACTTGTTCAGCCAACTCGCGAGTCGGAACCAAAATCAAAATAAAATTTTGTGGTTTCCAATCTTTGAAGGCTCTTTTGTCATTAATTGCTTTTTGTTCCTCTGTCGCGTCACCTGGTGCCGGACGAGCGCGAAGGATGCGCTCCATAAGAGGAATAACAAAAGCGGCGGTTTTTCCTGTGCCTGTTTGTGCAAGTCCTGCCACGTCCTTACCTTCAAGGATGTGAGGCATGGCTTGTTCCTGAATCGGTGTGCAATCCTCGTAATTTAACTTTTGGATTGCAGACAACAAACTAGGCTCTAAATTCAACTCTGAGAATTTCAACTTTTACTACTCCGGTATAAGCTCCCAAAGTACTTATCAAGGAGCGAAAAGTCAAAGCAGGTGCTTAAAAGCCGCCCACAAACATCTTAATGGCCTCGATGAAAGCCTGAGGTTGATCTGAGTGGACCCAGTGGCCCGCATTTGGAATTTCGACGCCCTTAATCATAGAATTGTGGACCAGCATTTTCTCAAAATTCTCACGGCTGAGCTCTTTGGAGTTCCCACCTCTCACCAAAAGAGTCGGAACTTTCAAGCTTTCGACCTCGGCCCAACGGTCCCCGACACGTCCTAAACGAACTGAGTCAATAATAGCTTGTTTAGAAAAGCGCCAGTCCACTGTCCCATTCGGTTTTTCCTCCATATTGGAGTAAAAATAGTTGGCCATGACCTGCACGTTCTCTCGGGTCTTTGCATTTTTAACAAAGTCCTCAAAGAAATAGCGTTTGGCCTCTTCACGAGTCGCAAAAGGACTTGGAACTAAATTCAACAAATATTCGTAATACTCATGAGCTTGCGGGTTGCCCTCGGGACCGATGTCCTCAATGACCAGATGACTCAAGTATTCGGGGAAACGAGAGGCAAAGTTTAATACGTTGCGACCACCCATAGAATGCCCAACAAGAATGAACTTATCCCAACCCAACTCGTCCACGATCTTTTTCAGGTCATTGGAGTAATCTTCGGGAGAGTAACCCGTTGGAGGTTGAAACGAACGGCCATGACCGCGTTGATCATAGGCCAAACAACGTTCCGTAGCCTCAAGGCCCGAGATGATTCGGCGCCAGTTTTGCCCATAGCCCATGAGACCATGCACAAAAATCCACTTTCGCCCGTCTTCGGGGCCATAAAAATGATGGTAAAAATTTGCTAGATAAGACATGGCCTTTTTATACCCCCGAGAAAAGGTCTCAACAACGTTTGAATTTTGATGCGAAGGGATGTAGATTCAGCCTCGATGATATCTCAGCAAAAGCCCCAGCTCCATGAGGACTGGATCGACAACTATGCATTACGAATTGTCCGAAGTCTGCAAGACGCCGGATTTGAAACCTACCTCGTCGGTGGCTGTGTTCGCGATTTGCTTGTGGGCATCCACCCTAAAGACTTCGATATTGCAACCAACGCTCTTCCCAATCAGGTTCGCAAAAAAGTTCCTAATGCTTATGTGATTGGCCGTCGCTTTAAGCTCGTTCTTGTGAAGCGTGGCGATCAACAATTTGAAGTCGCAACTTTCCGCCGCAATGTAACTCCTGAAGAGCTGACCGCCCTGGGCGATGACACTGTTGAGGGTGACAACTATTTCGGAACGGTCGAGGAAGATGCTCAACGCCGCGACTTCACTGCCAACGCCGTATTCTATGATCCTGTTCAGCACAAATTGATCGACCACTGCGGTGGAATTCAAGACATTCAAGATCGCGTGCTGCGCATGATTGGTGATCCGAAAGAAAGATTCATTGAAGATCCGATCCGCATCTTGCGTGCGATTCGCCTTTCTCACAAATTGCATTTTTCTATTGAGTCTTCCATGCGCGCAGCGATTGCTGAATGCAGTGTTGAATTGAAGAAATCTGTTTTGCCTCGCCGTCGTGAAGAATGGCTGAAGTTCTTGCGTTTGAGTGAACCTCATCGCGCCTTCATGGAGCTTTTTGATTTGCACATCATGGAGCAAATTCTTCCAGGCTTGCAGTCCGTCTTTGTTGATCCGGTCAAAATGGAGACTTTTGAAATCCATTTAGCCCGCATCAACTCGGCACAAATCGACAAGTCCAACCCGACAGAGTTGTTCTCTGGATTTATGCTGGCATTTATGAAAGCACAATACGGAGAAGAACCTTGGAATCACGATGACCTATTGAATGATCCGAAGCTTGCGTATTTTATGCGTGAAGAAATCGGCGTCTTCAAACAAGAGTCTGCGATTTTCTTTAAAGCTTTGCACATCATGCAGGGACTTCACCGCATCGAAAACTACTCTCGTAAGGGCGAGCGCCGTCAGATGGCGTTCGTTCACAACGAAGCCTTCGGTTTAGCGATGAAACTGGCAATCATGGATTACTCTTTGTCCGGAGCCCAACTGACATACTGGCTTCAACAAGTTGAAAAGTACAAAGGCGGACTTCCGCACAAGCCGACTGAAGAAACTCAGCACTAGGCGAGCGTTCCCTCGTGAAATAATCTCATTCTAATACATGGAGCTTCGATTTGAGGCTCCCATCTTGCTACGTCTCAATACTCATAAGATAATCAAATTGTGTAACCCTTAAGGAGTCGTCTCAATCTGGCGTAAGCCAATTTGCAACAACGAGACTCCAAGGAAAGGTTAGCGATGGGACAAGACAATAAGAAGAACACGTTTTTGATCATCAGTGGAGACAAGACCCGCATTCAACGTTGCACCGATGTCCTGACCAGAAATTTCGAGAACAGCTCCGTCTTTCATGGCGCCGAGTGGTTTGAAGCCAAATACAAACTCGACAACGTTCATCCAAAAGCCGTCTTAGTTGACGAGTACCTTCCTAAAGGTTCCGGCTTTGATATCGTTACGAAAATTCTTAAAGAAAAAAACAACAAAGACATCGCCATCATTGTGATGTCTTACGTCGCAGATCATGACCTCTTTGCTTCGGAAGTGGCTTCAGGCCGCGTGCAGTTTTTAACAGAGCCGGATCGAGAACAAGCTTTGGTGGATTGCATTTCAAAAATCGTTTCACCTAAGAAGAACGACGATCAACCTCAGTATGAGCTGAAACAACTGCAACCGGGTGAAGTGCTTTTTAAAGAAGGCGATAGTACGGAGCTTGCCTATATTGTTAAAAAAGGAAGCTTGCGAGCCTACTGCTTAGGTCACGACGGTGATAAGGTGATGCTCGGTGAAATCATGGCGGGAGAATTCGTCGGAGAAATGGGTCACTTTAATCATGACCCTCGCTCTGCCACCGTGGAAGCGATCACCGAAGTGGAATTAATCGCGATTCCGAATAGGTCCTTAGACAACGTGATTTTTGCGCGCCCTTCGTGGGCCAAAGCCCTTGTGAAAACACTTTCACAAAGGCTTAAGAAGGCCAACAAAGCCCTCACTGGTTAGGGCTTTTTATTTCCTAACTTTTCCCACAAATAAGTGAACTCCAAAGTATTCCATAAAATACTTTGTTCGAGGTTGGCAGTTCGTGCGTGCCCGCCTTCCGTATTTTCGTAATAGAACAGTGCATGTCCTTGCTCTCTCATCTTTGCAACCATTTTACGTGCATGTCCTGGATGAACACGGTCGTCTTTGGTGCTCGTCATAAAGAAGGCTTCTGGATATTTCCCTTGAGCACTGACCTTTTGATACGGAGAATATTTTAAAATCGCCTCACGCATTTTAGGATCGTCGGGATTTCCGTATTCATCCATCCAGCTCGCCCCTGCTAATAACTTGTGATAGCGAAGCATATCAAGAAGTGGAACTTGGCAAAGAACGGCGTTGAAAAGATCCGGTCTTGCAACAAATGTCGCTCCCGTAAGAAGTCCTCCGTTAGATCCACCACGAATTCCTAAATGCTGTGAAGAGGTGATTTTACGACGGATCAGATCTTCGGCGATCGCAATATAGTCTTCAAAAACCTTGTAACGGTTTTCTTTAAGAACAGCCTGATGCCAAGCCGGACCAAACTCTCCTCCACCGCGCAAATTTGACAAGACATATACGCCACCTCTTTCCAACCATGCTTTACCTAGGACGCCATTGTAAGAAGGCTGCATAGAAGCTTCAAAGCCGCCGTATCCGTAAAGGAGTGTTGGATTGGTTCCGTTTTTGCTAAGGGAATTTTTTGAAACCACAAAGTACGGAATTTTAGTTCCATCTTTGCTGGTCGCCTCAAAACGCTCCGTGTGCATGCCGTTCGCGTTAAAGCGCTCCGGAGATTTCTTAAGAAGTTCAAAGTGATTTTTAGAATCGTCGGCACTTGCCACATAATTCGATGATGGCGTCAGGAAATCTGTGTACACGGCAAGATAACGTTCACTTTCGTCTTCCGTGGACGTGACCATGGCCATGCCATTTTTACCCAAAGACACTTCTTCAGACATCCACTTATTCGGTCCCTGATAAGACACCTTCACGATTTTAGAAAGAACGTTGTCGATGGTTGAAAGCATCAGATAGTTTTTAGTTGAACTCGTCCATTGCAAAAACTTCTTCTCTGTCGGAGCAAACACCAACTGCAATGAATCCTGAGCTTTATCACCCTCGGAAATCTTTTCTAAAGGCATCGCAACCAAGCTGCCCTTTTTAAACTTTCCTAGATCTGAGCGAAGAACGTACAATAAATGACCTTTAAAGACGCCATTAAATTCTGAATCCGTTGGCATCGGAATCCTTGTGCGTTGACCTTTTTCATCCTCATACCAATCTTTACCTTCATAGAAAGAAAGACGATGGGAGTGAAAAATATATTTTTTTTCGGGATTGAACTGCACCCAGCTATACGCTGACATGTCGGTCTTTTGTCCCTCGTTCACAGTCTTGGCATCAGAAAGAGGAGTCCCGCGTTTCCATTCCTTGATGATGCGTGGATAGCCTGAATCTGTCATAGAACCCGGTCCGAAATCAGTTCCGACAAAAACAGTGTTCTCGTCCTTCCAAGATAGCGCATTTTTTGCTTCAGGCACTACAAAGCCGTCTTTAACAAACTCTTTAGTTTTCAGATTGAACTCACGAACCACCGTGGCATCTTTTCCACCTCGAGATAAATGAATAAAAGATCTTTCATACTTTGGAGGAAGCTCTGATGACCACTTCCACACCCAATTTTCTTTTTCTTTCTTGGCTAACGCATCCAAATCCAAGATCACTTCCCACTGAGGAGTTCCTGTCTTGTAACTTTGAATCGTGGTCTTGCGCCAAATACCACGGACGTGCTTTTCATCTTGCCAGAAGTTATAGAGCTCCCCATTCATGAGTTTCACTTCAGGAACGCGATCTTTCGCCAAAACAATTTTACGAATCTCTTTTTCAAGAGATTTAAAAAGAGGATCTTTTTTGAAATGATCCAAAGTTTTTTTATTTTCGTCTTTGGCAAACTTCAAAGCCTTCTCGCCCTCAACTTCTTCCAACCACAAATAAGGGTCGTCACCGTCATTGGTAGCATTCGTTTGCAGAGGTTTTGATTTGCAAGCCCCTAACATCATTAAAGGCATAAGAAGAAACCACTTTGGAAATTTCATAGAAGACTCCTGTTGGTTGGCAGGAGTCTATTCTAAGGAAGACCCTCTTAAGGGTTCAAGGATTTAATAAAGGCCTCGACTTGAGGAAGCACCTGATCGAATTCTTTTTCGTGGAAATCCAGGGACGAGCGCATCATTTCCGGCGGCATTTGACGGGTTTTCAGTTTCAACCAGAAAGAACTCTCTGAAGGGCTGGAAAGATTCAACATGGTCCCACGCATTTCTCCCAACATTTCTTTCCCACTTTCTTTTTGAAATTGCGTGTGGCACATAGCGCAGTTCTTTTTCACAAAGGGAACCAAGGGCTCAAATGCCTGCAATGTTTTCTCCGTGAACCCGCCAACCACGAGGTCCTCTGGAGTAATAACGGCCTTTTCTCCTTTTGAAATTCTTAAAACAGCCCCGTTTTTATCATCAAGAACTAAAATAGATCCATCGTTCATCTCTGTCAGCCCTGTGGGAGCTCCACGCGGGCGAACGCCTTCCAATGCCTTCCAGCCAAAAACAATTTCCTGATATTGCGTATCCGTCGGAACACCTTTTTCATCAATTGGATATGCCACAATACGATGTCCATACTTTTGATAACCATGCCATCCCACTAAAAGTTTTCCCTTCAGTGACGGCAATAGTTCGCCTCGATAATATAAAAGTCCCAAAGGCGCTGTATGACCTGGCATAAATACTTTCGGTAAAGCAAATTGTTTTGCGCACATCTCTGGCGTCACTTTGCCTTGGAAATTAGGTGCGACTTCGCCACGAGAATGGCAGTACGGCCAACCATAGTGACGACCTTCCTCAAGAATATTGAGTTCTTCATAGGGCTTGTCTTCTTCAGCCAAGTCGATGCCGTTTTCACCTTGAATCACTAAGCCTGAAATCGGGTGCACGGCCAAAGCCATGGAGTTACGAAGACCGCGGGCAAAGGGAGCCACCTTCACAGCTTTTCTTTGGGCGTCGTTACTCAAATTTACTTTCCACACAGCTGCACTGGCCAAAGGACTTTCCGATTGAATGCACTTGCCATTTTCATCGAGTGTCTTCAGTCCCGAACCGCAGTCATCTGAAGGCGCACCAATATTGATATACATCTCAGTGAAATTACCATTCACAGCCATTTGAATGAGGGGATGTTTGTTTTTATATTTTGTTGCCATGGAGTTGTATTCTCCGGCACTCATATACTCATCTTTGCGGAAGATAGATTTTGCAAAATCATTCACAACAACTTCAGGAGTCGTATCAATATTGAATTGTCCTGTCTTAGAGTCACGGGGTTGAAAGCGAATCACCGCCGTCGGAGTTCCCACATACAAACGCCCTTCCGGATCCATAACCACACCATTGGGCATCGTGAGTTTTTTTGTTGGAAATAAATTAACAACTGCTGTTTTCTCTACGCCTTGAGAATCTTTCCCGCGATAGATCGCATAGATTGTGCCTTTTCCAAAAGCCCAACCGCCCATCTCAGAAACATAGGTGACACCTTCTTTAGATTGAACGGCATAGCGAGGCATTTTTAGACCATCTTGTTTCGCCGCAAGGATACCCACACACATTCCGTCGGGAGTCGCCACCTTGACCTGCGGAAGACCGTCACAAAGAACCGCAGGGTCGATACGGTAACCTGATTTTTCAATGACCTCAGCCTGAGCTGTGACGCCAGAAAAAGCGGTTACAAGAGCGATCCATTTTGAGACAAGAGTTTTTGTATTCATAACTCGGTCCTTTCGAAGGGAAATCCTTCAAAGAACAGAGCAAAAAACACGCCCTTTAAACCGAATTACTTTTATTTGGAGTCTCTCGAAATGAGAAACAGCAAACTTGCGCCCATTTTTGTTATGCACTGATAAAACTAATTATCTAACGACTCGTACACCTGGCAATGACGCAAAATCATTATCGAGAGTTAAAAGGGGAACATTATTAATACGAGCACAAGCCAAAACCATGGAGTCGGTCATGCCCATAACAGATAATTGATCGATGTCAATATCGTTGAACGATGGCTCTGCCGACGGGCAGAACCATATATTTGATTTAGGCAGCGTTGCGAGTTTGGATTTGACCCAGTAAATCGCCCGCGATTCTATCGAGGGGAAGAATCTTATCTGCCGCGCCCAGTGCGACAGCGGCGGCTGGCATCCCGTAAACAACACAGGTTTCTTCATTCTGAGCTACGGTGTAAGCACCGGCGTTTTTCATCTCTAACAAACCTTCAGCGCCGTCTTTGCCCATGCCCGTAAGAACAACACCCAAGGCATTCTTACCCACATATTTTGCAACGGATTTCATAAGATAATCTGCTGCCGGACGAACACTGTGCAAAGCGGGTCCTTGATGAAGTTTCACATAGTAAAAGGCACCACTGCGTGTGATTTCCATGTGATAGTTTCCTGGAGCAATCAACACGCGGCCGGGAACAACTTGATCTCCCTCTTGAGCTTCTTTCACTTCAAAAGGAAACATGTTGTTCAAGTTTTCAGCGAAAGATTTCGTAAATCCAGGAGGCATATGCTGAACAATCAAAGTTCCTGGGATATCCGCTGGCATTCCGCTCAGGAATACTTTCAAGGCTTCCGTTCCACCTGTGGAAGAAGCCACCGCGATCAATTGGTGAGTCGTTCTTGCCATTGACGTTGGAGCCACCTTTTGTACAGGCCCTGACGTAGGAACCACTTTTTTAACTGGGTTGATACGGGCTTTTGCCACGGCTTTTACTTTTTCGATAATAGCCTGGGACAAAGTTTCCAAACTTTGGCTGACGTCAATGGAAGGTTTTTCCATGATCTCAATCGCACCGGCCTCAAGCGCGCGCAGATAGGTTTCAGAACCCGTCTTGGCCAAGCTCGAGAAGATGATCGTGCGAGTTGGAAAGTGCTGCATGACTTTTTCAAGGAAGCTGATGCCGTCCATACGAGGCATCTCCACATCCAAAGTCATCACGTCTGGTTTCAAACTTACCAGTTTGTCTCTAGCGATGTAAGGATCTGAAGCTGTTCCCACAACTTCAATATCCGGAGAAGAGCTAAAAATTTTCTCAAGCAGTTTACGAATCACTGCGGAATCATCAACAATCAATATACGGATCTTTTGAGCCATAATGGGCCTCTATTCCTTAAATCTTTTGGTACACAGCTCTGGAAAGTGGTTTTAATTGCAGGTGTTTCACGTTCCCAGATTCCGAGTGACCCAGAATCAAATATCCACCCGGCGCAAGACAAGCCACCAAATTGTCGATAACTTTTTTCGTTGTCGGTTCATCAAAATAAATCAAAACGTTTCGGCAAAAGATCACGTGGAACTTGTGCTGAAATTCGTATTTTGGATTCATCAAATTAAAAGGCGCGAAGCGGATCATATTGTGAATCTGATCCTTGGCTCTCCAAAACTCATCGCCTTGAGACTTCACTTTATCGAAGTACTTGTGGCGTTGCGCCGGAGGCAAACCTTGCATTTCTCGCTCTTCATACGTTCCCGAAGAAGCTTTTTTCAGAACTTGCAAATCAATATCTGTCGCCAGCAAACGCACTTTTTGCGTAGGACTTTCACCCAAAGCTTCACACGCCGTCATTGCAATCGTGTAGGGCTCTTGTCCGGTACTTGCAGCCGCACACCAAATACGCACATCAGAACCAAATTTGCGTGACAGATCCGGCAACACTCCCGCCAGGAAGTCGAAGTGATTCGATTCACGATAGAACGAAGTCATGTTCGTCGTCAGTGCCGAAATAAATTCGGACACCAACTCGGAGCTTCCTTTGTCGATCATCGCCCAATACTCTTCGTAAGTTTTCAAAGAGTGGCGTCTTAGAAGTTTCACAATACGATTGCGGATCAAAGCATGATTCTTGGGAGTTAGTGGAAGATCCACACCCGCAAGTTCATACATGCGCTCCGCAAATTTCGTAAACATTTTATCCGTCAGCTTGATCTCTTCAAAATCGTAAAGAGATCCCACCAATTCGTTCTTTTTTACAGCCGTCATGCTGCGATCTCCCGGCCTTTGGAAACATTGCTAACCAAAGCTCCTGGTTCAAGAATAAGGACCGTGCGACCGTCTCCAAGAATTGCGGCACCTGCAACTTCCGGAATGTCTTGACCTGTCGTGATTGGTTTTACAACCACCTGAGCCTGACCTAAAACATCGTCCACAGGGAAAGCCATTTGGCCTGTCATAGATTCAATAATCACCAACATCGTTTCTTCACGACGAGCACTCAATGAGTTCTCGCGTTTTGCCATCAATTGTTGGTCACGCTTATTCAAGTTCCAGTTGATAGAACCCAAAGTTTTAGAAACATCGATCACTGGAAGCAACAAGCCACGAATGCTCGCCACCTTTCCAGCGCCTGAAATATGCGTGTAGTCTTTTGGAAGAACGCGCACGATTTCGCGAATAGAGTGAATGGGTAAGATGTAACGAGCGCCATCTAAAGCCACGATAATACCGTCAGTGATCGCCGTGCTTAGAGGGATCGTCAAACGGAACGTCGTTCCTTGGCCCGCTTTCGAGAAGATATTGATCTTCCCGTTAATTTTATCCAAGTTGGATTTCACAACGTCCAAACCCACACCACGACCTGAAAGATCCGAAATCTTGTCTGCTGTTGAAAAACCTGGTTGGAAAATATATTGGAAAACTTGTTCATCCGGAATCGTCGCAGGATCCACGCCCGCAGGAACGAAACCTCTTTCAATGGCTTTGCTCAAAACTTTTTCACGGTTGATACCGCCACCATCATCACAGATTTCGATAATGACGTTTCCACCGGATTGTTTTGCCGAAACAACAACTTTCGCAGTAACAGACTTGCCTCTTTCCAAGCGTGTTTCTTTTTTCTCAACCCCATGGTCCATCGAGTTACGAACCAAATGTACGAGAGGATCACCGAGCAATTCAAACACTGTTCTTTCAACCTCAGTCTCTTCACCGATAAGTTGCAAATCCACAGGTTTATCCAGACTCAAAGACACGTCACGAACGATCCTTTGAATTTTAATAAACATGGATTTCAATGGCGTCATGCGGATGCTCAATGTTTTTTCATAGAGTTCACGCACAGCTTTATCCAATTGATCTACGATGGCTTCCAAACGAAGGTTTACACCACTGCGCACAGTTTCATCGTGAACCAATTGATTCTTCAAAACAACAAGCTCACCCACGGCATCAAGAACGGAATCCACACGACCCGTATCAACTTTAATCGCACTCGTTTGTTTTGCCGGAGCCTTGCCAGATCCACCGCCACCATTGTTCGAAGCCACCGCCGGTTCCGCCTTAGGTGCCGCTTTCGGACTTTCAGAAACAACTTTTAATGCCGGAGCAGGAGCCGCAACCGCCGCAGCTGCCTTCTTTTCTTGTTCTTCTTTAGCATAGAATTCAGCTTGGTCTTCAGGAGATAATTGAGCCAAAAGTTCCGCCAAAAGATCATGATTGGTTACATCGTCACACGCTTCTGCCACCGGAGCTGGAGTAGAATTCGCAAAGAAATCATCAGGAACTTGTTCTTTCACTTCTTCTTCTGCCGCCGCATGGGCCGCAGGTTTATTGCGCGAAGAAGGTTTGCCAGAAAGTTCTTCTGTTAATTGCACCAACTGTTCGCGCAAAACTGTTGTATCCCACGGAAGATTTTTACCTTGCTGCAAAGATCCAATGCGATTTTTAAGTTCGTCACCAGATTGCAATAAAAGGGAAATGGCATTTGAATTCACCAACTCCGGACGTGAACGTAAAAGATCCAAAAGATCTTCCATCACATGGGCAAACTTGGAAAGGTCCGTCAAACCGACAGCAGCGGCTCCGCCTTTTACTGAGTGAGCGACACGGAAAATATCAGTCAGATCCTTCGCGGGATCTTCACTGTTCTCAAGCCTCATCATGTATTCTTCGTATTGTTCCAGCATGAACGCAGATTCATTGAGGAAATCCATCTGCAGTTCTTCGAAAAAGGCATTATCACCGCTCATGTGTGCTCCATTATCATTGAAAAATCACAAGAAATTATCGGATGATAGGTGTGCTTACTATTTCCATCGTTGGTCCAGAATGAGATTAAATTCAACTCACCCGACCTTTGTCGATCTTGTCTCACTCTGAGATGATCGAAATCCAAATAATTATTTTTTTAATGGAGGCGAGAAATTCTCTTAAGTCCCCCCAAGTTTTTCTCGAAGAGTCTGGGGTAAGATTTTATCTTCGACTTTGAAAGGCGATTACAATGAGCGATAAAGCAAAACCAGGTCAGTATTTGACGTTCCAATTGATGTCTGAGCAATACGGCGTAGCTATTGAAACTGTTCGTGAAATCAACCAGTTTGGTGAGATCACTCCAGTGCCACGCACTCCAGATTATGTAAAAGGCGTGATGAACCTTCGCGGTAAAATCATTCCGGTAGTAAATCTTCGCATTAAATTCGGTATGCAACCGCAAGACACTACTCGCGACACTTGCATTATCGTTATTGATACGGAAATTGGCCAAGTCGGTATGATCGTAGACTCTGTAAAAGAGGTTGTAGACCTTCAAGAGTCACAAATCGAACCTTCTCCAGTACTCGGCAACGAACACGCAATGTCGTTTGTTCGCGGTATGGGTAAAGTAGATAACAAAGTTGTGATCTTGGTAGACATCGTATCTGCATTCTCTGCAGAACAAATGGGCCACATGGCTCAGTTCTCACACAGCGAAGAAGCGAAAGCCGCTTAAAAGGTGCCAGGGGATTTTTTACAACCCTGTCGCGTTAAATTTTATAGAGGGCTCGTCTAACAGACAGAGCCCTTTGTTTTTATTCCGATAGACCCCTCAAAGCTGGGCGCTACTGATAATCTAAGACATATAGATAATTATAGTTAATTCCTGTGGGTAAAGATCCATCCCAGTTTCTTCCCCAACACTTCAAGACATTGCCCGTCGTGATTCCACAGGTACCTGCTTGCACCGCCGCGACTTCTTTGTAGGAAGTCCCTGAATCAATCAAAGTCGGAGCTGTCCGGTTGGTTTGGCTGCCATCCCCAAGTTGCCCGTCAAAATTCTCTCCCCAACAATAGAGTTGATCCGCCATGCTGATCGCACAAGTATGAGTCAATCCAACAGTCGCTGTTTTAAAAGTCGTTCCAGGCATCACGTCCACAGGCGCTCGAACCGACGACCCTGCCCCACTTTTTACCTGCGAAGAAGTATTAAAACCCCAACACATGAGTTTATCGACATCGTCAATTGCACAAATATGATAACTGGAATTGGCAGCGAAAACTTTTTTATACGTGCCAGTAAGTTCCTGGGCACTGGTAAAGTAAGTTGTCGTCGAATTCACACCTACCGCTCCGGAGCCATTAAAACCCCAGCAGCGAATCTTTCCAGCCACCGTCAGTCCGCATGTCGTATACTGAGCCACCGCGACATCGGCATAAGTCACGGCTGTATCAACATGGAGAGGAGTATTTGCGACCGTATAATTGCCAGAGCCCAGTTGTCCGTTAGAGTTATATCCCCAACACTTCATCTTACCGTCATTGGTAACACCACAATTAAAACGATTCGGTGAAGAAGCTACTTTTGTATAGATCACACCCCTGTCGATCAAAAGGGGATGATTGAATTTGGAATATGCACTTGTTAAACCAATGCCCACTTGCCCGTCGAGGGCCGTTCCCCAACACTCCATATTGCCTGTATCATTAATTTGGCATCCGTAGATGGAGGTATCAAAATTAAAAGCCGTGTTCTTAAGAAGAACCGGTTTTTCCGTCGCAATATTTCTGCCCTTCGTGAAATTAAAATGCGTTTCGGGTGCTCCCCAGCATTTCTCAGCGCCGGATATTTTTCTGTAGCATCTTTGATTCAATATCTTATCTACATTAGTTTCTACGGCCACAGGAGTTAGCGAATAAGACTTACTCAAATAAGAAACCTTGTTAGAGCTCGGCCCCATAGAGATCGGCTCCCAACAAACCCATTTGTTATCAAGGGTCATCGCACAGCTTCCGGCTTCACTCATAACGACTTTCTGAATGCTGAGTCCTTCCGCTTTATAATGAGGCGCTTTATAAGTACCGCCCCAGCAATAAAGTTTATCATCCGAGGTGATTGCACAAGCGCGGTCACCAGATAGTTTGACATCTTTAAATGTCAAAGGATCAAAGAATCTCGTAGGACTGATTCTCCAATTCGAAGTCGTGTCGTACCCAAAGTGATAACTATGTGGCATCCCCCAGCAGATCAATTCACCACCGGTCTTAAGGCCGCAGAAAAAACCATTTCCCGCTTCAATCTTTGTCAACGTATCAACTGGCATTCCCGCAGGAGATTGAATATAGCCACTTGATCCATTCACAAGTAATTCCAGACTCCAACTATATCCCCAACAAGAGGTGATTCCACTCGTAGTCATTCCGCAAGAGTAATAAGAACTGGCTGAGACGCTCGAAAAATTCCATGGGGAATCCACAAAACCAGGAATGCTCGTTGTAGAACCTGAACCATTTCCCAGCTTTCCCGAGCTGTCACTGCCCCAACACTTCACACGATTGGCCAAAGTGACTCCGCAAACATGATCCATACCAATACTAATATCTAAATACTTTTCACCCGCATCCACCGCCTGAGGAGACGCATAGTAAGTTGTTCCTGATGGCACGATCACGCTAGAAATGTTCGCTCCCCAACAGTACAAGTCATCAACAGCATTGATTCCGCAAGTTAAACCCCCACCTGCCGATAATTTTTTAAAAACATGACCGCCAACGAGCGAAGGAACCAACGAATTTGTCTGTGAACCATTCGCCAAGACACCATTAATTCCTATGCCAAAACAACTCGTGGTTCCATCAGCTTTCGCTCCACAAATCCACCCGCCGTTGTAGGAATTGCCACCCGTCGCCAAATGGCTCCATCCTAACTTCGTTTCATCATCTTGAATATCCAACGCGAAAGATGGATTTTTTCCCAGCTTATAACTTGTGGGCGAGGAACTCGTTAAGCTCGTAATACCAATCAAAAGTCTTCTATTGAAAGCGTCCGTTGAGTCATAAATAGGAATCGAGATTGTCGCCTCTGACTGACCTACATTAAGCATAACACTTCCGCTCACCAAGCCATGATGGGAAGATGTTGCTACCGAATTCGCGAGAATGTCATAAAATACTTCAACGTTGTGACTGACAGGGTTCTGCGCACGAACTTTTAGCAAGTAAGTGCCGGATTTTTCTGAAACAAGATCCACTTCTTTTGTAAAGTCGATCTCATTGGGAGGTTGATAATTCCGAACGAAAACCGCCGGAGAAGTGTTACCGTTATAGAACATATCATAGAGATCATCAGTCGTAAAACTCACTCGGACTTCTCCAGCAGCGGTGGGCTTTACAAATATCCAGAAGTTATTCTTCAAGACAGTCATGTTGGCCGTCCCATTGACAACAGCCAGGTAATTACTTGCCGGGTTATCAAACATATTCATCCCACTGTCCCGATTGAAAGTTCCCGTTATTACAAAAGGCCCCTCTACTGTACCAGTCAGCGGACCGTCAAATGTGGGAACAAAATCCGAGGTATTCAAAGTATAAGAGGCGGTTCCAGCTGGTACACAAGCGGATTGATTGCCCGCCAAATCCTTTTGTCGAATATAAAAGGACATCAGCCCGTCATCGCTTCCATCTTTTTTGAAATTAAAGTTGCTCACTGTCACCGACGGACCTGTGATTTCCGCAGAACCTTTTAGAACAGAACATGAGGCATCGACAAAGGCCTCCAAAGTTCCCGTCGTCTCAGAACCCGATCCCACAAGTCTTGGAGATGTGGAGCATCCCTGAGCCACAGTGGAATAAGTATTCATCATGCATTTGTGGGTTGGAAGAGTTACGGGAGAGCCGTAGACCTGCCAGGTTCCCGTCGGATTCGCAGGAGCCACTGTGTCTAACGTAAAAAAGTAGTACGAAGGAACACAAGGACTCTGATTGCCCGCAACGTCTTTCTGTTTGTAATAGACAAACTTCAAACCATCATCGACACCTGCTCCGGCAAAAGTCACCCCGGTGATATTCGCCTGACCGGAAATAATATTTGCCTGCCCAGCAGATGTTGCACAGGCTGAATCAAAATAAACTGAAAGTTCTGTGCCTTCTTCGAATAAACTCGCCCCAGCTTGCAAGGTCAAACTCGTTTGGTTGGTGTACCCTCCCAAAGAAAGGCCTGAAACTTCCAAGGACTGAAGATTGACCGGAGGTCTTGTATCAAGAGTGTATTGCAACCCCAAATCGCCACAGGCCGAATCGCCGACCTGCGCGTAGAAACTCAAAAGCCCATCGGAACGACCGTCGCTGAAAAAATTCAATTGAACGTTGATATCTCCAGTAGCGCTCAAGGTGCCTTCGTAAACTTTCAGGCTGCATCGGGAATCAATATAAATTTTTATCGCCTCAGTTCCTTTTGAGTTCGCAAAATCAAGAACTAAAGTCGGCTGATAGTTGCTACTTTTTTGATTCTGAATACTCTCTAAAAAATGTCCCTGCTCAAGTTCAATCTCTGCTGCGGGAACTGCAGGCGCGGGGGTCTGATCGGGGTTTTCAACAACGCCTTCTTCCTCACTGAGAGAGGGCAGTTCACCCAAAATGGGCTTACAGGCCACAACGAAAGAGGCCATCAAAATGAAACCTAAATACTTCATTAAGCGCGCCATACTAGTTGGCCTCCGGAAGTTCTCTCATAAATAATTGCGAACCCTTTTGCTCATCAGGATAAACGACAGGAAAATTTACTTTATTGTTGATGAGGAGCATGTACGGTTGCGCATCAAAGTCCCAGTGATCTGTATCATTAGGTTTTTGCACCACGAATAGGGAGTTGGAATACGTGCTGAGAGCCATCACTTCGTAAGTGGAACTCATAACAAAAACTCTTCCCTTACTGTCCACGGCAAAATCAAAGAACGAAGGCCATGTTCCTGGAGTTGCCTGCCAAGTAGCACCCGCATCCGAACTTTTATAAACGATCGAGTTCAATGAACTGTAGATAGCCCCATCAGCTCCGCGTTTTAAGGCGACTTTGTTAATGGAGGTCACCGCAGCTTCCTTCATCAAACTCCAGGTCGAAAAATTTTGATCCGTTTTATATACGACATAATAAGAAACTCCACTGCGAGTCTCCTCTCCAACTAAAAAAATATTTTGAGCATCATGAAAATAGAGGTCGTGGAAGACAAAGTTTGCAGCGCCGACCGTGATAGGGAAAAGCTTTTTATCAATCCAGGAAACACCCTTGTTTGTACTCACTCGGAGTTGAACTTCCGTCGCCGAAGAAACCACCATAACCAAACTGTCATCGTAGGAAGTGTCCAAGTAACTGATCTTCACTGCCGCCGAGTTTAAGTTTGCAACACTTCTTTCCTGCCAAGTGCTTCCGCCATCCGTCGAAGCATAAAGTTTTTCGGCGGGCGCAGAAGTGGCGTAGAAATAATTATTAGTAGAATCCCTAGTCCCGTGGGAAAACTTTAACTGATCTGTCCAATTTTCCAGGAAGGATTCAGCTATTTTTTGCCATGAACTGCCGTTATTGGTTCCTAAATGAAGCGAGTTACCCCATATCCAACTGTCATTCGCAGATTCCGTGGCAAACCAAAGATCACCATTGCGTTTTTTCGTGAGAAAAAGAGGGACAACATCATAAGGTTGACCCCATAAAAGTTTTTGCGATGAAGACCACGAGAGTCCCTTGTCGGTTGAATACGCCGTTCGTCCAAGATCATCATCGGGGGACTCATAGAAAAACCCGAGTATGTCGCCGTTAGGAAGCGTCAACAAAGGTCCCCCTTGTTTGTGACATCCTCCACAAGGCAAATTGGCATCCGGCACTTTTGACCAAACTCCTGAATCTCTTCTGTGAATTTCCGCTTTCGTGCCGGCGTATCCAGAGACCACCAAGGTGTCATTATCCGATGACAAAGCGATTCCCAGACCATACCCATTGACACCCGTTGTGTACTCTTCCGTCCAAGTCATACCAGAATCAGTGGACTTTAAAACCCTCATCTGATTTGCAAACGTTCCGACCAGATAAAACTCAGTGGATGATTTGAAGATCAATTGACCGAACGAATGCCAAAAGTTAGTCGTCATAGTGAGTGCAGGCACGCTCACATCGGTCCACGTCCAAGTCCCGGCACCATAAACACCTTTGCGAATGGTTAAATTCGCTCCGACTTTTCCGACCGCCCAAAGATTTCCGTTGGGATCGACTTCCACGATGTAACCAGTACCAGAAACACTGTCGATTTGATTGAAAGTCACTCCACCGTCAGCACTTTCATAGACTTCCCAATTATTGGTTAAGCCCTCACCGATCGTATAGACACGACCGCTCGAATTCACGGCGATTCCATAGCAGGCATAAGCTCCTACCAGCTTGTGAACAGTGGACCAAGTCAAACCGTCATCTGTGGTTTTTCTCACAGTCCAATCATAGCCCGTATCTCTTCCTTCCGTACCACAGGCATAAGCAGAACCATCCGGAGAGGCGGCAATAGCATGCCCATAGGTTTCTTCGTCATATCGCCACATAAAAAGTTCGGATTTACTCCAAGTCCTTCCATTGTCCGTGCTACGAAAAGTGATCCAGGTATCCATCCACACTGCGGACTCTGCCATGGTGATAGCCAACAAAACTCCGTTAGCCGTTCTGGTCACATCTTTCCCAATTGCATAGGATGCGCCTATTGGAAGTGAGTTCACTTGAAAATTCGTTTGCGAAAATCCACGCACGGAAACCTTCGCTTGATCTTGAGTTCCATTGGCATCGACCACGGTCACGGTGTCTTGTCCAGGCAGTGCACTTAACGGCACTTGATAATTCAAATTTGTGGTATTTAAGTAGCCCGTTCCACTGTCAGTAAAAGTGTAATTGGGAAGTCCATCTGACACGGCAAAAAAAAGTGACTCGCCAGTGAGAAGATCCAAAGATCTGTGGTTCAATCTGAGTTTGAGAACCAGAAATTCAAAGAGTCGCGAAAAAGCCCACATCGGATTGAGGGTTTCATCCACAGGAACAATTTCCGCTTTATAATAGTGCTGATCAGAAAAATTACAGCCTGAAAGATCCGTCGACACGCCTGTCACAATCACCGGCGCACAGTGCTCGACCGCACCGTTGGCCTGCATGATTCTTACTCTGTATTTTTGATTGCTATCGCCACTCCATTCGAAATTGGCGTGAACAGAGGCTTTTAAAAGAGTGTCACGGTCTGAATCGTTTTCACCGACGACCTGCAGTTGAGATGCAGGCACCATAATACCAGGCACCCCTCCGTCCTTATTTCCCCCTATACCGGTCGACTGGGAAATTCTAGTTTCTAGAGAGCATGCCGAAACAAATACCACTAAAGGCATTAATAACAAGGGTCCCAAAACGTTCATAATAAACTTATTCGGCAATAAACAGGAATTACTGAAATATTCTCACTTCATTCCGCGAACGTTTTGGATTTTGTAATCTCTTTTTTAGATTTTCTCGGTCTGTATTATTTTGAGATGCTTGTTACCAAGCACCACTTTTTTGAAAAAACGTCCCGACAGTTTCAACAATCGCAGAAGCATCCACTTTGTGTTTGCGGTAAAGGTCTAGTGCCGTATAAGCACTCTGACCGAATTCACCGTGAACACCCAGGCTCTTCACTGCCACCGTTGCATCCGCTTGCAACAATGCATGAGTCAACATCTGTCCAAAACCACCAACAAGTTGGTGATCTTCCACAGTGACCATACGACCTTGCGTTTTTTCCAAAGCGCTCTTGAAAGTCGCAACATCCACGTGATTTACACAAGCGCAGTTCACAACAATCGTGCCCACACCTTTGGCCTCCAAGTCTTTCGCCGCCTGCAAGGCTTGCGGAACCAAAGAACCTGTTGTCGCAATCGTCACGGACTTCGTTTTGTCTTTTGCTGTATCAATCAAGATTTGCGCTTTTCTCAATTCATAAGAAGTCGGAGACACATAAGACTTAGGGAAGTTTTCACGACCCAAGAAGAACACCGAAGAATTCGGAACTTGTCCCTCTTTACGAGCTTTCGCAAAGTTTTCAATCACGGAGTAAACCAAAGCATCCGCTTCTTCACTGCATGAAAGAGAATACACATCGACATGAGGAATCGAAGAAACCATCGCCATGTAACTAAGAGCTTGATGAGAAGCTCCGTCCGCAGCATCTTGGAATCCTGTGTGTGAGAAAATTGCAATCACTGGAGCTTCTGACAAGGCTCCCATCGTCAAAGGCAACGCCCCTTTCGTCACACCAAACTGTGCAAACGTATCTACAACTGGAATATATCCCAATTTAGAAAGACCCGCCGCTGTAGAAACCATGTTGCTTTCTGCAATACCGACATCAAAAGAATCTTGCGGGAATTCTTTGCGGAATCCAGCAACACCTGTGGAGCCAGGAAGATCCGAGGTCACACTCAAGACAGGCAATCCCGCTTTACGAGCGCGGACCATAGCTGAAGAAACTCCCGTCTGGATTTTTTCTCCAGAATCTTTCACTGCTTTGGCTTTGATGTCTGCTTCCCATTTGTTCAGTTCATCAATCCACGTATTGTAAACAGCAGGGAAAGCTTCGCCACCATAAATTTCACCCAAGAATGCTGGTAACTCAGAAGGGCTTTTCAGAGGGAAACCGTGACCACCCGTTGCCGATTCCGCTGTTTTCTTAGTTCCAATCCCTTTGACTGTGCGTGCATGAATCACCACTGGCATTTTTGGATTGGCTTGAGCTTGCTCAATCGCTGTTACAATCGCGTCGTAACATTTTTGCAGATCATTACCTTCAGTTAAATTGATCACATTCCAACCCAAATCTTTCAAAGATTTGAAAGTCGGAGTCATAGAGAAAGACTCTGCATCAATGCGGCCGGAAAGTTTTGTATTGTTATCGCTGATGAGCAAAACGTAAGGACCCATCTTCCCCGTTTGTGCTAATCCTGGAATCGCCGCGAAGGCTTCTTTTGCTTCGCCTTCCATACAAGCGCCGTCTGAAATTGTCGTGACAGTCACGCGGTTGCGACCCGAGATCGCCTCCCCCATTGCCACACCTTGAGTTTGCGGAAACGCAGAGCCCAAAGGACCGTTAGAGATAAAAACACCTTCAGGGAAACAGTGAACTTCACCATGACCTGTAAGACCGCTTTCAATCGAACGGAATTTTTTCAACGAATCCAAAGTCAGACCCGCCATTTGGTAATTGGCTTTCAAAGCATACAAACCATTTTCACAGTGACCGGCATCGTTCACGATGTGAAACAAATCGTACCACTGTTTTTTCTCGCGCGCGGCCACATCAAAAACGTGTCCGTGCAGTGCCGACATCAATTCCGCCAAGGCCGCAGGTCCACCGTAGTGAGATGCAGCTCCGCCAAGCACGGCATTCATGTCCATCAAAGAAACCAAAGCACGAGTTGCACGAGGGTCGGCAACTGGAATCTGACGTCCGTCTTTGCTTTTGACGTGGGTTTTAAATTGAGGTTCCTGTGAAGGATTCCCCGCGAGTTTTGTTTTGATTTGGATGGGTTCTGTCATAGGATTAAGTTTTACTCTGGAAGACGAAATGGGTAAAGCTAACTGGACTGCTTACCGGGAGCGTTAAATGGAAAAACTCTATTCCCACAATATTCGCGATATCCTGAAAGTCGAATTGCACCGCCATCTCGACTGCTCAGTGCGTTGGAGTACGCTTACGGAACTGGCGCCCCAGGTCGGCATCCCTTTAGCTCCGACATCTCAAGGACAAAAGGATCAGTTTTTGATTACGGGCCCCATGAAAGACTTGGGTTCGGTTCTAAACAAATTCTTGAATGCGCAAAAAGTCCTCGCCAGTGAAGAAATCCTCACGCGTATTGCATTTGAGGCTTGTGAGGACGCTTACAACGATGGAATTCGACTCCTCGAACTTCGCTACGCTCCGACATTCATCGCCGATGGCCATAAAAATCTCACTTTTGAAAAGATCCACAAATCCCTGCATAAAGGGATTGAGATGGCCCGCAAAAAATATCACATGGCGATTGGACTTATCTGCATCGTACAAAGAATCAAACCCTTCGCGGAAGCCGAAAAGGTTGTTGATTTCGCTATTGCTCATAAGGACAGTTTTATTGCGTTGGATTTAGCCGACAACGAAGACGGATTTGATCCAAAAGTTTTTGCACCTCTGTTCCAAAAAGCGAAGAAGGCGGGACTTCGTATCACAGTGCATTCCGGAGAAGCGCCAGGCCCCCTTTCGGCACAATGGGTGAAAGACAGCATTGAAATTTTAGGCGCCGAGCGTATCGGTCACGGAATTCAAATCGTCAATGACATACAAGTTTTGAATTTCGTGCGCGATCGTCGCATTCCACTTGAAGTCTGCCCCATTAGTAATTACCTCACGCAAAGTTTTAAAACTTATGAAGAGCATCCAATTCGTCAATTGATGAACGCAGGAGTTCTTGTCACCATCAACTCCGATGATCCGGGAGTATTTGCCACGACACTCAGTGATGACTATGAAGTTCTTCATCGCGTTCATGGTTTCAGCACAGCCGATTTCCATCGCTGCAACCAAGTAGCTTTCGACGCCAGTTTTATTTCAGAATCAGAAAAGAACCGATTTATGACGGAATTTTTCGGATGAAAATGAAAGAAGAACTTCTCCACATGATCCGTGAAGATGAAGCCGTCCGAGAAGCTCTCGCCAGCACGGGAGAACTTTTTCATGGCTATCATCCGGAAATGGAGAAGGTTCATTTACGACATGCCAAACGGCTCAAAGAACTGATTGAAGAAAACAAAGGTTTTCCCACAATCGCGCAAGTCGGAGAAGACGCCTGCATTGCGGCTTTGCGACTTCTTTTACACGCAATCAGTTGGCCTGAGTTTATGCGTTCCCAAGAAGAAAGCCTGGTCGATCTTGCCAAGAAAAAACAGGTTCCGCGAATGTACGTCGCTTCTCTTGTCGATCGCATTCGATTTTACGAAGGCCGGAAACAAGTCTACGGCACCAATGCCGACTGGGATGAAAATGGCATTTTGAGAGTCACGGACGTGGAAGAACCGGACGAGCTCAATAAACGCCGCAAAGAAATGGATCTTCCAGCAATCCAAAGTCTGGTGATCACGCCGATGGACGGAGATTATCACCCACCCGATCCAGCCAAACGCTATCAAGAGTTTATCGAGTGGACAAAGAAGACAGGCTGGCGAGCGGTTTAAAACTCAAGCTCGCCTTTTTGTGTGAAGGGAATAGAAAACAATCCCATTTGCGCAGAGCCTTTAAGTTCATACTCTTTAGTCAAAGTTCCCTTTAAAATTCCACTCACCAAATTTCCAACTGTGTTGTATTTGAATCGCAAAGGAATCACAACGGCGTTTTCACCTTGTGAAGGAATATCAATGCCGTCTTTAAACTCGCCCTCAGTCACATCTTGTCCAGAAACAGTCAGGGCATAAGTCACTTTTCCCAGACGTAAAGGAACCGGGTTTGGATTCTTCACATTTAATTTTACATTCACCAAGGCATCTTGTCCGGTGACTTCGCTGACATTCATACCTACAACAGACACTTCCGGATCTTTCAAAAGATTTTTCGTCAAAGACGAGCAAGACACCATCACTGTCAAAACAAAGATAAGAAAGTAAATCGACTTTTTCATTGCAATCCCTTTTCAGTAGTTGCTTCATCCGCAAATCGCACTCGTATCTTTGCAGAAGGAAGTCCGCCCGTCACCTGAGAAAGCCATCCACCAACAAATTGCTCAATGGACGTTCTGGCCTGCTCACGAACCACCGTTCGATGTTCGATGGATTTTTCAACAAGCAACCCCATCAGCTCTTTTTGAATCTTTTCAAGAGACTCGCTTTCGCTGCGAAAAATACTTCCTTTGACGACATCAAAACGGAGTTTTCCAATATCCACGGCCGGTGTGCTGTTGGTAAGTCCGGGAACATCGACAAGAACTACGTCATCGATCAAACGAAACTTCCAACCTTGGTTCATGTCGACAAAGAAACTGTACTCCACCGGAACCGTCGCTTTCACAACGACACTGGGAAGATCAATCCAAAAAGCTTTCAACTGTGAAGTCCTTTCAAAGACTTCCACCTGTTGAAGTTTTGCGACCTGCAAGCGCTGTTTCCCTACGATTTGCGTGGCATAAGAATAAAATCGATATTCAATATTTTCCCGAAAGAGGTCTTCTAAACTTGAGGCCTGCTTGGTGAGATAATAGGTATTGAAAATCCACACTCCACACGCCCCTATAATCAGGCCGACTAACAGAAATTTAAAACGGGATAAAATTCTCATAAGTCCATAGTATGTGAAACGCAGAAATTTACTACTCAGAAAAAATGAACCGCGCTAACCTGGATCAAGAGGCTAATTCTATGAATATCAATTCGATTTTACATCATCCACTTTTCAATCAATTTGTACTTTGGACCGTTTTGGGACTGGGGGTTGGAGTGGCCGCAAAACTTCTTATTCCTGGCAGCGAAGCCATGGGCTGGATTCGCACAATCCTCCTGGGACTTGCCGGTTCCTTTTTAGGAAACTTTCTGGCACCTAGACTTTTCCATTGGCCGACGTTCACAGCCTTTAGCTGGCAAGGGGTTCTGATCGGCATTGCCGGAGCCGCGATCCTGGTCGTCGTAAATAGGATTGTCACCCGGTCTTGAAACACTTACCATTTAACTATACAGCATTGTTTAGCAGGGTGAGGTTCATGAATATCAAAAGAAAACTTCTGGTTGGTTGTCTTGCATTCATTCAACTGATTTCGTTTGGCGCTCACGCCAACGTTTTGGGAAACATGCAGACTTTTGCGCCGAATCCGGATTCTCTGGTGTTTCAAAACATCCACTCTTCGCAAACACTTGAAAAAAACTATTTTAATATCGGTTTCTTCGGTGCTTACGTCAGAAATGAACTGAGTGTCTATGACGATCTCGTCACGCCTCAGTTTGTCGACTACAAAGACAAAGCGTTCACGTTCGATTTTATTCTAGCTTACGGTATCACTCAAAACTTTGAGGTCACTTACTCTCTGCCAGGCTATTTCAGCCAAGAACCCGACTCAGGACAAGGACAGCAGAATTTTATTTCTGAAGGGATTAACGGACACCGTCTGGGATTTAAATACAATATCTCTCAAGAAAAATCCGGCGGCTTTGCGGTTGCGGGCTCCGCGGATTTAACATCCACCCAAGACAATCCTTACATTGGAAACTCCCCGTCTCCCATTTGGAATATCGAATTTATCTATGACAAAAGAGATCGCGATAGCGGATACGGATTTAACTTAGGTTATAGAAAAAGAACTCCTGGAGATCCAGTCTCCACTGATTACTTTCTTCCCGTCAGTGATCAACTGATCGCTTCAGCCGGTTACGTCACTGGACTTTCCAAGAAATGGCGTTTGCACGCGGAACTTTTCAGTTCTTATGGACTCAAAAAAGAAAATCACCCGGATCAAAAATATATCAACTCTTTAGAGGCCTTGCTGGGCGGGAAATATCGTTTGGCTAGAAATCTTTGGGGTCACTTTGGTGCGACGGCAGAAATCATGCCGGAGGGCCTGGCTCCTGATTATCGCGTCTATGTGGGGATCAATCACTTCTTTACCTTTGGCTCAAGTGCTCCCCAAACAACCGCTGCTCAAAAAAGTTCGACACTTTCAGTTCAGCCCTACGAAATCAACCTAGCACAAAACGAAAAACAAAAGATCACTGTCACTGGCGGCGTCGCTCCTTATTCGTATGAACTCACGCAAAGTCTTGGATACTTTGATGAGAATACGATGGAATATGTCGCTTACGACCAAGTCGGTGATGATGAACTTATTGTGAAAGACGCGGAAGGCGCGACCGTCACGGTTCCTGTTCACGTGCGAGAATCCGGAGTTTCACCAGCAGCAGAAGCTCTGCAAGTGATCCCTTCAGAAATCACCGTTTACACAGGCGGTGTTGCAAAACTTCAAGCCCAAGGTGGAACGCCTCCGTACACAGCCGATTTGAGTCCTGAATATTTCGGAAGCATCTCAAGCCGCACACTGAAGTACATCGCGCCAATGAATCCGGGCGATGTGGAAGTGACTGTCACAGACGAACAAGGGCAGAAAGCCAAAGCCCTGGTGCATGTCGTGACTATTCCAAAACCGGCCAAGGCTTTGCTTCTTAAAAACCTCAACTTTATTTTCAACACGAGCAATTTGACGAAGTCGTCACAAAAAGAATTGGATAAAAATCTATCCAATATGTCTCAGGTGAGAATTAAGAAGATCATCGTCGTGGGTCACACCGATAATATTGGCTCCGATGAATACAACCAGGAGCTCAGCCAATCCCGCGCGGAAACTGTGGCGCAAATTCTGCGCTCTAAGTTCAATCTTCGCGAGGATCAAGTGGAAGCTGTGGGTTACGGTGAATCACAACCTATTGCTTCCAATAAAACCGATGCAGGTCGCTTAACGAACCGTCGTGTGGAACTGAAGCTCTACTACAATCAATAGCACTGTCTAAAATCACGACAGAAAAAATTGCAAAGCCCTCTCTCAGAGGCAAAATCAGTGGAAAAGAAAATCGGGTTGAACTAAAAACTTACTTTTCCACGAGGTTTTGCCATGACTTATGCTCTGACGGTTTTGCGATCCACACTCTTGGTCTCTTTCAGTTTTTCCTCTATCGCCTTCGCGCAAAACAAACCTGCCGACCTCGTCGTCACCAAAGAAGAGCGCGCGCTTTATTATCAACACAAAGACACCGTTTCCACAGTGGCAAGTCAGTGTTTGAAAAGAACCTGGAAGACTCATTTGGATTTCTTTAACAAGTACGGAATTTCCAAATACTACGGCGATCGCAATCCTGCCATCGACACTCGCGAAGAAAGACTTGAAATCATCCGTCGCGTGGGAGCACCCGCTTCGATCGTCGATGATCTTGAGGGTATTAGCTGCATCGGTCTTACACGAGACTGCTTAAAAGAAGGCTTCGACGCCACTCAAAGCCCCGTTCTAAAAAATCTCTGGGCACGTATTGATCGCAACACTATCGCCAATGGAACTTCAGGCGTTGTGTTGATTCAACATCTGCAAAAGTTGGGATGGAAAGTTCTTTACTGGAATCCACGTCCAGACTTGATGACGAAATGGGATGCCGAAGAGCCTGCGATTCTTCCTGGTAAACCTGTGAATTGGAACTCAGGAATCACGAATGAGTTTGGTCAGTTCGTCTATCACCCCGCATGGGGCATGCACGCCATGAGATACGATGCCGTGATGAAGCGCGATCTCTATTACACGATCCGTGTTGATGATAAGCACACCCTGGTTGGATTTGATAAAACTCTTCCAGAAAGTTTTAAGGCGGCTCCATTCTTCGTAGGAACAGCCCATGCAGGTTATCATGTTTTCCCTGGAACCTATTCCAAAGTAATCGAAGCCCACAGCATGCGCCGACTGGATTCCATCGACAACTTAGAGGTTGGAGAATTCAATCCCCTCGCCCCCGGTGGAGCTCCTCGTTGGACACGTATTGAGAAATACCGCTCCGGCGTAATTGCTATTCCACCGCAATAACTTACTGAGAATTAATCTCAATGTTGTAGGGCAGGGCTCGGCCCCGTTGTCCTTGCGCGCTCCGGATTGACTTTCAAAGCCTGTAGCTGATTAGCTAAGAGGCATGGAAAACAAATACTTATCCGGCTTTGGAAATCATTTTTCTTCTGAGGCACGCCCAGGTGCGCTTCCTCAAGATCAAAACTCTCCACAAAAAGCGCCTTTGGGACTTTACCCAGAGCAACTCAGTGGTTCTGCGTTCACAGCTCCTCGCGCAAGCAACCTTTACACTTGGCTTTACCGCTTGCGTCCGTCTGTGATGCATAAATCCTACAAGCCACTAAAAGAGCTGACACAAAAAACGTTCTTCAAACCTCAACACACAAATCCAAATCAAATGCGCTGGAATGCACTGCCAGAAATCAATGGTCATTTCATTGAAGGTCTGCGCACGGTTTGCGGCAATGGCTCTAGCCACGAACAAAAAGGCATCCACATTCATCTATATTCCTTCAACAAGGGAATGGAAAACAGCTACATGATGAACGCCGACGGAGATTTCGTTTTCGTTCCACAAATGGGTTCCATCCAAGTAAAAACGGAATTGGGATTTATTGAAGCCGAACCGGGAGAAATCGTTTTAGTTCCGCGCGGAATGAAATTCCAAATCAATCCCCTGAACAGCCCTCGCTGCACAGGATACGTTGGAGAAAACTTTGGTCATCCTTTCCATCTTCCGGAATTAGGACCCATTGGCGCCAACGGCTTGGCTCATCGCCGTCATTTCCTCACTCCGGTTGCAGCCTTCGAAGACAAAGAGGGCTCGTTTGATTTGATCGGAAAATTCAATGGCGAGTTGTGGAGTGCAGAAATGGGCCACTCTCCATTAGACGTCGTTGCATGGCATGGAAATTACACTCCATGCAAATATGATCTTCGCAAATTCAACACGATCAACACCGTGAGCTTTGACCATCCAGATCCTTCGATCTTCACTGTTCTCACTTCGGCAAGCGACACACCGGGAACGGCGAACGTGGATTTTGTTATCTTCCCGCCACGTTGGATGGTGGCGGAACACACCTTCCGTCCTCCGTACTTCCACCGCAACATCATGAGCGAGTACATGGGATTGATCTATGGCGAGTACGATGCAAAAACGGCCGGTGGTTTTATGCCGGGCGGAGGAAGTCTTCACAATTTCTTCTCTGCCCACGGACCTGATGCTGAAACTTATGAAAAAGCGAGCCATGCTGATTTACAACCAAACAAAATTCAAAACACCATGGCCTTCATGTTTGAATCACGAGTGCCTTACATGGTAACGGACTTTGCTTTGCAAAAAGGATTTATCCAAGAGGATTACCAGGACTGCTGGCAAGGATTTAAAAAGAATTTTAAATAAGGAAAAGCCTGGTGATGAACCAGGCTTCTTTTATACCGTCGGGGATGGCGTACCTTCATTGAACTTCGGACCGATGGATAACCATTCTTGTAAAAGTCCGACCAATTCATTGCGACGAGTGGGTTTTGTTAAAACAGCATCACATCCCGCACTTAAACATTTGCGAGTCTCTTCGCGCATAGCATGAGCCGTCAGAGCAATGATAGGAGCCTTGTAACCTCGCATGCGAATGCGACGAACGGCTTCGTAACCATCCATCATCGGCATTTGAATATCCATCAGGATGAGATCAGGGCTGGTCGTCTGCAAAATATCCAAAGCTTCTTGTCCGCTTCCCGCTTGTAACAGATTGATTTTTTGCGGGCGCAAATAACGATCAATCAAAAGACGATTGTCACCAACATCATCGACCACCAAAATCACTTTTCCGGCAATCGAAGATTCATGAGCTAAAGGTTCTCGCAACGAGTTGTGATGAAAAGCTTGATTCACGTAAGGACTTAATTCCAAAAGTAATGAAACTTCAAAAACGGAACCGACACCCACTTGCGAAGAGACCAGTTGCAAATCTCCTCCCATCAAACGAGCCAGTTGTCTGGAAATCACTAAGCCCAAACCGGTTCCACCAAACCGTCGGGCCGTAGAAACATCGGCCTGACTGAAAGGCTGAAACAGTCTTTGCACTTCAGCGGGCGTTAGTCCCAAACCGGTGTCTTCAATCGTAAAGATGACTTTTTTTAGATGCCCTGCCTCTGCCGGAGAACGACAATCTTGAGTTTTCACCTGCACGCGCACTTGTCCTTTATCGGTGAACTTGACAGCATTCCCGATAACATTCAAAAGCACCTGTTTAATGCGCAAAGGATCGGCCATCAACAGAAGATCCGTGGCCGGACTCTCAACTTGTAAAGCGATCCCTTTTTCACTGGCACGGAAACCCAGAATAGATTGAACATCGCTCAGAATATCTTTGATTGAAATTTCTTTTCTTTCAAAATCCAAGCGTTGCGCTTCTATTTTTGAAAGATCCAAAAGATCATCAATCAACCGCGACAACAACTCGCCGTTTCTGCGAATAGCGTCCAAAAATTCTCTGCGCTCCTCTTCACTCAATTTATCCTGATTCAAAATATCTGCGAACCCCAAAACCGCGCCTAACGGTGTGCGAATTTCGTGAGAGATATTGGCAAGGAAATGGCTTTTTGCCAAATTCGCTTCTTCGGCTTTGCGCTTGAGGTTTTCCACTTCTTGAACTTGCGCCAAGGACAAACGGCGCTGTTGATCGAGCAAAACAAAAGTGCGCACTTTACTGCGCACCACATGGGGATCAAGAGGTTTAAAAAGAAAATCGACCGCTCCCGTTTCATAACCTTCAAACACAACCGCCCGTTCGCGCTGCTCGGAGGTCATCAGAATCATCGGAAGATTTTTTGTTTTTTTCGAAGCGCGAATCAGGCGGGCCAATTCAAAACCACTCATACCTGGCATCTGCACATCCAGCAGAGCAAGACCGAATTCATGGTCCATGAGGTGAGCCAGGGCTTGCTCTCCATTTCGTGCCGTTATGATTTCAACATCATTGTTCGATATTAAATGCGACAAGAACAGGACGTTCTCGATATGATCGTCAACAACGAGCAGCTTGGTTTTTTCCATGCTAAAGTACCCCTAACCATGAAATTATATCCGCTGACGTGCCGTTGGGGACGTGATAACACACCAAAACAAAACATTTCAAGAAATAAACCTTCGCTCTTTTCTGCCACTCGACAGACTTAAAAATGAAATTTCGCAATGCAAAGCTTAAATTCCTGCCACATTTTCCTGCTCCTATATGGCTTATATTCTTTATGGTACCTTCTTTACTATGAAAATCTCTGTGTCCCTTAGGCGCATTCTCAGCAGCGAGTTTCTGGATAAACTCGATAGAGATAAAATTTTCGATCTCTCGGCGTCGCTTTCCTACTACACGGCTCTCTCTTTGGCGCCCTTGCTGATTTTACTGATCACCTTCGTTTCCTTTCTGGGAGCGGATTTCAAGGCAGAGCTAGTCACGCAAGTTCAAGACCTTGTGGGCACCCAAGCCAGCGAAACGATCAAAGCCATCACCATGAATGCGCATAAAACTCCCGAGATCCGCGACCTCGCCGGAATTATCGGCGTGGTCACTTTATTATTTTCGGCAGGCGCTATTTTCGGACAACTGCGGCGCTCTCTGAATACGATTTTTGAAGTCGACACCCTGGCTGCCAATATGGAGATGAGTTTTCTTCAATCTTCTATGGATTTCTTAAAGCAGAAAATATTCAGCATGGGCATGGTGCTGACTTTCGTATTTATTTCTCTCGTGTCCCTCGTTATCTCCTCTTTTATTTCGATGACACTTCACGGATCTGCGGCTCTCATTGTTCAAACCGTCAATTTGCTTGTTTCACTTTTGATTTTTAGTTTTCTTTTTGCTTCGATTTACTTTTTCCTTCCGCAAAAACGCATCCCGCCCGTGGTTGCCATCACAGCCGGAGTGATCACAGCCTTTTTATTTTCTATTGGGAAAACATTGATTGGTCTTTATCTCGGACAAAGCGCTTTTGCGTCTCTTTACGGAGCTGCCGGGTCGTTCATCGTGCTGCTTATGTGGGTGTACTACTCCTCGATCATTATTTTTATCAGTGCCGAGATCGCCAACGAAATTAACAAGACACATTAGCGATTATAGGCCGCTCCGCACTTTGACAAAGTCACAAAGCTAAGGGAAATTTCTTGTGGACAGAATCTTTGCGACGAGGAGTTTCTATGCGCGATTTTTTTCCTGAAATTGAACCCTACAACAAGGGCATGCTGAAGGTTTCAGATATTCACACCCTTTACTGGGAAGAATGCGGAAATCCAAAAGGACAACCCATCGTGTTTTTGCACGGCGGCCCCGGCGGAGGCGTTCACCCTGACCACCGTCGCTTCTTTGATCCAAAAACTTATCGCATTATTCTTTTTGACCAACGTGGTTCTGGCCAATCTCTTCCCTGCGCAGAACTTCGCGAGAACACAACGTGGGATCTTGTCAAAGACACGGAGACAATTCGCGAAATGCTTAAGATCGACAAATGGGTTGTCTTTGGCGGGAGCTGGGGATCTACACTTGCTCTCACATACGCCATAAAACATCCTGAACGCGTGAAGGCCTTGGTTTTGCGCGGAATCTTCTTGTGCCGTCCTTCAGAAATCAAATGGTTCTACCAAGAAGGAGCTTCACAAATTTTCCCTGACGTGTGGGATGAATACTTAAAACCTATTCCAGAAAATGAACGCCACGATCTGGTGACGGCTTACTACAAACGCCTGACTCACGAAAATTCTGAAGTTCGTTTGCAAGCCGCTAAAGCCTGGAGCAAGTGGGAAGCCGCGACGTCTCGCCTGATTGTTGACCAAGGCGCCATCGACGAATTCGACGATCCTGAGTTTGCATTGAGCTTTGCGCGCATTGAGTGCCATTACTTCACCAACAACGCGTTCTTTGATACCAATAACTGGATTTTAGAGAACGTCGCAAAGATCCGCCACATCCCTGGCGTAATCGTGCAAGGCCGTTACGATGTTGTGTGCCCCGCTCGTTCTGCGTGGGATCTTCACAAGGCGTGGCCTGAAGCAAAATTTACAATCATTCCTGACTCAGGCCATGCCGCTGCAGAGCCTGGCACTCGCTCAGCTCTGATAGAGGCCACAGAGAGCTTCAAACATCTGTAAGAATTTCATTCCATAAGGGATTTCGCCGTCCCTTATGGAAGCCATAAATATTATCAACTTGTAAAGTGGTTCCAAATTGGGTTTATTAGCTTTCACGCATCACAGGGGTTGTGGTGTTAATCCGGGGGGATTTAAGTGAAACTGAATAAATTGATTTTGGCGGGGATCGTTTCAAGTCTGGCTCTTACAGCCTGCGCACCTCAAGCTAACAATTCATCAGGTGAGGTTCAGGCGACAGGGGACGGAATTATTGGTGGCACGGAAGTAAAAGCCGGCGACAAAATTCTAGAAAGTATCGTAGCCGTTTATGACTCTTATGAAGGTCAACTTTGCACAGGCTCTCTTCTTCCTAACAATCTAGTTTTAACAGCAGCTCACTGTATCGGACAGTTCGAAGACGCTATGTTCGTTATGTTTGATACGACTTTGGGACCTAAATCGGAGCGTCGCCAAGTTGATAAAATCGAAATCTCTCAGTACTGGGAAACTCGCCAGCGCGAAAAGAAAGACACGGGTGATATCGCTTTGATTCACTTCGTAGGATCTGTTCCTGCTGGTTACAAACCTGCGACTTTCTTGAGTAACTCCAATAAAAAGCTTCTTAAAAAAGGAGCTCCGGTGGTGCTTGCCGGATACGGAATCACAAACGGTGTGACAGGTGACGGTGCTGGCAGCTTGCGCATGACGACTGTTAAAATTGAAGATCCTCAATTCAGCACCTCAGAAATCAAGTTGAACCAAACTGAAGGTACAGGCGCTTGCCATGGCGACTCCGGCGGCCCTGCTTACATCCAAGTTAAAGGAAAATACTACCTTTGGGGTGTCACAAGCCGTGGAGTGGATGATCTTAACAACGACTGCTCGAAGTACTCTGCTTACACAAACGCTCTGTACTACAAAACGTGGTTGAACAGAATGGCCAATAAGCTCACGACTTCATTGGTAAGTCCTCAGGTTTCAAATTAATCTCGGATAATAAACCAAAAAGTTTTTTCAAACTGCAAAGGGCTGCTAGGAAAATAGCAGCCCTTTTGTTATTGAGATGCCATACATGCCTGGGGATCTAATGAACAAAACGAAGTTGTACGTGAGCTCTTTAATCGTTTTAGCATTGACGGCTTGTGGGGGATCTCAATCTGAGGTTGATACTCAAGTTTATGATGCTGCTATCGTGGGTGGAAAAGACACCACGAAAGACAACGTTATTTCTAAATACGTTGTGCTTATCTATGACAATCCGACAAAAACTTATTGCACGGGTCTTTTGATTAAAAAAGACGTGATTCTGACCGCCGCACACTGTGTTCCCAGTGGTTATAAAAGCCTCACTCTTGCCTTCGGCATAAAACCTCTTGCTGGCGATTACGTGATGAAACAAGCCGCAAACATGGTTGTGCATGACAAATACAAAAAAGAAAATTCCAACGATCGCAACGACCTGGCTTTGATTCTTATCAAGGGCAATGCCCCTGAGGGTTATAAGACGTTGCTTCTACCGGGCGCAGACTTCCCTTTGAAAGCCGGGTATGGTTTCACAGCGACGGGATACGGTCGCATCTCTGGCAAAAAAGTGCCAAGCTCAGACACGCAGGGGTCCGGTTACCTTCGCCATGTAGAGCTTAAAATCGACAGCTTTAACGCCAATGAAAGCCAGTTTTACGTGGATCAAAAATCCGGCCGTGGCATTTGCAGTGGCGACTCTGGGGGGCCGGCTTTAATGCGCTACGAAGGCCAAGACTACGTTGTTGGGATCGCCTCTGCGATTTCATGGACCCTTCCTGATGAAATTCATGAAGACGAAAAAAAGCAATACATCGAGAACAAAGATGTGTGCTTGGAAAAATCTATTTACATGAACGTGAAAAAGCACCGCACGTGGATTGATGCGGGATTAAAGAAGCTGTTGAATTAGTTGGCGGATTCTTTCGCCAAGATCTTTGGGACTATCAAACAAGACACGATGAGAGGAAGCAGGCACAGTTTCTAAACGAAGCCCCTGCACTTCTTCCGTCAAACGACGGGACATCTCCATAAACTTCTCGTCTCTTTCCCCCACCATCCAAATAATTTTCTGAACTTGTTTTTGGATCACCGAGCGCATGTTTCTTTGCTGTGCCAGGGACCATTGAGTCAATGCGAGACTGAGTGTTTCCCGTGAATATTCTTTTTCAATGCGCGTGGGTTCCGTTTCTCCACCACCAAAAACAGGCTGTGCATTCCAGTTGCGCAAAACCATATCCCAAGGAGCTTTAAGAAATTCCTCGGCCCAGTAAGAGTCGTTCATCCAACGCTGACGGCGCTCTTCCGATGTGGGATCAAAACTTTCGTGAGGGTCGTTAAAACCAGGATTTGTCGATACGAAAATCGCCTTATACCAAAGAGCCGGTTTTTTTTCGAGAGCGTGCAAAGCCAAACGCCCACCCAAAGAGTATCCAACCAGGATATTGCGCTCCCCCGCGCAGCCGTGACCTTCCACGAGCTTCGTGAAATTTTCGGCCCACTTTTCGAAAGTGTGCTGAGGACCCAATGACAATTCTTTCAAATAATCGGGAGTAAAAATACGCAAACCTTCATGCTGAGGCAGGTGCGCTTTCACCACCGCCCAATCAGAAGGTCTTCCTAAGAAACCATGTAGAAAAAAGAGGTTCACTCTCTCCACAGAGATTCGTACTCCTTCCAGAATTCTTGAGTTTGCTCCCAGTTAGGGACGAGCTCGATGATTTGATGGTCATGCAATTCGCTGTTCACAGGAATATTATGCCACTTTTGGTAAGACCAATTCCACATCTTTGCCCACGATTCGAAAGAAATCTGGTGTTTGTTTACGAATATCTCTTTTTTGAACATACGAGAGAAGATTTGGCCTCCTCCGTTGTTGATAACGACAATGCGAAGTTTGCGCGCTTCTAGTTGAGAAGTTGCCCAAAGTGACGATAAATCATACAGCGCTGTTAAATCTCCAACAAGGCACCAGTTTTCCGCCTCGGGATGTGCCCATCCCAAGAATGTCGAAAGCTGTCCGTCGATTCCGTTCGCACCACGATTGGCCGCCACACGCAAAGGGCGTGCATCGTGCGAAGAGCAGGAATCCCATTCACGAATTGGCAATGAATTTCCAAGATAAATAGAGCCGCCATCCATTCTCTTAGAAAGAGAATAAATCAAACCCTGCTCGGACTCTGGATACTTTGTAAGAAGAGCACGCACAGTTTCAGCCCGGCTGCTGTCTTCGATATTGAGTTTGATATTTTCGTGCTGTGGATTTGAAAACTCCACTTGGCTCAACAAATCCAAAGAATTCACGTGTTGCACAGGACGACTCAGTCCCGTGAAGTGATTAAAGCTCACAGAGAAAACAGGAATGTTCAAATATTTGTCTTCAAGATCGCGCCACACGCGAGTCGTAGGAACCCCACCGATGCGCAAAACCGAGTCACACACCCCAGATCTTAAAATTCGGTGAATCATCTGTTCACCTGAGCGGATTTCGATATCTTTGATATCCGGATGACCGCGCAAGCTTGAAATACCCTCACAGTAAACCGGCGCTTTGTACTGCTTTAAAAAATCCAAAACAGTGCCGTAAGCTTTTTCAGGTAAAATTCCGACCATCACAAGAGGCTTGTGAGAGTTGAGAAAGTTTTCCATCTCTTTCAAAGTTCCCAAAGGCAATTGCCCTGGAAGTTTTGTTCTTTCTGAATGAGTGGGTAAATCAATTTTCGGAACTGGTCCGTCAATCAAGGGCTCTTCAAAACACACATTTACGTGAATCGGTTTTTTCCAAGACAAAGATTTAAACGAAACATGGGAATTTTCGGCATCAATATCAAGAGCCACTTCGTTGTAGTAAGAAAAAATCCCCACTTGCTCAATCGTCTGTGGCGCTCCCGTCCCGCGATAGTGCTTCGGACGATCGGCTGTCACCATGATCAAGGGCAAAGAAGAGTACGTCCCCTCAACCGCAGCCGGCAGAAGTTCAGCAACCGCTGTTCCCGAAGTCGTGATAATTGCAACGGGACGACGAGTGCTCGCGATACGACCTAGGGCAAAGAAAGCCGCAGACCGTTCTTCGAAGAATGAAAAAACTTTGAGACTTTTATTCTCGTCAAGGATGTGCACCAAAGGACTGTTGCGGGCACCCGCACAAAGTACGAACTCGCGCACTCCGGTATGCACCAACTCCTGAATGACTTTTCCCGCTAACTCCATATTTGTCATACATCCAGCCCCAAAATCTTTCTTACAGACAGGCGTTTTTGATAAAGCTCTCTCCACTCACGTTCCAATTCACTGGCAGCAACAACGCCGCAACCGGAACCAATCATGGAAGTGTTCCTATTCCACTGCAAATTTCGAATGGCGACAAGACACAGAGCCTCCTCTTTGCCAATAAAAGCAAAAGGACCTCCGAATCCCCGGCGTCCTTCTTGTCCTGGAAACTCTGCCATCCATTTATAACCTGCCGAACGAGGTGCAACCCCTAAAGCTGGTGTTGGATGCAGTTGTTTGATCAGTGAAAAGAACTCGGGTTTTGTTTTGCAGCGAATTTCAATATCAGTTTTCAAATGGTAAAGTGTCGGAAGCTCGACAATCTTGGGACCTTCCGTTTTCACTTCGCCCCAAGGATGCAGAACAGACATGAGATCCTCAAGAACATAGAGATGTTCTTGCATTTCTTTTTCGTCTTGAAGCAAAGATTCGCGACTGCTCGCCTCACTCTTTGGGCACGTTCCCGCAAGGGCCATGGTCTTTAAATAACCTTTGGAATAATCAAAAAGCACTTCGGGAGTCGCACCCAAAACACCTTCGCCATTTTGCCATAGACCGTAGACATACAAAGTGGACGGAGCTTCCAAAAGTCGCAGCAACATTTGCGCGCGCTCTGGCGCTGTCACTGTTTGCCGAGATCGTGCAAAAACCGCCGGAACAGATTTTTGAATCTCTCCCTTGGCAATGCGATCTTGGGTGATTTTCAGTGCGTTTGCAAAATGCTCTTTGAGGGGTTCCTCCCAAGACGTCTTCCTTACGGGGGCCTCAGTAGGTGGCGCATGAACCAAGAACGCCTCACAATTCTTACGCAGTTCCTCTGTGGAAAGCCTGTAAGTTTTGGCTCCAACAAGAGCGGGAGAAGAGCCCAAATCGTAGAAATCAGGGAAAAACACTGTAATTTCATCACGATTTGCGTCGGAGGAAGGGTGAAAAGGTCCCTCAATAAGAACCCATTGATCCCCATGGCGCAAGAGGGCCCCTGCCTCCAAAAAGTTTGTAATGCCTGAGAGCGTTATGCTATTCTGCCGTTCCATTTAAGAAGTCGTATTATGGAAATGCAAACTATGCAAACAACTCCCTCAACCCAAATCGTCAATATCGGTGGATATGATATCGGCGGCTCTAACTTCACAGTGATGGCAGGCCCTTGCTCCATCGAAAGTTACGAGCAGTTCATGGAAACCGCAAAAGGTGTCAAGGCATCAGGTGCCCACATTCTTCGCGGCGGTATCTGGAAGATGCGCACTTCTTCTAAAGACTTCCAAGGCTTGGGTACATCCTCTTTTGATTTCATCAAAACTGTCTGCAAAGAAACAAACATGAAACTTGTTTCTGAAGTCACAGACGCTCGCCAAATCGAAGAAGTCTATGACATCGTCGAATGCTTCCAAGTCGGTTCTCGCAATATGCATAACTATGCTTTGTTGAAAGAGCTTGGCATGCAGAAAAAACCTGTGTTGTTGAAACGCGGTTTTGCAGCGTTGATCACGGAATGGATTAAAGCGGCAGAGTACGTGACTGTCGGTGGAAATCCCAATGTGATTTTGTGCGAGCGTGGGATTCGTACTTTTGAAACTTCGACTCGCAACACTTTGGATTTGAACGCCGTAGCCTTTGCGAAAAAGAATTCTCACTTACCGGTGATCGTCGATCCTTCACACGCCGTCGGCATTCGCGCTTTGGTTCCTGATTTGGCTTATGCCGCTGCGGCGGTAGGAGCTGACGGTATTATCGTGGAAGTTCATCCTCGTCCGGCAGAAGCTCTTTCTGACGGCATGCAAGCTCTGACACTGGATGATTTCAAAAACATGATGAACAAGCTTGATAAGATTCTCACTGCGATCGACAGACCTCTTCATAAGGTGGCCGCTCATGCAAACTAAGCATTCTCCAAATCCAGAAATCATCCGTTCGATGTTTTCAAAAGTGGCTGCAAACTACGACAAAGGGAATAACGTTTTGTCGATGGGGATTCACCACTTGTGGAGAAAAAAGCTAGTTAAGTACAGCGGTGCTAAAACAGGCGACAAAGTTTTAGACTGCGCGACGGGCACTGGGGACCTTGCCATTGAATTCAAACAAAAGGTTGGCACAACGGGCGAAGTGGTCGGAACAGATTTCTGCGCCGAGATGCTCATCCCTGCTCCTGGAAAAGCCAAAGAGCGCGGCCTTGATATCAAGTTTGAACAAGCCGATGTGACACAGCTTCAATACGCCGATAAGGGTTTTGATGTTTGCAGTATCTCTTTTGGTATTCGCAATGTCGGTGATCCAGTAAAAGCCTTGCGTGAAATGGGACGCGTGACGAAGTCAGGCGGCACTGTGATGGTCCTTGAGTTCGGCCAAGTGAACATTCCTGTTTTCGGCGCTCTTTACAATTTCTACTCTCAAAATATTCTGCCGAAGATTGGCGGGCTTGTGACGGGACAAAAAGAAGCTTACGAATACTTGCAAAAGTCTTCTGCAGCCTTCCCTTGCCGTGAAGAGTTCCTAGGCCTTATGAAAGAAAGCGGCGCTTACTCTCACTGTGAGTATATTTCTCTTACGGGTGGTATCGCTTATATCTACAAAGGGACTGTAAAGTAATTATCGGGACGCCATCATACGGCGCCATTCAACGCGGGGACCGACCGGAGGTGCCCGTCCTTCAAGACTTAAAAGCTCTTCATAGTGAGAAACCTGAGGTTCTGGCGGAGTAGGATCAGGGATATATTTCTTTGTTGGGCATCCCCAGAATGCCAATCCCACTGTCAGTAGCAAAAGAGAAATTAGAGCCACGAGTTTCATAGGGTCATTTTCTCTCTAAGAACTCACCGCAGGAAGTTGTTTTCACACACCTAGAGTTTCTTCACATTCGAGAATGGATCAAGATCCTCATTCTTTAAAACATCGCAATGAGGATCTAAGCTTTAGTCCTGAGAGCACTTTTTCACGAGCTTCAAAAGCTGACGAACTTCCGAAACACTCAAGGCCATCGGAGTGATTGCGCAAGACACAGAGCTTGAAGTTTTAAGGAAATCCGCCAGTGGCTTGAGTTTCCCGCGACCCATATTCCAAAGATCATTGAATTCTGCATTGTATGATGGAAGAACATCTTGAGCAGCACTTCCGCTCAGCTCTACCAGATTTTCGATATGGCTTTTTTCGCTGCTTTCAGACCAGTTGAAAGATCCCGAAAGAACTTTGGAGTTATCCACGATCATAAACTTATTGTGCATTTGGAAAGCCATGTATTCAGAAACTTCTAAATTGTAGAACTTCACGCGAAGTTGCAGATTGCGGTTCGTAAGCAAGTACTGGGCTCTTCTGCCAATATCCATGAAATCATCTTGGCTGATCACCAGATAGATCTTAACACCACGATTGGCTGCGGCTTGCAGAGCTTCAAGAACTGGTTTTAGGCGCACGCGTGTCGTCGCAATTTTGATTTCGCTTTGTGCTTCGTTAATCAAACGCACCACTTGCTCTGTAAGATTGAAGGACTCGTTTGATTTTTTATCTAAAGTGCGAGGCGAATTGAAGAACACTTCCACATCGCCCTGGTCTAGGAAACTTCCCGTCGATACATTTTCGTGATTCAAGCTTTGGCCAAATTCTTTCGAGTTATTCCAAAGACGGTTGAACTCATACTGATAGCGGTTTGTGATTTCCGCCTCTTGATCAAAGAAGAGAATGTTTTCGTTGTAGTTTCTATAAGAAGACAAGGACCAGTTGGCACTGCCCGTGATCACGCGATGAGTGGATAGAGCGGCATCAATCACGGCATATTTGTGGTGAACCTTGACAGATTTTCCAAGAAAGCGAACATCGATGCCTAGGTCTTCCAAGACAGCCATCTTCTTTTCATTTTCTTCTGGAGTAGCATAACCTTCAAAGATCAAACGAATCTTAAGTGCACCACTTTCGATACGCCTTTGAACTGCCGATGACTGAAGAATTTTAATAACCGGAGAAGCCGCCGTCGTTTCCATGTTGTACATGGCGATATCGACTGTGCTTTCCGCTTCAGAAATCCACTGCGCTATTTTTTCAAGCGTCGGATCGTGAGGGTGAAAAAGGACTTCCACTTTTGCATGGACGTTTACCGCGAAAAACAGGGAAAAGATTAAAAGGGCCGTTTTCATAAAGTCTCCTCGAATGGGAGAACTTCTATCCGACCTTCGGACTTTTTGTCTTCTGCATGGTTAAGAGATTATTATTCTTACAAGGAATAACGGGCCAGATCGAATCCAGCCCGTTTATAGATGAATCTAGTAGTGCCAAGGGAACTTAGAGAAGTCTTTCGGGCGTTTTTCTACGAAAGAATTACGTCCTTCAACCGCCTCTTCAGTTCCATAAGCCAAGCGAGTCGCTTCCCCAGCGAACAGTTGCTGGCCGACCAAACCGTCGTCACAAAGGTTGAATCCGTATTTCAACATACGCATTGCTGTTGGTGACTTCGAGTTCATTTCATAAGCCCACTCCAACGCCACTTTCTCAAGATCCCTATGAGGAATCACGGCATTGACCATGCCCATGTCGAAAGCCTCTTGCGCGGAATAGTTGCGACCCAAGAAAAAGATTTCACGAGCACGCTTTTGTCCCACCATACGAGCGAGATATGCGGAACCATAACCGCTATCAAAACTTGCAACATCTGGATCTGTTTGTTTAAAGATCGCATGCTCTTGGCTCGCCAAAGTCAAATCGCACACAACATGCAAAGAGTGACCTCCGCCCACAGCCCAACCCGGAACAACAGCAACAACGATTTTAGGCATAAAACGAATCAAACGCTGAACTTCCAAAATATGAAGACGCCCCAAACGAGCCAAATCCATTTTGCCAACAGCTTCTTTTTCTTCGTATTTATAACCGTCTTTACCGCGAATGCGCTGATCTCCACCAGAGCAGAAAGCCCATCCACCATCTTTAGGAGATGGTCCATTGCCTGTGATAAGAACCACACCAACATCCGCCGTGATACGCGCATGCTCTAAAGCCGTATAAAGTTCATCCACAGTTTGAGGACGAAAAGCATTGCGAACCTCAGGACGATTAAAAGCAATACGAACAGTGCCTTGGTCCTTCGCACGATGATAAGTAATATCCTGAAACTTCACACCAGGAATTTGAACCTCAGTCCACCACTCAGGATTAAAAATATCCGAAACCATTTTTACCTCTTAGATACGATCCGTTTTAGACCATAAGTAATGATCTGCCAACACAAGCCATGTCATGGATTCCAGGACGGGAATAGCTCTCGTGACAATACATGGGTCATGACGGCCTTTTTTAGCCACATCCAAAATAGAGCTGGTCGGTTTGAAGGAAACTCTTAAAAGAATGCTTTCTCCCGTAGAGATTCCCCCACGAATACCGCCATAGCCCGCTTGTGAGCCCTGATGGAATTCCGTTCCCTTAATATCGACAGCATCAAACCCTAAACCCAATTCAAAGCCGTTCGTGGCACCCACACTTAAAAAGGCCTGGGCCAAATCAGATTTTAATTTATGAAATACGGGCTGACCTAGGAAAGACGGAGGATTTTGAATCAGAATTTCCGCAATCCCGCCGTAGCTGTCGCCTTGCTCCTGTGCCCTTTTTAGCAACGCGCCCACTTCATGATCACGGGTTGAAGGAAATCGCGCTTGGAAAGAGTCGATGTCTTTTGTTGAAACCTGTTCACGTTCCTGTTGAGTGAGAGAAAAAGGTCCGATCTGCGACGCATATCCAAAGACTTTTGTTGGAGCACTGACGTGTTTCATCAACATTTGCGCGACAGATCCCGCCATCACACGGGAAACAGTTTCGCGGCCCGAAGAGCGCCCGCCACCGCGATGATCACTGTGACCGAATTTATGTTTCCACATGTCGTCTGCATGTCCCGCGCGAGGACTCGTTTTAATTTCTTTATAATCTTGCGAGCGAGCATCCTGATTGCGCACAATCATCGCAATGGGCGTTCCCAAAGTCTGTCCTTCAAAAACGCCACTTAAAACTTCCGGTGCATCTGTTTCTTGGCGACCCGATACGATGTGGCCCGAACCATGATGTCCAGGTCTGCGACGCTCGAGTTCTTTTTTGAGAAGAGCTTCGTCAAAAGAAACTCCCGCAGGACATCCGTCAATAACAACACCCAAAGCGGTGCCATGACTTTCGCCGAAACTTGTTATCACAAATCGCGAACCAAATTGGTTTGCACTCATGGCTTCTCCTCACAGTTTTTCCAAAAAATTCTTTGGCCTTGCGCTTGGGCCGTGAACATCACAAGGCCGGACTGGTAATTGGCTCCGCACTTTTGCGCATATTCGCGCCCCATGGAATCCTCTTTGTAATTAAGATCAAACACCATCGCCGGATTCCAGATCACAGGTGGCATCAAAGTTTCGGAGGATCTCGGTGCCGCCCAAATGACAATCTTCGGTTGTAAATCCGCAGCATCTTCACTGCCGACGCGTGGTCTTCCCGTGCGCGAAGAAAAATAACTGGCGTAAGGCAAAGCCTTTTGAATCATCTCCAGCGTTCCGCCCCCACCCCACACAAAAATTTCTTTCTGCAATGGGGCGATCATGCCGACGCCTTCAATGAGTTCCATAAAACCTTGATCATCCGTCGAAGTTCCCAGCCACATCTTTTGCGATTCACTCCAATAAAGAGTATTAATGGCCTTAAGATCTAAATGCTGAATAAGTTTAGCGGCATTTTCTTTATGTGGCGAAGTCACAGCAGCATAGGACAAACCTAATTTTCTTAATACCGGAAGAGCCTCGTCCCATTCATCACGAGCAATAGAGATGGCTAGAACAGGAATATCTTTTTTATGAAAGAAGTCTGAGTGCTCCAGCGGGGTAAAACTATGCGCCACCGGATCGCCTAGGACCGCTGCAAATTTTTTACTTTTTGCAGGAGTCATCAACCACGCCCACAAAGACGGCTGATCTTCGGCGCTTCCGCCATTTTCTTTCCAGAAATTGATCAGTTGCTGACCTTTTTGTAAACGGCGATACCACTCCCAACGGCTTCCCGATGACCGAGGTAAAAAACTGCGTTGGGACGATTTCGCTGTTTGCCACTCATGGCCCAGCCAAAGTTCTGCAAAGCTTGCAACCGCGGGAGCGTACTTCATATGTGCAACTTTATTTTCGTAAGCTTGCCATTCTCTAAATTGACTTTGCTCATGCAAAGACAGAATAAGCTTTTCAGACGGAAGGCGCTGAAGGATGTCTTCAGGCGATCCCAGCTCCCAAGGCCAATCAATCCAAGTGGCCTTTCTTAAAACTTCCGTCGCTTTTTCATCGGCCCACAATGCATTCCAGTCCTGGGTTTTCCGGAACGAGTAAATAAATTTTTCGTTGGGCATGTCTTGAATCACAAGACGGATTTGTTCGGCGGTTAAAAGATCATCACGCAGTTCAAAAAACTCGATCCCTTTTCCGGCATAGCGCTCTTTAAAAAAGTTCCATCTGTTTTCAGTGACAAAAAACTCCGGAAGAAGTGTTAGGGCTCCACCTACGTTTTCAAAACTATGAGTCAGAACCATTTTTTCAACCGCCATTGCGTGATGACGATTATCGAACACACCTTCTGGCATCAGATAGACTTCATCAGCGCGGTCCCGGTATCTTTGCTCACGCACCTCAGCGCGCAAACGAAACTCTTCCAAAGGTGAAAGATCCGGCTCTAAACGAGGACGATTTAAAAAAATTCGGCCGTCTAAATCCGTTCTTCTTTTCACCCACAAGACACGCACCGTTTCGGGAACAACGGAAAGATCAAATCCCGCCCCCAGAACCAAATACATGTCTTGGCGTGGCGTCTGAAGGATTTCTAAAAAAAGCTGTCTTTCCATTTCACGGAAATAGGTTTCTCCGTGCTCAAGAAAAAGTTCCCGGATGGATTTACCGATCTTCTTTTCAATCTCGGTATCCAAATCTACAAAATCGACCTGTTGATCGCGCAGATAAAGCTGCAAGCGCTTCATCAATTCCGTTTTTCCTGTTCCGCGATGACCAACGACGACTGTAATCATGGTTTGATTCCTATCATGTCCCAGAACTCCGGAAAACTTTTATTGATAACATGAGGTTCTTCCACAGTAATGCCGTGGCCTTTTAGTTTCATCAGAACGGCCGCCATCACCATGCGGTGATCTTTGTCCGGATTAAATGAAACCCCTTTCACAAGTTTTTGCTGAGGATTTCCATGAATGATCATGCCGTCTGGCAAGGATTCATGAGCCACTCCCACAAGGTTTAATAAATCTGAAACTTTAGCAATACGGTTGGATTCTTTGCTGACTAAGTGAGGAGCCCCAAAAAGTTTCGACGTCCCTGGCGCCCAACTGCAAAGGATCGCCAGGACTGGGAATAGATCCGGAGATTGTGATAGATTCCATTCAACAGGAACCACGGAAGGACTTTCTTTCACCGTCAGCTTTTCGCCTTCCACAGAAAAATCCACATGCATCTTTTTAAAGATCTCAGTAAAGACAACATCAGGTTGTGTGCTTTTCTCTGAAAAGTTCTCAATAATCGTTTCACCAGCCAACGCGCCCGCAGCCGCCATGGTAAAAGCAGAACTCATATCGGCTTCAACAGTCCAAGAGAGTTTGCTAAGACGTTGGCCCGCAGGAATAAGATAACCTCGCGCTGTTTTCTGAAAACGCATCCCCATGGACTTGAGCATATCCAGGGTTAACAAGAAGTAGGACTCTGACACGTTGTCGCCGACAAGTTCAAATTCCAAATCAAAATCTAAAAGCCAAGCATTAAGAACCAGAGCCGAAGCATATTGGCTGGATTCCGTCGTGTTCACCTCAAGGGGAGTTTTAGGCTTCTTCCATCCCTCCCCGATGATAAACATTTCTTCGCCCTTGATTTGTGCCTGCACGCCGAGCTGCTTTAACAAATCGATAAGACCCTTTTGCGGTCTTTGCATAAGACGTTGAGTGGCTTCTAACGTATGAACGCCTTTTTGACGAGACGCTCGCAACGCCATAAATCGGAATGTCGTTCCGCCTTCTCCGCAATCGATACGACTGCGATCACGGATGTGCTTAAGACCCTCCCGCATAAAGCGCACGTCATCACACTCTGAAAAACCTTTGAGATCCAGGACAGGAAAATAACTTTGCACAATCAAGGCGCGATTGAAAACTGATTTAGAACCAGGAATTTCACCTTGAAAGCGAAACTTAGCCATTGAGCTCTTCCTCTTTTTGTCGGCAGACTTCCATAAGAACTTCGTCTACCGTCACTTCACGGATCACGCAGTGGCCTGGTTTTTTTAAGAACACAAAACGCAATGTTTCTGATTTTGTTTTCTTTTTATCACTTAAAAGCAAACGACGGAAATCTTTCAACAAGGATGGCTTCGTTTGTAAAAGGTCATCACGAAGTGGCGAAAGTAAGTATCCCGCCACAGGAGCACGCTGAATCTTCTCGTATTCAGCGGCACTCATGATCTTTTTCTCAACACTCCAGCGCAAAGCAAAGTCCAAACCGTAGTTAATGGCAACCCCGTGCGGAAGTTTGTAATAAGATTCTAAAACGTGGCCCATCGTGTGCCCCAGATTTAGAATATGGCGGTGGCCCGATTTTTCTTCCGGATCTTGGGCAACAACTTTGTTCTTCGCCGCAACGGACGACGCCAGATATTTCCACAAAGTTGCTGAAGAAACTTCAAACTCTTTGGCAAACTTGCTCCACAAAGGTCCGCCAGCAATCCAAGAAATCTTTAAAAGTTCTCCAAACCCTTCAAAGGCCCGCGCTTCGGGTTGGGCAATCAAAAGGGATTTAACCAGAACAATTTTATCCGCAGGATAAAAAGTTCCAATTTGATTTTTTGCGGAACCAACATTCAAGGCCGTCTTTCCACCGTGAGCTGAATCAATGGCTGAAAGCCACGTGCTTGGCATCTGCACGAGTTTCACCCCGCGCTTAAGAATGCTCGCTACAAATCCGCCAAAATCACCAACACTGCCGCCCCCGGCGACAACCAACGTCAAACGACGACTGGAGGTGTTTTCGCAAAGTTGCACAATCTTAGAAATATGAGCCGGAAACTGATCGACAGATTTAAGCTGCTCTCCGGCGCGCACGGCATAGGACAAAGAAAACTGCTTCATCCATTTTTTAAAGGCCGGTGATTTTTTAGGAAGAACTTCATCGTAAATCAGAAGAAGTTCTTCCCCTAAATCAGAAAGACGAGGCAGCTCAGCAGTAAAGAGCAAAGAGCTTTTTTTCATTATTTAGATTCTTTGAACTCAGCTTTGGCTTTTTCGTAAGACTCTGACAAAGAATCCCAAGCTTTGCTCATACCCGCTTTCATTTCCGTCCAAGCTTTGCCAGAACTCTTTTTAAGTTTTGAAAGATCCTTTTTCATCTCGTCTTGTTTCTTTTCAAGAGCCGCGATTTGTTCTTTCATCTCTTTTTTTGCTTCGCCTGTTTTCTTGGAAGCCTCTTCCTTCAACTCAGAAATTTCTTTCTTAAGTTCAGTGAGATTCGTTTCCATGTCCTTTTGGAATTGTTCTTTTTGTTCTTTGGTGTAATCAGCAGCGGCTGAAGCGGCCTCAGAGGTTTTTTGCTGAACTTCTTCTTTGGTTGTCGCCAAGGATTGGCTCGAGAAAGAAAGTGCGAGAAGAGCGATAACTAGAAATTTCATACTGGTCTCCTTTTAACGGAGACCAGTTTACAACGGAGGATTATTTTACTTCAAGAATATTGAGCTGCGAGGCTTCCACTGTGACGCTCACAGGCTTCTTTGCATTCAAGCTTTCTTCAAGTTTCTTTCTATAGGCATCAAACTCTGCCACATCCCGTCGCAAATAGTGAGTTCCCGGAGTTTTCGCGAAAAGAACTACGAGACCCTCGTCATCTTCACGCAATTTTTTTACAACATCCGTCACCGACGCACGCTGTTCGGCGTTGGCAGGCTTGCGAGATTTAGAGTCGGCTTCCGCTGAATTCATTCCCATTGTCGCAGTAAAAATCAGAGCTGCTGCAAGAATCCACTTCATGATTCACTCCTTTAAGTTGAGATATGTTCTTATCGGCTGCCTGAAGCAGCCCTGGAGTCCTGGACTTTTGTCTTAAGATAAATTAACAGCCGCCAGATCTGAAAAGGTGCCAAAGGCAAAGTCAGGGCCGCCAAAAGAACCAGATTGGCTTTTTCAATTAAAAAGACATGGATCAAAATGAGAATACTGGCGACATGAACCCAGCGATGCAACTTTTTCCACTTACGCCCCAGCTTGCGCTGACTGTAATCATTGGACGTCAAAGTCATCATCCAAAGAATGACCGTGGCCAAAGTTCCCGCAAGTAAATACGTCTTCGTCACAGCTTGAACAAAGGCTTCCGGCAAAAAGGCCTCTTTAGCGAAATAAAAAAATACGTGTGCCGTCACATAAAATCCCGCCCAAGTTCCCAGCCAGCGACGCTCTGTAAAAAACCATCGTGTCCAAGATGGCCAATTCTTTTTCAAAGAAAGACAGGCACCGATCGCGAGATTCACCACCAACAAAACCAAAGCCACATATCCAGTTTCGACGTTGAGCTTTACCACGGGTTGAACTCCCAGCTCGCCTTGAAAACCCAGATAAATCCACCACACCAAAGGTCCCGCCAAGCAGATCCTTAAAAGCCAACGTAAAAATTTAATTTGTTTCCCTGTGAGTCCCATCACACACTAGGGTCACACGAAGACCGCGCGAAAGGAAGAGACAATGTTAATCAAAACTCCTCCCGGATGGAAAATCTCTGAAAACGACGTTACCCCCGAAGAGATTTATGTAAATCGTCGCACCCTTCTTAAAGCGGCGGGCTTAAGCGCCCTCGGCCTTGCTGTTACGCAGACTGTTCCTGAAGCTTGGGCCAAAGAAGAAATCAAAAAGCTGAATTTTAAAAGGAATGATCTCTACAAAGTGACAGACAAGAACCGCCCCTTCACAAAGGAAGAACTCTCTACTCACTATAATAATTTTTACGAATTCAGCTTGGACAAGGGGGAAGTTTCTAAAAAAGTGATGAGCTGGAAACTCGAAACGCCATGGAAGATTGAAGTCCAAGGACTTAAAGGTCCCCACAAAACTTTCGACGTGGACTCAATCACCAAGCTTGCTGGAGAATTAGAGGAACGCATTTATCGCTTTCGTTGCGTGGAAGGTTGGTCGATGGTGGTCCCCTGGCTTGGCTTTCCTTTGTCAGATTTGATTAAAAAATTGGAGCCTTCACCGAAAGCAAAGTTCATCAAGTTTCAAACTTTTTCTGATACGAAGATCGGCAGCAATATGAAGAATCTGCCTTATTACCCGTGGCCTTACACGGAAAGTCTGACCATGGAAGAAGCAATGAACCCATTGTCCTTCATTGCGACTGGTATGTACGGGCATGATCTTCCCAAACAAAATGGCGCGCCCATTCGCTTGGTCGTTCCTTGGAAGTATGGTTTTAAAAGTATTAAATCCATTGTGAAAATTGAATTCGTCGAACAGCGTCCCGTTGGACTTTGGGAAAAATTAGCTTCAGAAGAATATGGTTTCTACGCCAACGTCAATCCTCACGTGGATCATCCGCGCTGGTCGCAAGCCACCGAGCGCGTTCTAGACGGTAAGTTCTTTCCCACAAAGATCCCCACATTGATGTACAACGGCTACGAAAAAGAAGTCGCACATCTTTACAAGGGTTTGGATTTGAAAAAGAACTTTTAACTCCTTACGGACATTGAATTGAGATCGTCTCACCAGAGCTATTCACATTGAAATCAAGGGACTCAACCCAGTTTTGAGTCATGACAATATCACCTTTTCGCACACTTGCGATATAGGCTCCATCAACTAAAACAATGCGGACATCAAAGTCGCCAACCATCTGATCAAATACATAGCTCGCAAGATCTGCTTTGGGATGAACCACAGGCAGAAGCTCAACGGGTTTTGCATTGATAAGACACTCTGGATTACCAGCAAAAGATTGAAAAGAAAAAGTCATCAAGAAGGCAAATAGATAGGTTTTCATAAAATCTCCTTGGAGGCGCAATTTAATGCACCTCGGTAATTTAGTAAAATTCATTATTTTAAATTTAAAAGTAAGTATTATTAATTATATGGATTTTAACTTAACCCATCTTCGTTACTTTGTTTCCGCTGCAAAGCTCGGTGGTCTTGCAGCTTCTGCTAAAGAAAATCACGTCACTCAATCCGCTGTGAGCCAAGCCATCCGCAAACTTGAAGAAGCCTTAGGCTGCGATCTTCTTATTCATCAAAAGAATCGCTTTAAACTTACCAGTGAAGGGGAAGCTCTTTTACTGAGGGCTGAAGGATTGTTCCTTCAGATTTCGGAATTGAAAGACCACATAAAAACTACAAAGGCCGAAATCGGCGGCGAAGTCCCTATCGCAACGGCGACACCCATTGCTCAATTTATACTTCCAAAAGTCATTGGCTCGGTGAAAGAAACTCACAGTCAACTTCAGCCCGTAATCCAAATTGGCGATGTTCCATTTATTCTCAATGAAGTCAAAACGGGAAGAGCCGAAATTGGAATTGTGATTGATGACGGGAATATTCGTGGCGTTGAGAAAAAACTTCTGCACGAAGGTTACTTTTGCTGTGTTGCTGAAAGCAGTTATAGATTTTCAGAAAAGAAAATGCAGTTCTTGGTGACACGAGAAAGTCCTGGCATTGAAGAGCTTAAAAAAGCCTACAAGAAAAAATACGCAAGTGCTCCCGAGATCTCGGTCGCGGTGGAAAGCTGGGAAGCCATTGTCGCCATGGCTCAATATGGTCTCGGAATCGGATTTGTGCCCGAGTTGATTTTATCGCACTACTCGAACATCAAAGAAATTTCTGCCCTTGCCGACTTAGGAAAGAAAACAAAATACAAAACCTATGTGATTCATCGCGGAGAAAATCAACTTTCTCGCCAAGGAAAAGTTTTTTATCAAACTCTTCTTAGCACCGTTTCTTAAGAGACGGTGCTTTGCAGACGACGGCGTGCCTTTGCCAAGACGAAACCGACACAAAATACAGACGCCACACAACTGACGACAAAAACCGAAGGATACCCCCTTTGCGCCGCGAGCCAACCGAAAGTAAAGTTGCTTCCTAAAAGAGAAAGATCCCAAAAAGCTGTGTACCATCCAAGAACGTTGCCTTGTTTTGCAGGTTCTACTCCACGCACGGATTCAATTGCCAAAGCCGGATACATCAAGGCAAGACCCAAGCCACCCAACAGTGACCCAAACACTGTCACCAACCAGTGAGAAGACACGACAATCAGAAGCATTCCCAAAGCGGCCAACGCGGCAGATCCGGAAGCAACACGAGCACTACTATAACGATCGATCCAATGACCACCAAGAACACGCATCAACACAAATCCAAGCCCATAGGCGACCACCATCCAGGAGCCATGATCCCAAGCACGAGAAGAAAAATACAAGGCTCCAAAAGTCGAAACGGCGACAAAACCCGTGGACGCCAATGCCAGAGTAATTCCAGGCGCTACGGACTCTTTCGGAATCCAATCAAGGCGCGAAGTAGATCCGAGTGGTTCACTCAATTGGAAGAACGAAATAATTCCAAAGATCGCAGGAGGAATGATGGCTAAGATCACAACCGCCAAAAATCCTTGAAGCTCATTTACAAATCCACCGACCATCGGTCCAATGGTTGCTCCCAACCAAAGCGAAAGACCAAACAGACTGACCAGACGACCCTTCTGCTGACTTGGAGCCGTTGCAATCACCCACGTCGTTCCCGCAGTGAAAGTAAATCCTTCGCCAAAGCCTTGAAGGAAGCGAGCAATTCCAAAAACAGACGCGGAAGAAGGCAAAAGAAAAAGAAGACTTCCCAAAGCGCAGAGGCTTGTTCCAAAAGCCAGGGTCCTCCAGATTCCGTATTTGGAAGTCGCCCGCCCGATCAACATTCTTGAACCCACGGCACCCGTGGGTTGAAGTCCCATGATGACCCCAACGGCCACGTCACCCAAACGAAGTTTGTCGTGAATGAACAAAGGAAGAACCGGAATCAAAATCGCAATAGAAAAGAAAACTGAAAACGCAGCCCCGAACACCAGCCAGAACTGCCACTTCCACTTGTTCATAAAAAGAACCTCCGAGGATTTTCCTATTGTGGACCTACTTTTGAATCTGGTAAAATGATTTATAAGTATAGTCTTAATCATTTTTTATGATGGAAGGTATTTTATGAACGCTTCAGATCTGCAAGTCTTTAAAGTCGTCGCCAACGAAGGCGGAATGACGAAAGCGGCTCAGGTTCTTAACACCGTTCAGTCCAATATCACGGCCCGCATTCGTATTTTAGAAGAAGAGCTGGGTGTTCCCCTTTTCTATCGCGATAAAAAAGGCGTTAAGCTGACTTCCGCAGGCGAACGGCTGATTCCCTACGCAGAAAAAATCCAAGAACTTTTAGCAGAAGCCAAAGAGATCGTTTCACAAACAGAGGTCCCTCAGGGAGCCTTGCGCATTGGCTCTCCGGAAACCACGGCGGCCCTGCGTCTTTCCAATATCCTGAGTGACTACGGCAAGAAACACAGTGACGTGGATCTTTCCCTGGTCATAGGCACCAGTGAGTTTTTAGTAGAAAATGTTCTTAATAGAAATTTAGAAGGCGCTTTCGTTTCAAGTCCCGTCAGCGATTCTTTGCTCACTTCGTTCCCCGTTTTTCAAGAAGAGATGGTCTTTTACATGCCGAAAACGGCAAAAGATCCTTTTTCATTTTTACGAAATCAAAAAGCCAAAGTGTATGTCTTCTGCACCGGCTGTTCTTATCGCCGTCGTCTTGAAAAAATCCTGACGGAACAAAACATCACCCAAGTAAAAATGATGGAGATGGGTTCCTTTGACGGCATTCTTGCCTGCGTGGGAGCAGGACTTGGAGTGACTCTGCTGCCGAAAGCTTTTAGTGAAGAAAAAACATGGAAGGCCCGTTGGAGTTCCAATATCGCGGTCTACGGACTTAAAAAATCCGAAGCCGTTGTGCCCACGGTGTTCGTGCGCAGAAAAGACACGTTCCTTTCCCCCGCACTGAAATCATTTATGGATATTATTGAGAAATAAAAAATCTATTTGGTGAGATCCCAGTTGATCTCATCCTTCCCCTTAGAGCGAAGATAAGCATTGGCTTTGGAAAAAGGCTTGGTTCCAAAGAACCCGCGATGCGCCGATAGCGGCGATGGATGAACCGCTTCGATAACAAAATGTTTCTTACGATCCACAAAAGCGGCTTTCTTTTGTGCGTAGGAGCCCCAAAGCACAAAAACCAAACCTTCTTTTTGTTCATTAAGAATGTGAATGATCTTGTCCGTGAACTCTTCCCAGCCTTTGCCTTGGTGAGCCGCCGCTTTGCCATCTTCCACTGTCAAAACGGCATTCAAAAGAAGCACTCCTTGCTCTGCCCATTTTACCAAAGACCCGCTTTTAGGAATTTGTATTCCGACATCGGCTTGAAGTTCTTTAAAGATATTCTGCAAAGACGGTGGGAAACGGACTCCCTCACGAACTGAAAAACAAAGTCCATGGGCTTGCCCTGGTCCGTGATAAGGATCTTGGCCGACAATGACCACTTTGACTTTATCAAAAGGCGTTAGATTCATCGCTGCGAAATATTCTTCGCCACGAGGATAAATAGTTTTTCCCGCTTTGTACTCTTGCACAAGAAACGCGCGCAACTTCTTCATGCGTTCGGTGTCGAACTCACTTTGTAAGTGCTCTTTCCAAGATGAATCTAACTTTATTTCGGTTTTAATATTGCCCATCTCAATCTGACACATGACCTTGGTCCAGGTCCCGGATTCTAATGCAATCCTATTGGTTTTCAAATTATTTTTTACTTCCGCCCTAACTTGACCAGACAAATTCCGACCCCATTGTTACAATAAGAATAGAGGAAAAGGAGGCCGCCTATGACGACTCTTCTAAATCCCACCATACAACTTATTGAACAAAACCCGGAAGTTAAGTCATTTATCTACCAGCAAATCTCCGAGTTTGAACCCTTTGTTACCCCACAAACTATTGTCGCTGTCGTCGCAAGAGATCCGAAAAAACTTGCGATTCAGTATGAAACAGACGGCAAGGAGTTTACACGCGAAGGTCTCAAAAAGCTCTATCGAATCGCGATAGTTCTCAACGAGAGCGGAGCCACTGTGGAAGCCGAAGGAGTCCATGAGGATATCTTTGAGGCCATCAAAGCCGCAAAGGACAATTTGCTAAGAAAATTGGTAGAGATCCAGGATTCTGTCGTGAGTCAGCAAGACAGAATTATTGAAATCAATCATTACTTGCAACATCCCGTTCTTCATTAAGATAATGGGGCTTCTTCCTAGGAGGCCCCGATGTTTAATCCAAATATGCCTTATCGCAGCCTTGGTCGCTGCGGTCTTAAACTCAGCTCGTTTTCTTTAGGGGGCTGGACCACGTTCGGCGGAACTGTGAAGGATTTCACTTCCGTACGAAGCATTTTGCGTCTTGCTTATGAAACCGGGATTAACTTTTTTGATATCGCCGACATATACGCCAAAGGTGAATCTGAAAGAATTATGGGCGCAGCCCTTAAAGACTTTCCCCGCCATGAACTCGTTGTTTCCTCCAAAGTCTTTTGGCCCATGAGTGACGACATCAACGACAAAGGTCTTTCTCGCAAACATATTTTGGAATCGGTGAACAAAAGTCTTCAGCGCATCGGAACAGATTATCTCGATATCTACTTCTGCCATCGCTATGATCCTGAAACTCCCGTGGAAGAAACTGTGCGCATCATGGATGACTTGATTCATCACGGAAAAATTCTTTACTGGGGAACCAGTGAATGGACTGGAGAACAAATCCAAGAAGCCATGGATATCTGCGAACAAGGTGGATACTACAAACCTCAAGTAGAACAACCTCAGTTCAGTCTTCTCTCCCGCGAAAAATTTGAAACCGATGTCCGCCCTAAAGCCAAAGAACATGGCATGGGTCTGGTGACGTGGTCACCTTTAGCATCGGGCATGCTCACCGGTAAGTACGATGACGGCGTGAGCGAAGGCCGTCTTTCTCGCATTGATTGGCTGAAAGAAACTTTCTATACCGAAAAAAATATTCAACGTGTTCGTGACATGAAGAAAATTGCGGACGCTTTGGAATGCACGCGCAGTCAGTTGGCCTTGGCTTGGTTGGCCGCTCAAGAAAATCAAACCAGTGTGATTTTAGGTGCAACTAGTATCGAACAACTGCAAGAAAATTTAGGTGCTCTAAAAGTCAACATCACGCCCGAAGTGGACAAGGAACTCAAAAAGCTTTTTGCTTTCTAAGGAGTCTTCACGGTGCTTTTTAGAATAATTCTTTCTCTGGGAGTTCTACTGGGTGCAGTTTCTTTAGCTCATGCAAAAGAAACTAAAAAACTTTCGCGTGGAGAGAATTATTTTATCATTGGAGTTGGCGAATACGACTACCTCCCCCACACTGGATTCAAGGACGGTAAATTCACAGGCTTCGGCGAAGCCCTTCTTAGCGCTTTTGCAAAATCCAAAGGATACACTTTTGAATTCAAAGCCGTTTCCATTCCACGCATGTTCAAGGTTTTCCTCGACGACATGAGTGTGGACTTCATGTACCCCAATAATGAATATTGGGGCGAAGGCCGTCAGCAAAAGAAAGGTGTTACTTTTAGCAGTCCGGTCGTTACCTATGTCGATGGCATCCTGGTCAGGGAAGAAGACCGAAGAATAAATTTATCACAACTTAAATCCATCGGTACCATCAAAGGATTCGACCCCGTTCAATACAGAGAGTTGGCTAAAGAAGGCAAAGTCAAAATCTACGAACACAGCGACGTCGTCGCCCTTCTAAAAATGGTTTTAAATAAACGCGTACAAGGTGCTTACCTCAATCCCCTCGTCGCCGCCTACTATTTAAAGGCGGAACTAAAGAGTGATGAAATCCTGATTCTCGCCGACAAACTTCCATACATAAATTCGTCTTATTATTTTTCCAGCATCAAGCATCCCAAGGTTCTTGAAGAATTTGACGAGTTCCTAAAAAAAGAACGAACACTTGTTCTTAAACTTAAAACTCAGTACGGAGTTCAAGATCCCTTCTTAAAGGATCCAAAAAAGTACGTACCTCCATCTATTTCTCTTTAGTTCACAAGAAGAACTGTCTTCTTCTTAGTCACTCTAGAATTATTTTCCCTAACGTCCAAGGCTTCTCCCCCACTCTGTAAAAACCAGTTATACCTAGAGGGCTGTCTCTTTGGAGGATCTTCATGAAGCACTTGATGGTGTTGGCTCTTTTTCTATTTTCTTATTCTGCCCAAGCGCACGAGTGCGACGCTTTTGCCAATGACCGTGAAGATGCGGATGAAGCTTATGCCTGCACAGTTTCAAATAACGATCTGACTCGTTTAAAAATGCATCGCATGGAAGTCTGCATCGGCAGCGTGCCTCTTTACGATAGCAGTCGTTATGCTCACCTAGAAATTAAATCCGTTCCACTAAGTCAGTACCACAATCCGTTTTCGCAAGCCGACGGCAGCAACAACACATTCTTCGACAAATTCTATTCCGGCCTTACCTTTTTAGGTGAAGACGGCAACAGCGCATATCTTCAAAATGAAACCCAACTTTTACTAAAGGCTTATCGCGAAGGCTCCAAAGTCACACACAGCCAAGACATTCTGACAGAGCTTAAATTGCGCAAGAATTCAGGCCAAGGAAAAGTCGCTGTTTATCGACGCGATCATGCCTATGTATTTACCAAAGACTGGGAAAAAACCTTGGATTTAGCTCTGCAATGCCAGCGTATTCGATAAAGAGTTTATTCGTATAAATCTTGATGCCTTTTAGCACGGTGGCATTTCTTTTTTCTGTTTTGGGTTATACTGAGTTTGTAGAGAGAAACGGAACTTTGAAGAAAAAGATAGTAAGTTGAAACGAGCTCTCAGGAAGATATAAAGCGATGATGTGAGAAGTCTCAGATTCGCAATGTGTAGATTCTAATGAGAGTCGTCCGAGGCGGGACTTGATCGATAGATCGAGCCCCGTTTCCATTTTAAGGCTAGTGTTCAAGAGCGACAGGCAAAAATGCCGTCGGAGAATTTGCCGTCGAAGTCTTCGTGTCTTTACCCGCATCCAACTTCACCAAAGATCCAATAATATCTTGAAGCTTTTCAAACGGAGCCAAATTCGGCGGAAGATTTTCCTTCAGTTCCATCGTCAAAACAGGTGTTTTTCTTTCAAGCCACATATAGCGACCTAAACTTCCCGGATAATTTCCCAAAGACTTCCACGGAAGATAATCAAACTTTGGCGGAGGCGATACTTTAGGTCCATCGAAGTCCAAAACTTTAAGCGGCGTATGCACAGACACGACAAAGTCTGGTTGGAAATCTTCAAGATGGTGAAGAGCGCACTTCGTTTCAGGCTCGCTGGCGGCTTCCGCTCCAGGGAAACGACGCGGATTGGATTTCGTCGTGCGCTTCCAGTTTTCGATAGCGCCCGTCGTCCAATCTTTTGTGGGGAAGTTCCTATTGATATCAATCTTATTAGCATTCGTGCGAGTTTTGTATTTCACACCGTCGGGATTGAGCACCGGAATCACACGCCATGAGTTGCGCGGATCAATTCCCTCCAAACGCTCCATCCAATATCTTCCGACTGTTCCTGCAGGAGTTTCATCTCCGTGGATCAAGCTAAAGACTAAAACTTTTTTTGCACCCGGTGTGGCCGAGATTTTATCGTAGTGATAGATCGCACGCCCCTCTGCGCTGACGCACAAAGATTCGACTTTCACTTTCTCACAAGCTTGTTTGAGAAGTTTGTCATCCCAAACACCAGGAAACTTTTTAAGATCGTTCATGCAGTCTTGTGGAACGTTAGAAAAATCGGCCTGCGCCGATACGACTGACAAAAACATCAGACTAAATATTAATGTTTTCATATACCCCGTCATCACATCCCTATTATCCCAGGTCTTTTCTAACTCTCAAGATGAGAAAATGCCTTTTTTCGATTCAAGGTGAGAATCCTTACAAACTGACTAAAGTCTTAAGGCCTTTCGTCCGTAATGTAAAGGGTGTGACAATTAGGACTCAGTGGGAGGATGTATGATGAATCGTGGTAGCTTTAGTTTTGTAGCGATGTTGGTGATAAATCCCATCGTGATACTTTTTTATCAGAACTGCTCCATGACCCCGATTAGTTATGCGAAAAATACAACACCCGCTGTGGTTTCCCGCCAAATAGCGTCTGAGGCAAAACCGGTTGTAGCTGATATCAAAAAGCCAGCCTGCCCTGAAGACAAAAAGGAATGTGCTAAAGCGGAATAGTATATATTCACTCTATGAATATCTGAATTCTTTATATGCCTTTTACTTATCATAGGGTCCCTTGTTAGAACTGACGTTAATGAAGCGTTAGTTCAAAACAAGGAGGCTTCTATGAAACCATTTATTCTTTCTCTTACATCTTTACTGGCTTTGGTAAGCACTCCGGCTCATGCATTTATCTCTCCCCAAGAAGAAGGTCTTCTTGTTGAAGCCATGAACCAAATCAACCCATCACAAGTTCACGTCGAGAATATCCGCTGCTCTATGCGCAGTCGTATGTGCTTAGTCAGAATGGAAGTAGGACAACAGCAACGCCGAGCGGGTTGCATGATTGAGCGCATTGGTGACGCGACAGATCTTTACTCCCAAAATGAAGATAAGGCGACAGGCAAGACCACAGTCTCTCTGTCACCTTATGCTCAAGAAGCCTTAGATCGTTGTGTAAGTCAGATTCTTTAGTCTTGCTGTTCCAGCATCGGGTTCACAGCTGCTTTGAAAGTCTTTTTGAAAGTTTTCAAAACCTTGAACCCGCGTTGCGCGCGCACCTGTGCGGCTTTTTCTTCAGAAACCAATTCATATTTAAAGCTATTTGATGGGTTTGAAAAACCTAACTTTGCAAACACGTTTTTCGCGTCCGTGTCGCTTTCAGTTCCCGTGAACAAGCTGTATTGGTCAATGCCTGTATCAATATAACCTTCTGCATAGTCCGCGATGATGACGTAGCCATCATGAATTTCGCCCGTCGGAAGTTTGACTCCCTCAAGAGCTGCGATACGGATCACCTCACCCACGTTGTGCGCCAAAGGATCTGCCGACGCCGTAAAATAAGGAATCAAACAAGTCAAACCCGCAACACCGTCAGAAACTTTGCCGAAGCCATAGCCAAAACCGCATTGTTTAAGGTCCGTTTTAGAGAAATAAGACTGATCTGCCACAGGGTCGTATTTGTGATAAGAAATGCCGATGCGTGAGCCGTTCGCATCCTCTACCAAGCAGGAACCTTCGAACATACAGTTTCTATATTCTTTAAAACATAGACGCGTGATCAACTCTCCCTCAGCCGTCAGAACTTTTCTGAGGTCCTTTGAGTCACAAGTCATCTCTGCCGTTTTGACAATGCTTGTGTGATAAGTTGACGAGTTTGAAGACGAACGAATGCTTTGTGCGAATGACAAAGAACTTCCCAACAACGTGACAAGGATAAGGCCCAACTTCATAAATGCGCTCCAATGGTTCTATTTAAAGCTTCAACAGGAAACCCTTTTGCGAGATTCGTTCCAGACTGGATTGTATTTAAAACGCGTTAAAATGACCTTCGCTGTCTAACCGACTCAAAAAGAGACGTCTTTTGTCAGGGCCGCTTCCTGAAAAAACTTCCTCTCCCCAGAAGAGTTCCCCTTTTTCTCTCCATCTCTGCTACAAGGAGCTCACAAATTTAAAACTCATTTATTCGGGGTGGTCTATGAAGGTTTTCCTTGCTGTCTTGTCTTTGATATTCACTTCGCAAGCTTTCGCCAAAGGTGGCGACGTCTGCTTGGACGTTCTTTCTCAAAAATTCGAAACCATGGCGAAGAAGTCTTCTGACTGGGGTTACGAAGGCATTGCTTCCCTTTCCCACAAAGATGCAAAATGGATGATCCGTGAGGCTTTGGCTGAGGATGAAGAAAAAGATCGCGCCGTTATGCAAAACCTTGTTGGTCAAAAAAACGTGCTCTTTTACACGCTTCAGTGGAATGCTCCTAGCAATACAGGAACAACGATCATTGCTGCAGATAAAAATACCTGCGATGTGATCGAGGATCTTTTGTTTTATTCTGAAGAGTAAATTGAATAGGGTTCCTTGTGTCGAAGGAACCCTTTTTATCTATTGTTGATAAAAGAATTCTTCCTTCACGATTTTATCATCCTTCACTGTGTAGACAGCGATCTCTTCCATCTTGCTGCGTTTACCGGTGTTCTTATCTGTGACATCGAAATTGTAGTGAACAGTGAAGCGATCCCCGTGCACCATAGGCTCCGAAACTGAGGTCCCATGAGACTCCATGTTGTCCAGCCACCATTGATTCTTTTTACGAACGCCCTCTATACCTCTGATCTCACGGGGCATTTCAGGCATCTCAACGGCCTCGACACTTTGAATGTCTTTTGAATAGAGCTTCTCGACAGCATCAAGGTTTTTACCCTGACGACAATATTCAACCAGCTTCTGACCGACTTCGAGAGTAGACATTTGGACCTCCTATTTTGATGAGTGAATTATGAAATCACCCCCTAAGGTTGTCAGTATGACTTCCCACAACATAAAGACCTGGACCTTTTAAAAATATTTAAAAAAGGCTATTGACTTACACATTATTTACACTGTAAGTTCATATGTAAGTTATGACAAAGAAATTGCCCCTCCCCCCACTGACACCTAAAGAAAAATCGGTCCTCGAGTTTATCGAGAGCCACATCTTAAGTTCAGGAGTTTCTCCGTCATATCAAGAAATTAAGGATCACTTCGGTCTGGCTTCGTTTAATTCCGTTCAGAATTATCTGAAGCAGTTAACGAACAAAGGATACATTGAAAATCCTTTGGGTCAGAAACGAGCGATCCAGGTGTTGCATTCTGCATCGACGGTGCAGGAACAACTCCAGTCAAAATCAGTCTCGACGAAGACAGGATCTCCTCGCTCTCAGCTCCTCCAGGCTCGTGACGAGATCCTGTCACTTCCCCTTCTTGGGAAAGTGGCGGCGGGTCAACCTATTGAAGCTCTTAAACACGACGAGTTCGTGGATGTTCCTCCTTCCATGGTTAGAAATCCTTCCAAATCATTTGCGCTGAAGGTGCAAGGTGATTCCATGATCGAAGACGGCATCTTTGATGAAGATATTATCCTTGTGCAAAAACAAGAATCGGCAAGTAACGGCGATATTATCGTGGCCACCGTTGAAAACGAAGCTACGGTAAAACGTTTTTATGTGCGCGCCCGCCCTGACAGTGGTTCTTCTGAAAAATTAGTCGAACTTCGTCCTTCCAACTCCACAATGAAATCCATGTGGTATTCCCCTGAAGAAGTTTCTATCAGAGGAATTGTTGTAGGACTTATTCGCAAGTTCTAAAATTTTGTGATACCTCTAGCGCATGCAAACGACACATGCACGAATCAGCTATATCGATAAATCCAAATTCTACAAAGAGCTTCTCTCTGAAGCTTCCGGCATTCTTGAAAAAGAATGGTTCGTGAATCTTGCGAATGTTTCAGCGCTGCTCAATCAACATCTGCCAGACATCAATTGGGTCGGGTTTTATCTTTTGCACAATAACGAACTTCTTTTAAGTTCTTTCCAAGGACTTCCGGCTTGCACGCGCATTGCACTTGGAAAAGGTGTCTGCGGAACTGCCGCTAAAACTTTGCAAACTCAACTTGTTCCCGACGTCGATCAGTTTCCAGGACACATTGCCTGCGACAGTGCTTCCCGCTCAGAGATTGTGATTCCTTTGATTCACGATGGAAAATTGCTAGGTGTTCTTGATATCGACGCTCCGATTTTAAATCGTTTTACTGGCGAAGATAAAATCGGTCTGGAAAAAGTTGTGGAGATCTTATTGGAAAACACTCAGTGGCCTGAGAGTTTTATCTAACAAGGCTAAAAGCCCTTTGAATAAATTTGCTTACTTTCCGGATGCGTTTTTTTCCAAAGGAAGGCATCGAAGTAGTAGTGGCAAAATAGTGGCGTCAGATAAACCGCGACCAGTGGAGATAGCACGGCACTCGATAAATCAAGATAGTGATCTTCAAAAATTCCTTCGAGACTTCCGAACACTAAAGCAGTTAACAACACTACAGTCATGCCAATTTGTAAGTTCTTAAATCGTTTTTGAGTCCTAGAAAGTGCTAGCGACATCAATCCAAAATAGGAAACTCCGTGCGCGACGACTAAGGGAAAAACAATTTCAGAAGCGGTGCGCCCCAGAAGAAAGCAAATTCCATAGAGAACAGTCGGAAATGCGATTGATAAGAACCGATTCCATTCTTTGTGCTTTTTGAGCGATACAATTTCGCACACCAACCAAGACATGATTCCGACGAGATAAACGACCAAAAGGGCGTTGTAAATATCCGCATTCGGATAACGAAAAAGATCTTGATCGGAGTAATCATAATTCCATAAAGGGCCTGTGCGAAAATGTGCGATCAGAAGCGGCATGAAACAATTGAAATACAGAAACTTGTCGACCCACGAATGGTATTGATTGTTCAAACGCTGATACCACTTAAGAATGCCGAAGAATTGACGGACGTTGTGAAAGATCGTGGCGTAAATGATAAACGCTGCAAGTCCTGGGACCTGAAAGTAACCCCAGGCCCAAAACAATAAAAAGAAAAATAGCGGAGCATAAAGATACATTTTACTGCGACGACGTTCATCGGCGTTGAAATAAGTGCGCCACAAAGTCGTATAGACATGTCCCGAATCAAAGAACTGCAAGGCCACGAAAGTGTAAACAAGAAATGCCATTGAAGGAGAAGGCTTGAGAATGAAGAAACTGAGGCACAAGGCCGCTAGGCCCGGAAAATAAAGCCAAAGAAAATCTTTGCGGAGAGAACCCAGAATCCACGTCATACTTTATCCCTCGCAATCAGCCTTTCAGAGCGCATCAAAGAAACTCCCCTTAAAACCAAACGAGCCAATATTTCTGTCATAGGAAGGACGGAGAAAACAAAAACGTGGTACGCAATGGTATGTGTCTTAAAGTCTTCGGCAAAATAGGATGCAGCGAAAAGATACAAAAGATGCATTAGGTAGCAAAGACCAAAGTGCGTGGACAGTTTTAAGCCACTGAGCCAGCGAACAAACCCGAAGCCATGCAGCTTTTCATTCACACCTTCCAATAAAGACAAGCGCATAAAGAAAAAGATCCAGATTAAATGCGACCAAAATACGACGGGTGTTTGCCTAAAGACGAAACAATAAAAATTATGATCCAGCGGAACTGCATAAAAGGCTCCCCAATAAAAAAGACTTCCCGCCAACACCGGTCCCCAAAAGAATAGCTCTTTCTTAAGAAAGCCTTTTTGAAGTTTCGCGCGCAAAGACTCTGATTTCGACAAAACTCCGAGATAAAAGCAAAACCACGTTAACCCTATCCAGGGAAGCAATGCCCAGCCTCCTCGTCCCTCCTCGTCACATACGCCAAATAAAATGGAGCGTACGACCAACGGAATATTCTCATTTTCTGCCAATGGAAAAAACGGAATCCAAGTTAAAAGAAGTCCCACAATACCGAAAATTTTTAAAAAAGAAGGATGTCGCTGTAACACTAAAACGGAGGCCACGGTGACAATTAAAAACTCGTACACATCCCACTCCCAGAAAACACCTGAAAATAAATTTCCAAGCCCCGTAAAGAGCAAGAAAAGAGCGCCCAAGCCAATCAGCCCGTACAGCCGACGTGTTTTTTCAGAGGAGAGATTCTGCCGGCCGAAAAGGAAGAAGGATAAAACAACAATGCTAAATCCCGAAAAAGAAAAGGGTTTGGTTCCCTCAACTAGATAACCAAACAAAGTCCCCTTAAAAGGAAGAGACTCAAACGGTTCAGCATAGGTATCAGTAAATACCTGACTGAATGCGTGATAATGAACAATAGCAACGAAAGAAAATAGCCGGACGATATCAATAAGATGAAGCCGCTTTGTTTTCACGGGTAATACAGCTCCATTTCATTCGGGGATCTGTAAATCATATAATCAGCCGGCATATTGAATTCACCTAAAATCGCGTCAGCCAAAGCCGCTATAGGCCCCTTCATAAAACGGTCGTCAAAAGATCGGAGTTCCAGAATTCGCGCTTCCCTTGTTCCATCTGCAAAAACATCCACGACCTGCATCACTCGGGAAGCAAATACGATTTCATGCTTCAACTCTTCGGGCGTTTTCTTATATGAGACAAAAAACTTTTCTGAAATCCGTTTATTATTCCGGTAAAACTCACCGCGAAGAGCTTTTTCCTCATAAAGCTCCGAATGAGGCACTCCGTTTTTTATCTCCGAAAGATTTTCTTTATAATAAACGGCGAATTCATTATCATCCAGATTCCACTCAAGCCACAAAAGATCGGATACCTTTTTATTAACTAAGAGCTTGATACCACGCTTATATAAAATACCTTCCGCCATTTTTTGTGCCTCAGCAGTCCAAGTCGTGGGACCAACAGCAAGCCTGCGGGTTTTTAAGTTTCCCTTACTAGAGGTCGCCGTCAGACGAAAGTAATTCCAATACGACAAAGGCGACACCTTATAAGCCCAGTCCGAAATATGCTCAAGACTGTACTGAACATATTTACGTTCTTCAGGAGTCAGTCTTTCGGTGATGGATGCCCCCGTCTTCACTTCATACCATTGCAAGAGACGACTGAGCACAAGTTTGTAATAACCAGGCGTCGATGAATCCATATACAAAGACATCGGCACGCACAGAGCCTGACAAGAAAACAAAAGTAGAAGGGCTAACAGACCATGCTGCAATCGGTTCACCATCGAAACCTCTTCGGACGGTAGATGCTGTTGACGTTTGTTTTAGAAATATCCGCGTCGTTCGTCACAGAAGTTAAAATCGTCAGATTCAACAAAGTGGCATTCGCCAACCACGGTGACAGCGATTCATAGTCAAAAGCGGGTTTCTTTGTGTTGTTCGAGACAAACAGGAAAGCCTCAATAGGACCAAAGACAACAGCATTATCAAAACCTGCAGCATGAAGTGAACTCAAGACAATATCCTGAGGAGATGGCTTCGGTTTTGACTTCTCATATCCCAACCCTCGCCAGATCGGCACATCGGCAACAAAGAATCCTTGAGGAGAAATGACGGCCTTGAGGGCTGAATAGAATTCCACACTAAAAAGTTTTCCTAACTCATAACTCACGGGAAACGGAAAATCCACAAAGACACCATCGAAAACTTTGTTGGTTCGACGAATATAATTAAAGGCATCCCCGATCACTACCTCCACACGCGGATCAAAAAGAGAACCGCGATTGAGTTCTTTGATGTCCTTGTGTTCTCTTGCCAGCTGAATCATAAAAGGATCCAGCTCTACCAAAATAATTTTCTGAATGTCGTTATGCTTCAGAAGTTCCGCCACGAGAAGTCCGTCACCGGCACCAAGAACCAAGACTTCTTTAGGATGACTGCCGGAAAGGTTGATCGCCCCCTCCACCATGGACTCATGATAAGTCCGCTGAGTCAGCCGACTGAACTGAGGTTGCATATTCAGGTAAAGGGAAAAATCGCCTGAGTCTTCGCCAGACTTCATAAATTTATCCGGAATGATGTCGATAATCTGATACGGAGTCACGTAACGATCGACATCGGCGAAATCATCCATATAAAGAAAGAAGTTTTTTACCGCCGTCCATGAAAATTCAGGAATGCGACTTTCAGAATAGAAACTTTTAATATAAGCCTGTTCAATCGCATCGGTATGTTTCAGCGTCTGAAAGGCGGCTGCAAAAAATAAAATGGAAGCCACGATCGTCGCTCCCCAGCGTTTTATGTTTTTTCGTACCCCGAACGCGATTATAACCACAGCCAAAAAATTCAGAACGGCCATCAAGACAGAACTTCGTGCCAAATCCAAAAGAGGAATAAGATAAAGGGACACAACAAAGGATCCCGCCAAAGCCCCGAGATAATTGATTCCAAGAACACGATTGAAGGAATTCTTCCCTGAATTTCTTTCTTGGATTTTTATTAATAAAGGCAACTCCATGCCCGTTAAAAAACCTACAAGCAGCGTACAGCCCTGTAAGAAGAAAACTTTTTCAGCTCCCTGCCCCCAGCCCGTCCAGAACGGTAAATACCTATACAAGAACACCGATAAAAAAGTGTACGAGAGATAAAGCAAAGGCACAAGAAAGAGGCCCACAAGCGACAACGACATTTCAAGTAAGAACAACGCTCGACGCTCACTTTTCTCTTTTAGAAATCCCACGACCTGTGATCCCAACCCCATCGCCACAAGGTAAAAACCCAAAGTGATCGATTGACTTAGAATTTCGTCATTTGAAAACTGCATCAACACGCGGGCGATCACGAACTGATAGCTGATGCTGCAAAAAGAAAGAAGAAAGGAAAGAAGATAAATTGTCACGGTGTCTTACCTACCTTTGTTAAAAGGTACGCAAACGCGACGGCATTTAAGAGTGCGCAGAAATACAGGCTATTAGAAACGCCCCAGACCGGAAGAAGAAACAAAGGAAAAACCAAAGTTCCAATAAACATTCCGAAATAATCCCAAGCCAAAATAAAAGACTTGCGATTCCCCGAAACATTATCCATCAACCAAGGTAATTCAAAACCTGAGATGAATCCCGCGGCAATGATGGGGACATAACTCAGAACCTCCATCGCAGAATAAAAAGACTCAGGAAAATTTTTTGGATCAGCGACAATAATCCACAGAGGGCCCAATGCTCCTACTGCCACAAGAGACAATTGCAAATACGGGAGTGCGATCTTCCAACGATCGTAGAGAATTGAAGACAATCCTAAAGTCAGAGTAAAAAGTCCGATGGTGGTCGCATAACGAAGAGCTGTGTTGCCCAAAGTAGCTGACAGCATTTGCGCAAAACTCAGTTCATAAACAACACCCACGAAAGCCAATAAAAAAGAGAAGATCTGTCTTTCAAGAAAACTAAAATTAAGGGTTCGCTTTAATCTGGCTGTAAATGGCGTCATATTTGTCTTCGTTACTGTCAAAGTAAGCAGTAGGACCGGAAAGAATAGCGAGATATGTTCCCTGACCATCTTCACGCTGAACAAGAGCGACTGTCAAAGTGTTACTGCCCATTTGCATCGACCAGACATAGGGAGAACTGAGTCCACTCGTATTCTGTGCAGGCGGACGCTCCGCCGAACTCTCTGTGATATTCTCTACAATAGATGACTTAAAACCGGGAATGGCAGAGCCGTACTCTTCCAAAAATCCTTGCAGCTCCGAAGGTCCATATGTTCCAGCTTTTGCCATTAAACTCACATTCACTTGCAAGTTTGTATTATATCCGTGAATCGCCGAAACTCCATCTTCGATGTCCAAAGGACGGTAATCTAGGTCGTTCGGAAAGGGCACCGAAAGATGAGATTCTGAAGTAAAATTATTTTTCGCTTCTTCAGAAGCGGTTTTTATCGGATCAGGAATTGGTTGATTCCCTCCAGGCAGAGCTGGATCTTCATCCTCTTTTTCATCATCATCGTCATCATCATCTTCTTCTTCGGCATTGCCTTTGCCTTTTTCATCCGAAGGCTTACTTGCAGACGCTGCGGAACCTCCAGCCCCTTTTGAACCGGATTTTTTTCCACTCTCTTCAGCTCCGCCACCACCACCACCGGCTCCTCCGCCGCCGCCTCCACGACCACCAGCACCTCCGCCAGAAGACGGGTCGGGGGAAGAATTCGATGCCAGCGAGTAAGAAGATTTTGCGCGGCCATCCTCAAACCCAAAAAAATTCGCAACTTGAGAATATGTTTTCTCAAAAATATTCGAACGCGGAGAGGACAAAGAGGAAGATGATGCCGAAGATGAAGAATATGAAGACGAAGAAACAGAGGAATGTGAGGAATACCCCGAACCGGAATGCAAATGTTCGGCAGAAGAAAAAGGAGCAGAGATTTTCTCTCTGAGAGAAACTGAAAAAGAATTTTTTCCGAAACCCGCAAATCCTGCGAAGGCAACTAAACTTAAAACAACGTACAGTAAATGTTCTTGCTTCATTTCATTTTTATTTTACCAAAAATGTGATGAAATAGAAATAAGGAGATTAAAGTATCGGCTCGATAGAAGAAAAAACTCACACCGGAACGTACATGTATCAAAATAAGAATGGTTTTACTCTCGTAGAGATTCTTATGAGTTTAGCAATCCTCGCAGTGGTGTCGATAGGAGTTGGCGCCATCGTCCAAGTCGTCTTCAAACGACAGGCGAATATAGTAAACAAAACAGAGTCGAACGAGTTTATGAGTTCACTCGGAAAGTGGTTACAAAGTTCCGTGGGGTGCAGCACAGCTTTGATGAATTTACCTGCGCCCACCGCGACTGAAGCTCCCTTAACTATCAATGGCTACAACGGATACGGTGGGAACACTTTACCGATCAACGATAATTTTAGAATCAACAATCAGTTGCTTATCAAAAACGTCACGATCAAAGACAAAGGTTCCGCTTCCTCCACAATGCAGATTGGAGCCAACACCTACACTCGCAAAGTCGCCCAGATAAAAATCCGCTTTGAAGAACAAATGGGACCTGAGACCACCGAACTCAGAACACGTTTCATTGAAGTTCCCATACTGATTGGTCCTCTAAATACAATTGCTCAATGTCATATTGAAAATTCACTGGCAGATGCATGCACGGCGATGGGAGGAACTTATGTGTCCTCTTCAAATACTTGCAAGCCATCAACAAATTGTCAGATGAAAGGAACCTATATTGTTCTTACGTGCTCCCCCAGCGACCAAGGTTGTGATCCTTCCTTCAGTGGCGACTATCGAAATCCCATCACGAATACAACCTCTTGTCCGTCTGGAGCGACGCCTTCTATTTTAGGAAGATTTATTCATACTCACGAGGTCAGTTGCGGAAAAAAATGTACAACATCCATCACGAATCAGGAGGACTTTTACATTTGCATGCAGTGCAGTTAAACAGGAAGGGCTCCGCCTTCGTAATAACTTTGAGCATTGTCGCTCTCGTGGCGCTGATGTTTCCCGTCCTTCTGAATCTATTAAAAACGTCGGATGAATCTTCAGCAACACGAAGACGTCAGCAGGATTTTCAATCGCTCATAACTACCATTCGTCTTGAAATTAATGACGGAGTAGCATGCGGACGCCTTTTGGGCTCCTTATCTCAAACTATCAATCCTACACTTATAAACGTCGAACAGCCTTTGCGTATTAATACAAGCTATGCAAATCAGCCGGGCCCCCTTCAAGACGGCTGGAGAAGTAACGAGTCCGATATCACGATAGAAAAAATAGCCGTTATCGTAAAAAAAAGAGCCTTGGATGACAGTGGCAATCCCCGCGTTGTGACTTTGGATTGGCCACCCTTTATTGGTGCTCTTAATAAGTATGAAGCCGAAATCGTTATCACTCCCAAAGATATTCCATGGAAGAGTCAAGCCGCTGAAAGACGAATCCCCATTTATCTCAACGTCCTTCCGATCAGCGCAACACTTGCGCGCATTCACCAATGTTTTGGCCCAGGTTCATTGGCCGAAGCTTGTGAGGCTGTCGGCGGCGCCTTCGACGGAGTGAATTCTCCAATGAACTTACGCTGCAATCCCGACTTGCGTTGCATGAATAGCAACCAAGGTATCGTCACTAATCCTGCAGTCTGCGCTTCTCCTTATATCGCAAACTACGTGGGAACTTTCAGTGGGACCCAGCAGTATATTTGCACTTGGTGCAATCGGAATCGGTAAGTATGAGCGACGACCTTCTTCTTAAAAAAGTTAAAAAATGCACTCTATGCAAAGCCCATTTACCTTTAGAGCCTCGACCGATTTTAAATTTTTCTTCTTCAGCAAAAATCTTGATCACCGGACAAGCTCCTGGAATTAAAGCCCATCATTCAAGAACACCCTGGAACGACGCCAGTGGCGACAGACTTCGCAAGTGGTTGGATATTTCGCGAGAAGATTTTTATGACTCTAGCCAAATCGCCATTGTTCCTATGGGCTTTTGTTATCCCGGAAAAGCAAAATCAGGAGACCTTCCTCCCCGTCCCGAATGCGCTAAAAAATGGATGAAAGAAATTCGTGAGCACTTAAAAAATGTAGAACTGCATATTCTGATCGGCGGGTATGCCATTGATCACTTCTTGCCGTCATCTGCTGGTGATCTCACAACAACGGTGAAAAACTGGGAAAAGTTCTATCCCCAATTCATCCCCATGCCACATCCCTCACCGCGAAATAATATCTGGCTAAAAAAGAATCCGTGGTTTGAAAAAGAACTCGTCCCAAAAATGCGGGACTTAGTAAAGCAGGCGATGGATTAACAAGTTGCCCGTAAGGTTAGCTGATATGCAAATGCGTTTTTTGTTGAAAGAACTCTTTTGAGGAACCGGTATTTTTTGAGACTCATCACGCTTCAGATACATCTCACGGTACTCTTCCGGCAAACTCTCAACTTCCATTCTTAAATCAGAATTAATTAAGAATGAAAAACCATCTTTAAGACGCACGCTAAAGTTGACATCTATTAAATCGTGATCCAAAGACAAAATGTCAGAATATTGATATACGTGTCGAACTTCGTTGAAATAAATTTCAAATACTTCTTCTTGGTGCTAGGGATTACGACGCAATAATAGGTCGTTGGACCAATAAGGACCCTATTGGATTTAATGGTGGTCAAGTGAATTTATATAGCTATAGTTACGGGGATCCCATCAACTATTACGATCCAAACAGCAAGTTTGGTATTGTGGTGTTGGTGCCGCGTTTGCGGCTGTCGGAGCTTCATTTAATTTATATTCATACATGGTGACGACACCCGCTTCTCAAAGAACTCTTTCGGGAATTGCGACATCTTTAGAGATAGGAGAAGCTGCGGGTCTTGTTCCTTTGATCGGTGTTGCGGGGAGTTTGCCCCTAGCTGTAAGTGCGGCAGCGATATGGACTGCGGAGATTTCTGCTACTACTTCATTTGCTGGTGTCTTTGCTGCCACATTTGTTGATTTAGGATTGAATGCAGCTTTATTGCCAGCTACCATTCCTCCAAGTGCCGAACAGGATATTAAAAACGGAATAAAAGCTATTGACGGTTGTGATTCGCGCAACTAGAGGGCTGTGTGAAGGACTACTCAGAACTTTTTAAAATAAGTACAAAAATAGGAGGACCAATAATTTTAGTCCTCAGCAGCGTAATGCTGTTACAGTTGAAATCTGATTTCAAACAATTATCAAAGGAAGGCGCTCCTGCCGAGAGCATGCGAGTCAATGTACTTCTGCTTTGTGTTGTATTATCTCTTTTTATCTACTCTTTATTTCTGTGTTATTACGGCTGGATTAAGAAGAATAAGTAAGGACACAGCAGTGTTGAGAAGTGCGGCGGAAACATTAGGGACATTTGGTATGAATACCTTACTGGCGGGAACGTATTAGGAGGGGCTTGCAGGTAAATGGGTGTCCATCTATCCATCGAAAGATGGACATATCTTTATCTACTAGATCCTATAAATAAAACAGACTCAAATTAAGTCCAATAATAAAAGGCCAAATGCCTATTTTCCAACCAACATCCGCTCCCAACATTTTTTGGACCTCACGTTGAGAAAAAATACAGTTGTTCACTTTTCGGTATTATAACTATTTTTTCCTGCGGAATCTTAACCAGCCGTAACCTCGGGCTTTCCTAAAAAGAAAAAAGGCACCTGAAAAACAGATGACTTCAATGAATATCCAATTTCCCCACTTGAAATCTCCAGTTGCCATCCATTCGTCAAAACAAACATATGTCCAAAAAGGAATAAAAAATACGACTGCAGCTAGCGAATATATCACGAGCAGCTTCATGACAGGCTCACGCTGTTTTTCAGAATTCATTTTTCCTCAATCTTTACATTTTGGATTCCGCACTTCCTTAATTGCATGTACGCCATTTGCAAAATCCCTCAAATCAAACATGCTACTATTATTTAATAGCTGCGAACTAATGTCTATTATGAAAGACGAAGCAACCCCGATACCTGCGGCTATGCCTCCCGTAACCAAACCGACTCCAGCGGCAGCACCTCCAACTCCTCCCAATATAAAAGCAGAGATTAGATTGGAAGAGTTCCTCTCGCCATTTACATAAGCCATCACAGTATTGGTGACTGCTCCCGAAAAGAATCCTGCAACTACCGCCGTTGCAGCTGTTGCGGCAGTAATCGGCTCGTTTCCATTTCTATCAAGATAATTAATCGGATCATTAAATGAATAGCCATAAAGATTCGTCATTTTACCTCTAAAAAGGATCGGATCTTTCGAGGTCCACCGCCCAGTCTCCGGATCATAATCCCTCGCACCCAAACGCATCAAACCAGTATCCGCATCCAAAAGCCCACCCGCAAAACCGAACGGAATAACAGAACTGACTTTTCCCTGCGGAACTCCAAACTCATCGAAACTCAAAGTTTCGACGATCTGTCCACTTGAAGAATCAACGATCAGCTTCGGTGTGCCAACCTGATCAGAAACAATTCTGTATTGTTTTCCGTTGTAGTTTACGTAATCAGGGATGTTGATCTTCGACCCATACACAAACGTTTTAACAAGATTTCCCGCTCCATCCAGCTCACCAGCAATTTGCAACTGATTCTGATAGACAAAAGCTTGAACCAATTTTCCGTTAATTTTCTTTCCTATGCGACGATTCTGCCCATCGATTATATATTCAATTACTCTACCATCAGACAAAACAACTTTTCGCAAATTTCCGAACACATCATAAGTATAGTTGGTGATCTTTGTCGTCTTCGTTACTGGGTCAACTTCCGCTTTTGAAAGCAGACTGCCATTATCTGTGTACTCGTACTTTGTATCACCATACGAAATAAGACGATCTTGTTCGTCGTATGTGCCCACTAAAGACTTTCCATAGCCTACAAATCCAATTCGATTCCCGTTGGTATCGTACGTATAAGTTCTAGCATCTGCTCCAGACGATGCTTTAACAAGTCGCCCCTGTACGTCATACTCGTAAGATGACACGCGAGACACTGTTCCTTGAACTTCATTTTTTTGTATTACTCTGCCAATTTTATCGCGAGTATACCCCAGAGAAAACAGACCTTGCTTATCAAACGCAAAGGAGTCAGAAATCACACTCCCTACGTCGTTGAATTGAATTGATTCATCTATTTTTCCTAAAACTGAAGAAGAAATTGCGCCAAAGCTATTTCTCGCAAACCTAATATTTCCTACCCCAATAATTAAGGAATCGAGGTCATAATTTATTGCTTGAGTTACATACTTTTTATTCGCACCAGCAATTCCCACAGATGCCAGTGTCCCATCCGTATTGTAGGCATAGTTAACAAACGCATTGATGGGACCGATCCAATTCTGCTCAATTGGGAAGTTTCCAACATACGCATAGTTAGTGGCGACACCATCGGGAGTCGTGATCATGTTAATCAAATCTGTTTTTGGTCTATAATCGAATGAATATTTTCCCAGAGGCGTCCCTACAGACGTTAACAGTGTAGTACGTGGGTCATAATTAAAATCAACTTGCTCACCACTTGGTAAGTTAATCTTCGTAAGTCTTTTATCAAGATCATATGAGTAAACATTCGCTCCGGACATCTTCGACTGAAGACTTGGCGGCATATATTGCGCCACCAAGCCTAGCACATTGTAAGAAAACGCATGCGCTGCTTTTCCAGGAGGGGTAACACTCGTTATATTTCCATCGGCATCATAGGAGAATGAAGTAGTCTGCCCTCCCGATGACACCGCAGAGATACGATTTGCTTTATCATATGAATATTTAGTTGCACGTCCCAAGGGATCTACGATCGCAGATAAGTTGCCATAGTTGTCGTATTCGAATTTTTGAAGAATGTCACCTTGGCCAAGAGTCGCCAGTTTGCCATTTAAATCGTAATCGAATTTTACCGGAAGCAATCCTTCAACCTCTAGGGACAGAGGTTGACGTAAACTGTTTATGGTCAGTTTCGTTTTTCTCTTAAGAGGACTTAGGTTCGTATAACTAGGAGTTTTCGGAACACCGTCCGCCTCAACACCGCTATCGAAATCTTCAACAAAAACTCTCTTTGGGTCTTTTTGCAATGTAACGGTTGTTATCTGATGAGAATGCTCTCCATCTTTCTCCGTTCTATACTCAATATTTTTTGTAGTTTCTGCAATTACACTAATATTTGATTTTGCAATTTGAAGGCTAGATACACTCTCATAAAAATTATCAAAGAGATACGGGGTCAATGCCAATTGGGACGTATACACATTCCCGTACATGTCCGTATAGCGATGACCATTCCCATTTTCAAACGAGGTGACCGACGAGCCACCGAACGCATTCTGATAAGAGTGATATACAATACCGTTGCTTTCCTCGATCTGCGTATACGTCGTTTTCCCAGTCGCGGTTGTCGCTTTAATTTTCATCGCACCATCGCTAAATAAAGCAGCGATTGAAATCGAGCTTCCGCCGGAACCTGAATCCGTGATCAAATTTCCAACCTTGTCGTAAGTCAAAGTTGTCGAACGTCCACTAGGCCTTTGAAATAACGTCAAACGGCCAAACGCATCACTTTGCAAAGAGTAAGTTTCTCCATTTGGATTCGTAACTGCCTTCAAATTTCCGGACGAGTCATAGTCTAACTGAGTTGTCTGTCCATACGGAGTCGAGAAAGAAAATTTACTAACCGAATAAGTTTTTCCATATTTATCTAAGACCTCTGTCAACGCTCCCGTGATCGGATCATAAGAAAATGTCCAAAGAACGACTGAAGGATTCATTTGTAAAGTTGTGGTGTGTTTTCCGTCTACGTCGAAAAAGTATATTTCGTCCCCACTGCCGCTTCCTACAGAGTAACCGCTATCATCTTCACCAGCTTCCAACTCAATATATCTAGTGCGTCCGTCTCCGAAATATACAATCTTATTCTTAACATCATAATAATGGTGATTGGAAAGACTCCATCCCCCCAAGCTAGCTCCAACTGCGCTTTTGAAACTGGAACCGTCTTTAAAACGATCACTAGAATACAGCAAATAAAATGGAGTTCCCGTTAGGGGAATAATTTCAGATAGTGACTGACGATCTAAATTTAAAACAGAATGGCCCGGAATATTTGGGCTACCTACCCCTGGACGACACTGTTCAACGAATGGGGCATACGAAGCATATGAACTACCTGCGATTGTATCAAGTGGCGGCATTATAGGATTTGGTGCATTTGGATCCTGAAAATAGACATCTGTCGGAGTATCCCCAGAAGAATCGTATGCAACACGTAACCCGATATGAGCACCCGGCTCGATCCATCCAGCCTCGGGACTCCAATCATTGTTTGCCTTTACGTTGACCTGAACTTTACCTTTGCAGTTATTCTGAAATTCAAAAATGTAAAGATAAACACCCGGAGCAGCGGCGGCCATAATCTTTTTGTTGAAGTTTCCGGCGATCACACACTTCGCAGCATTTCCAGCCTGAGGAAGCTTATTAACATTTACACAAGTATTTTCAGGACGATTGCACCCAGTCGCATTTGGAGATGAAACCTCGGAGATCGGATTTACTCGAATAGCTAAAAAATTAGCAAATACCGCTTCCGAAAAGAACGAAGAGCTAGCCAACATTATGAGGAATAAAAAACGAAACGTTCCCACAAGGATCTCCATATAAACTTTTTATTATTTGGAGAGCGCTTATATAAAAAACAACTGAGATTGGGCAGAAGAACTTCAATGAAAGTAATAATTTCGTGTTTACATGCGATTGACCACACTTGGGCCGACAAAAAACAAAGGGGACGCGCACTCGTGCACATCCCCTTATCCCCTCGAGATGATATCTATATATAATGTACGCTTTTGATTTTAGCCGCGAGCGTAGCGTTTGTTCATGGATTCGCGAATTTCAGCACCTTCGATGCTAAGACGAGTCCAAGGAATCGCGCGAAGTCTCTCCGGCTCGATTTCCTCTTCCGTCTCTTCGCAGTAACCAAAAGCACCACTCTCAATGCGAGCTAAAGCGCTTTCAATTTCCATCAATTGTGAGCGGAGTCTTTCGTGCATGCTGAGGAATTCTTGTTCAGCCAACACACGAACGGTTTGATCACCTTCGTCTCCACCCTTTTCCTCGTTCTGGTCCAAGTTCAATCGAGCCTCTTTCACTCTGTTGAGGATGTCTTGCTTCGATTGCAAAAGCTTTTGTCTGCATTCAGCGACGAGCTTTTCAGAGATAGCCATATTGCCCCCCTGTTCCTTCCAGCATAAGTGCCAATTTGGAACTGACCTATTAAGTTCTACCTATGTAAATTTTGCAACTAAAAAATCTTACATTAACTTAAAATTAAACAAATCTATGAAAATCTTGATGAATCCCTGAATGTAGCCATAGATGCGCCGACCCGGGCGTCCTCAGAGGAGGATTTCCTGGTCATTTTCTTAAAATTATAACCAGTTTTTTGATTAGATCCCTACATTCATCCGCAGCGCGTTAGAAATTCTAGCCCTTGGCGAGGGGAAAAGAAACTTTCTTAGAGGTTTTGCCCCTTAGATTCTCATTATGAAACATGGATTTTGATAGATGACAGGGTCCGAACGGACTTGAGAGACATAGGGGGGCTGTTCAAAAAGGTTCAGCCGCAATAGCCTGCAGGCTATTTAAGACACGAAGCTACGCGCGCCAATAGATCCCCTGTGGCGTCGTTGAGCTTAGAAGCCATCTTCTTCCCCTGAAGACCGCGAGTGCGGAAGGCTTGGGCTGACTCATCCATTTGTGAAGAGACGACTTTAACTGAAGACCCCTTGGCCGTTTTCACAACTGTTGAATACTCCTCTAATGAAGAGGCAAAAGATTCGTGATTATTTACGAGGCTTGCCATGACTTGCTGTTGAGCCGCTTGCATAGCTTTAAGTTCTTGCTTCAGCTGAGCACATTGAGTGGCAGAGTAAGAATTTGAAGCAAAGAGAACTATAGAGAGGAACGCAGCTATGGTTTTCATTTGTGGAAGCCTTTCGTTATGGCTCCCATCAAAGCAACGACCTTGCCACCTGAAATGGCTTTTAATTAGATCTCAGGTGACGTTTTTGGCTTGGACTTGAGAAATTTTTCAAACTCGTTCTTTGTTTCGCCAGAAGTGTACGGCAAAAGAAGACGAGCCACGTGATGCTTACCACGCTCAATGCTGCGTTTTCCAGGCTGCTTTTCCGCAGACTCGAAGAACTGCAAGAACGTTGTCGCCATCGCCAGCAAAGATTCGGCGATGTACTGCATTTCAGAAACTTCGTCGATCTTCGCCATTTTTCCGTCCTTCACCCATTGGCGGTAAAGGATGACCATCAATTTCATCATTTTTTGGATGTGGGCTCTCCACATCTTAGCGAGTTGCTGATCGCGACGGCGAAGAGCGTACATCTCGCGGTGGAAGAAACGATAGCGCCAGTAAAGTTCGAAGTTTTCGTTGATGAATTCTAAAGGAGTCACTTTCTTCGTGCGACGAGGGCGCCATACATCGTAAGTGTCCTTCGCCATGCGCTTGAAAAGCTCCACCAAGATCTCTTCCTTATTGTCATAGTGAAAATAGAGGTTTCCAGGGCTGATATCCATCGCCTTTGCGATGTGATTGGTCGTGATAGCTACGACGCCGCTGCGGTTGAAGAGTTCGATGGAAGTGAGGAGGATACGTTCTTTAGTCTTCATGTAAAATAGTCTTTAGTCCAAGTCCCTCTGAGAGTCACGTAAGAATAGCCCCAAAAGCGCACGAGATATGGCTTTCCGGCGTATTCTTCTGAGAATGGCCTTGAAAGCGTTTATTTCTTGGTGCTACCATAAAATAATGCGTTCTAAAAACAAATATAAGTTGTTAAAACTATTCGGATTTTCTGTAGCATGCCTGACGGCCCTCTATTCTCTAATGGGTTTCACAGCCTCCGAAAGCCAAGAAGCTCAAGTCCACCAGAAAATTCAAACTCAACTCGATCAGCGCGTTCAAATTTCTAAAGCTCTTGGTGACAAGATTCGTTTAAATCAGTTCCCTGAAAAACTCGAGCTCCCATGGAACGGTGAAGATCACTCCGTCACTCTCAATTACACAATTGACGACGGCTTACAAAGAGAAGCCGACCGCCTTTTAAAGTCTTATAAGCCTGATTACGGCGCGATCTTTATGATTGATGCTTCGACGGGCGAGGTTTTAGCAATGTCGAGCTTTCAGCGCGACAACCCGCAAGCGACGAACTTAAATCTGCAAGCGACCTTTCCGGCCGCTTCGGTTTTCAAAGTTGTGACAGCGACAGCCGCGGTTGATAAAGCCGGTGTGACTCCAGAACACAAAATCCGTTATAATGGCGGCGCGTACACTCTTTATAAAAAGAATGTTCTCTCTGACAAAGTCACTCGTTGGACAAATGTCATCACTCTGAAAGACGCTTTCGCAAGATCCATTAACACAGCCTTTGGACGCTTAAGCATTGAGAACCTTCACCCCGAAGATCTTAATGAGTACGCCAACCGCTTTATGTTCAATCAAGAGATCCCTGCTGACTTCCCAGTTGATATGGGTGTTGCCTATATTCCTCCAGGAAAAGGTTTTGAATTGGCAGAGGTGGCCTCAGGTTACAATAAAACAAATCGCATGAGCCCCGTTCAAGGCGCGATGATTGCGGCTTCCGTTGCTAACGATGGCCAAGTCGTTGTTCCTTATTTGATTGATACTGTTACGGACGAAAAAGGCGAAACTCTTTATGAGGGTGCGACTTTAACTAACGGCAATATCATGACCAAAGAATCGGCTGCGAAAGTTCGCGAGTTGATGGAGCAAACAGTGACAGCGGGAACATCTCGCCGTTCGTTCCGCCCGATCATCAAAGACCGCAAATTCCGTGAAATTGAGATGGGTGGTAAAACAGGTCACCTTACTGGCGACAATCCTCGTGGCCGTGTTGATTGGTTCGTAGGTTATGCTTTGGACAACGAACGCAAAATCGCCGTGGCAGCAATCACTGTGAATAAAAAATTCTGGACGGTTAAATCCGCTCACCTTGGACAAAGCATGTTCAGAAAATACTTTGGCCCTGTGGTATCAAACCAAAAGGCCCGTGTTATCTCTTCCGCAAAATAATCTTTAAAGGGTACGGACTTAAAAATCACATTGGCAATGATCTTCGTCCCAATAACAGTAAGGTCCGTAAGGTCGACTCTTCTTAGAGCATTCCTTTTCAGGCGTTATTGGTGGTTTTGGTCGCACAGGCTTCGAAGGCACACAACTGAATTTGGATTCAGCAAAGTAACCAATTTCTTTCATGTTCGCATCGAGCTTTGCTTTATATGACCATTCTTCCAAGCGAAATGCGGAATCAATTTGCAAAGCCTCACTGCACCACTTAAAAGCCGCGTATTCGGCTCTCTGTTGCGCCAGTTGCACGGGTGCCGACGTTTCTGCAAAGGAGGCGTAGCCTTCTCTTACTATTGGACGGAACTCCATACCTTGTGCCAAAGCGCCTTCACCTAAAAGAACCAAAAAGAATAAGCCAAATAAGAATTTCATAAAAACCTCCTGTGCTTATTCCTATCCAGTCAAATCGTTGCTTAATAGCGAATTATCTGAAACATTTGTTTCCATATGGACATCATTCGCATTAAGTACTTTCATGTCGTCACTGAAACTCGTCACATCCGCGAGGCTTCGGAAATTTTGGGGATCACGGCGGGCTCCCTGTCAAAAGCCATCAAAACTTTAGAAGACGAAATCGGCTTTCCCCTTCTGCAGGCCTCCGGAAGACGCATTGAAATCACTCCGCGCGGATTGGATTTTTATTACAATAGTAAAAAGTTATTGGAAGAATACGATCAATTGAAAGGGCGAATTTCAGAAGAGCCCCCCGCAATCTCGCCTAAAATTCGTCTTGGCACGTTCGAAGTTTTTAGCACTTATCTTTTTGCCGATGTGCTCGCTAAAGAATTTCCCGAAGAACGTTTTCGCCTGCAAGAGCTGACACCGGGACATATCGAAGACGCCATTATTAAAAACCAGATTGATTACGGTCTAACTTATCTCCCCCTTCCTCAAGAGGGCTTGGATTTTATTAAATTGGGCTCTTTTGAAATGAAGATCTTTGGAAAGAAAAAGTTTTTCAAAACTGAATTTTCAGAGCTACCCTTCGCCATTCCCACGACCCCAGTACAATCTCCAGCAACTCCATTTCAATCGTTGGACGGATGGCCTCAAGAAAAATTTCCGAGATTTGTTAAGTATGAATTTGAAATGCTTGAGACCGCTTTATTGACGACACAGAAGGGGGCCTCTGTTCTTTATTGCCCCGACTTCGTCGTACGTTTACACAATGAACAATCCTCTGGGCAACTCGAAGAAATTCCTTCGCCTGGAGGATTTAAAAAAGATCGTCGCTTTATTTATTTGATTAAAAGAAAAAACGAACCCGAAAACGCTTTCACGAAGAAAGTCGCCCGCTACATCAGAACCCACTTTTAACGCACAAGCGCTACCAAAGTAAGTCCGTACCTTTAGGACTCAGAGTCGTCTTTTTTCTCATGGACAATTTTTAATGGGGTGACATCTAGCACGTTCGCTTCGTAAACGTCGCGCTCTTGGGGAGCTTGATCAAACCCCGAACCGTCGCTGCGATATTCATAGTAACGGAATCCGCCGCCGCCCATATTGCCTGCGCCGAAACCGAAAGGTCCTGCACCGAAATTGAAATTCGCTGTGCCTTTGGCAATCTGCTTTGCCATGAAGATTTTAAATCTCCACACGGCCAAATGACGAAGACCTGGCAAAAATAAAATCACCGCAAGAACGCGTGCAAAGAATGAAGGAATCAGGAAAAGCAAACCAGACAGAAAGATCGCCCCTGAATGCAAAATACGCGAAGCTGGAAGCTGCCCACGCATCACAGTGCTTTGCAAAGTCATGATAGCAATGCGACCCACGGTTGCCACGATAAAGAACCCAAGAAGACATGGTAAAAGATAAAGACCCAGAGTATTAAAAAATCCCCACTGCTTAACCGCCAAAAAGAAAATCACGATTTCAGCCACGACAAGTGGGAATGGAACGAAAATCACCTAAGACTCCTTAAAGATCCAATGTTGCCACCACAGGGCAGTGATCAGATCCTTCAACTTGGTCGAGAATATCCGCTGAAGAAAGATATTTCTCAAGGCCTTTTGAAATACAAATGTAGTCAATGCGCCAACCGCGATTTGAAATACGTCCAAACGTGCGCATATCCCACCACGAGTAACGCTTTGCTTCGGTGGGTTTAAAATAACGGAAGGTGTCGATAAATCCCAACTCTAGAAACTCGTCAAACCAAATGCGTTCTTCAGGAAGAAAGCCGCTTTCTTTGGACAAACGGATCGGATCAAAAACGTCAATGTTCTCGTGGGCGACGTTGTAATCTCCGACAACAACAACCTCACGACCTGATTTTAGCTTTTCTTTAAGATGAAGGCTCAAATCTTTGAGGAATTGTTGTTTGAAGTTATGGCGTTCAATTCCAGATCCGCCGTTAGGAAAGTAAATATTGTAAAGATCAAAAGCGCCGTGATCCGACATTACGATACGGCCTTCAGATTCATAATCGGGAATTTCATTGAAGTGGTATTGCACACTCTTGGGTTCCAGGTGAGTGAAAGTGGCAACTCCGGAGTATCCCTTGCGTTTTGCTGAAGACCAGTAAGAATGTTCCCACGCCAATTTCCGCGCGTCATCCTCGACCTGATCAATGTGAGCTTTCGTTTCTTGAACACAGAAAACGTCGGGCTTTTCCGCATTCACAAAATCCATCAGGCCCTTCTTGTAACAAGCCCTAATTCCATTCACATTCCAAGAGATGATTTTCACAGTTTCTCCTTGAGTTTCAGCCCTATCGGGGGCATCTATAAATAGCAGATACAAGGAGACAGTGTCCATGCCAATGATTAACCAACCAGCACCTCATTTTTCCGCACAAGCCGTGTTTGACGCAGGTGAAGTAAAAGATATTTCTCTGGGCGATTACAAAGGGAAATGGGTCATCTTGTTTTTCTATCCGCTGGACTTCACGTTCGTATGCCCAACGGAGTTGACTCAATTCCGCGAACACCTCAGAGAGTTCGAAGCCGCTGGCGCCGTAGTGATTGGTTGCAGTGTGGACTCCGTTCATTCTCACAAACGCTGGTTGCGTGATGACCTTGGCAACTTGGGTTATCCATTGATTGCCGATCTTACAAAACGCATCTCACGCGATTACGGTGTTCTTTTTGAAGACCGTGGCATCGCCACTCGCGGAACTTTCATCATCGACCCTGAACAAAAAATTCAGTACATGGGCATTCACAACACATCCGTCGGCCGTGATGCAAAAGAAATTTTGCGCGTCCTTCAAGGATGCCAATCCGGCGAACTCTGCCAAGCGGGTTGGAAAAAAGGTGATCTTCACATCACACCGCTAAAATAATGAAAGACATAAAATCAGAGTACATTCAGCAGTTACGATCTTCTTTTCCGGGGCTTGATCAGCAAGCTCTGGAAAATCTAGTTGCTGAAAATCTGATTTCGCCTTTTGCCGTCGAGCTGCCCCGTTCAGTTTTGCTTCAAGCGCAAAAAATAGTTTCTCTGCTTTTCTCTTTGCGCGAAAAAAAATCCTATCTTGATCACTACCAAAGCTTGATAGAAGAAAAAGGTCTGCGTGACCCCGGAAACAAATCCATCATGATGAGCTACGATTTTCACGTCGATGAAAATCAAAATCTCAAACTGATTGAGATCAACACCAACGCGGCCTTTTTAGTTCTAGGCCATCAGATGTATGCCATGAAGGGACACCCCCTTCCTGTCTCTGATTTTTCTTTAAGCGAAATCGGCGATAGCATCCGCACTGAAATGCAACTTCAAGGGAAACAAGTTCCCGCGAATTTTAAAGTGGCCATCACAGATGAAGCTCCCTCAGAACAAAGATTGTTTGTGGAGTTTCTTGTCTACAACGAACTTTTTAAATCCTTTGGTTGGGATTCGCGCATTCAAGATTACCGTGAATTGTTTCAGGACTTTCATCCAGATTTTATTTACAACCGTTACACTGATTTCTTCCTCAACGAACCCAGCAGCAAAACTTTGCGTGAAAAGTTTTTGAATCGCGAAGTCTGTCTGTCACCAAATCCATTTGAGTATTTACTCCTCGCCGACAAACAACGACTCATTGATTGGGGCGTGCCTGGATTCTTGGAGTCGCAAGGACTTGAAGGAAATGACCTAGAGTTGATTCGTCAGGCAGTCCCTCTTTCTTATGATATTTGCCCTGCGATGTCCGAGAAAATCTGGAGTGAGCGAAAGAAGCTTTTCTTCAAGCCCAAGAACGCTTTCGGCTCGAAACAATCTTATAAAGGTGCTTCTGTGAGCCGGAAAACTTTCGAAGGGATCATCAACTCAGACATGATCGCTCAAGAATATGTGCCCGCTCCGGAAGTGACGTTTGAAACTCCGGTGGGCCCACAAAATTTCAAATACGATTTGCGCTGTTATGCTTATCAGGGACGCTTGCAACTTGTTTTGGCTCGCATATATCAAGGACAAGTCACAAATCTCCGCACTCCCTTCGGTGGATTCGCAACGACACTTTTTAAATAGTTTGCGTTTTACATTTAACATGAGCAACTCTCCGATACGTGTTTCTAAAAATATTTTCCTTGTGAGCACTTGGAATTATCCTTAAAGTTCTAGCTTGGATTTTGTTCCGGTACGTAGCTGGTGAAAGAGTAGTCCACTCAATGTTTTTTAATCATGACAATTTTGCGGTTCTTCCCGTTCGCATGCGCGCACGAGGCGGAGACGAAAAAACTAACGGATAAAGATGCGTCTGCTTGCATTCTTATTTCCTCTTATTTTGAGCAGTGCGACTGCAAATGCGAACTCCCTTCGCGCGGCCATTCCTATCACACTGCCGCCACCTCTGTTTTTGGAAAATAAAAGTGTTCCCGAGGGAATTCTTCCGGAATATATCGCTGCTATCGCCGAACAACTCGGGAAAAAACATTCCGTGCTTCCCGTCGCTCGTCACCGTCTGCCAGATTATTTAGAACGTGGTAAGATCGATTTCTTGTGCTACACCAATCCCTCCTGGAGTCCGATCTCAGAAAAGCTAGATTGGTCTGCGCCTCTTTTTTTAAAACGCGAAGTGATTGTCGGACCGGCACCGCTACCCAAAAAAATTTCTGATCTCAAAGGTAAAACTCTCGGCACGGCTTTGACCTACGTCTATCCGAAACTTTCGCCTCTTTTTAACGACAGGACCTTACTTCGTGAAGATGCCCCTAGTGATGAAGCCAACTTGCGAAAGCTGCTGACCAACCGGGTCGCTTATGTCGTCGTAGATGAAGTGCTCTTAGACTATTTTAAAATTCAACATCCTGAGATTGAAAAAAATCGCGAACGGCTTTTCTTGGAAGAGCATCCTATCAGTTGCTCCATCAGTCGCAAAGGGACCATCAGTAAAAAAGATTTCAACAACGCCATTCAAAAACTAAAGGCCTCCAAAAAATTGGAAGCCTTGTTTAAAAAGTATGGCGTATCAGCGCAAGTTCTTTAGTTGTGTTTTAAATTCGGAACAGAGTCATAGCGGATGGAAAGATACTGTGTCACATCACGATCTTTCTTAACCAACATCAATTCAAACTCCGTGTGCGAGCGTTGATAGACCTTGTACTGCGCTCCGGAGCTCTTCAACCACTTCTCAAGCTCGCCCTTGTTTTGCAAAGACGGGCTCTTCAAATTCCAGAAAGAGTACTTATTTCCTTCCGTAAAGAGCTGAAATTGCCACAGACTTTGGCCTATTTTTGGTTGCTTACGAGTGTCGATCAAAGTGGGTGCTAGCAAGGAAAAGCGCTCTTTGGTGGTCTGAGCCGTGCTGCCACAAAGGATTTGCGACGCCGAAGTTTGCTGCAAGAAAGATTGATAACCATAAAGCTTCACAGCCTCACCCGCTTGCATTCCTTCGATGTAATATTCTGCATCTCTCGCCACCAAAACCGTTTCTGGCAGGCGAGACAGGGTGCCGACAAATTCGTTGCGCATCTCCGTAAGGAACTCCGGACGCTCATCACAAGCCGGTGCGGAAGTGAATTGCGGTTGAATCAAACGACCTGATCCGTCTTTGTTGACGGCGAAAGAACTTGTCGAAAGTAGCACTAGAAGCAGAAAGCCAGATGTTTTCATGGAGTCCCCTTATTTTGTCCAGTCTAGTATTCGGAAGAACTTTTTTAGGGCTTAATATTAAAGTGCAGGCCTGGTCTGCCGATATGAAGAGTGTCTCATTTTTCTACAAGGAGTGTGGAAGTACCATGACGATGAAACATAGCGGCGCTCGAAAGCTCAAGGAATTGTCGAACTTTTATTCTTCCTTCGACCAACTCAATGGTGTTCACCCTTGGATGGATGCTGTTAAGGACGGATACGTCTCGTATAAAGTGCGAGAGCTGCAAGTCGGAAAAATCGCGTACTTCAACTTCATCCTCGCAAAAGAAATGGGTCTGCTTCCTCCCGATCATCCTCATCAAATGACTGAGGACCTTGAAAAGAAACTGATCGAAACTTTCTCTCTACAAATTATCAATGAATACGACGAACTCACTCACCGTCGCGTTGATCCTGAAACGGTTCGCCCTCATCGCTACATGGCCACTCGCTATTTACAACTTCAACATGCGAACAAGCAGGGAAAAACTTCCGGCGACGGCCGCGGCATTTGGAACGGCACTGTCTATCATCGTGGAATGACCTGGGACGTTTCCAGTCGTGGCACCGGCGTGACATGTCTTGCTCCCGGCGCTGTGGAAGCACAAAAGCCTTTAAAGACGGGTGGCACTGAATTCGGTTATGGTTGTGGACTGGCAGAGATTGACGAACTTCTCGCAGCTTCTATCTTAGCGGAAGTGATGCACTTGCAAGGTTTGCGCACCGAGCGTGTTCTTTGTGTGATTGATTTGGGTAAAGGCTATGGCATTGGCGTTCGAGCTGCTCACAATCTGATTCGTCCGGCCCATCTTTTTCTTTATCTCAAACAGGAAAAATACGAAGCCCTGAAGGCGGCAACAGATTATTTGATCGATCGTCAAGTCGACAACAAAGCTTGGGACATCACTTCAAAGGGTCTGAATAAATATGACGACCTCTTAGCCCATGTTTGTACTTCCTTTGGGGAATTCACCGCGCAAATGGATATCGACTATATTTTTGCGTGGCTGGATTGGGATGGTGACAATGTTCTCGCTGATGCGGGGATTATCGACTACGGCAGCGTTCGTCAGTTCGGCATCCGTCATGATAAATATCGCTACGATGACGTTGAAAGATTCTCGACGAATCTTAATGAGCAAAAACAAAAAGCCCGTTTGATTATACAAGTTTTTGCACAGATGGTGGATTTCCTCAAAACCAAGAAGAAAAAACCTCTTCGCGACTTTGCCCGCCATCCGCAAGTTGAAAGATTTAATAAAGTCTTTGAAGAAAAACGCGCTGAAAGAATTCTTTATCGCATGGGCTTTAACGCCACACAAAGAAGTCATATCTTTATGCAAAAAGATCTTTTTGCAAAATTCGACAAGGTGTTCTCGTTCTTTGAACGCGCTAAAATCAGTGGCACCACTGAAAAAGTAGCCGACGGAGTGAATCACCCGGCTCTTTACAACATGCGCTCCATCTTGCGCGACTATCCTAAATTTTTATTGGAAAGTCCGTTGCCATTTGAAAAACGATGGATGACAGAGACTTCCTTCTTTAAAACGATTCTTTCTAGTTTCGCCAAAGCCCGCGACGCCCGCATGGGTGAAAAGCAGAGACGTCATATCGAATCCTTCCAAAAAGTTTATCGTGAGCTTGTCGCAGTTGCCGCTGGCAAACAAAAGCCAGAAACAATTCTAAAAGGTATTTGCGAAAGAGCCGAAAAGTTAAACTCTGACAAACGCATTACGGGAAATGCTTTGATTGAAATGGTTGAAGAAATCATCACTGAAAAGAAAAAGGGACTTTCGATGGATCAAATCCAAAAGATCGTCGACCGTCTTGTCTTTGAAAACAATGGCGTTCCAGAAGTTCCAGTCAGCCGCTTCTATCGTGATCTACAAACGACCCCTGCTGTTAAAATGGATCTTTACGCAAAACTCCTCAGTCTTGTGGAAGAAAACAGCGAGTCTATTTAAGACTCGCTGCCGTCTCATTCAGAGATGGAATCTCTCAGAGAACCCCCTGTCTAGTCAGTATGCGATGTCCACTCTATCAACGCCGCAATAGCTGTAATTTGCCCCTCACACATGGCATGGGTTTGCAGTAGCACAGTCCCACGGGGGACTGATGAAGGGCTTATTCTATGCTATTACGCTAGTGCAATTAATAGCATTATCGGGACGGTCTCAGACACTCCAAAAAGAAACTGTGCAAATTGAGTTGGGATACAAAGCGATTGTCCAAGAACTTTTCAATCGCCGGCAAGACCTACTTAATAAGACGTTTGAAACCGACTACGCTTATTGCACGCGGACCGGATCAAACGTAGACATGCGCGACGCAAAGAAGCAGTACTTTTGCGATGAGTATCCCTATGGTGAAACGATCCTTGGAGAGAAAAACTCCGCTCAGTGGAGCGCGTGGAAAAGACTCGTGAATGTTCCCGTTAAATATAAGGATAAAAAAGGCGAAAGAACTTTGCGCTTTGATATTCGCATGTCGCGATCTCAACGCTCTGGCAAGGTGCCGCGCTCGATTCTTGAGTACAAAGCTCCGGTTACTTTGCAAACAACGAAGAACTGGATCGGCAATTGGACTGTTCAACTTATTCCCAAAAATAATAATATTTACGCTTCCGTTTGTACAGTCATGCCGGGATTCATCGTTGATGCTCCAAATGTCGACGGAAAATACACATTCTTTAAAAAATGGAAGGTCAGTCTTTCTGTCAATTACACGATTGATCCAGGCAGAATTCAGTTTGACGTCTTGGATGTCTGCGGACTTCTTAAAATTTATCTCGATAAAAATATGAATCCCCAATACGAGCTGGTGGCTTTGGATCGTCCGAGGCTCATCAACGCCAAGTTAGAAAAACCAAAACTTAAAATTAAAGACAAATGGGCCAAAGTTCTTTTAAGCATCTATAAGCTCTTCACGAAAAAGACCGTGGACTCCATGGTGAATTCATATCTGAAGGACTACATCCCGACGGAACAAGAAATGGAAGACGGAACCTGGATGAAGCGCATTCCTAACGGGATGCTCAAAGCCAAATTCGTCGACAACTTTAAGGGCATGGTCGACAGCCTTAATAAAAACAAAAGCAATGACTCTGCTCAAACATTTGACGTCACTCGCACCTTGGAAGACCAATGCGCGAGACTTTCAGCACAAGTTCCTCGCCCTGAGTTGCACGAGCTCATCCGCACCTATTGCGCCAAAGCTGTGAAAGAAGCGCAATTGAAAGCCAGTCCTTTTGTGCGCCACACGCCTTCTTCCAACAGCAAGTGCTATGAGATGCCATTCATGCTTGACACGGCTCAAGTTCCTTACATCGACCGCGCCTGGTGGTCGGAATACGAAGGACAGAGCTGGGCCTTTAAAGAGCAAACAGATACGGGATGTCGTCTGATCGGCGCGCGCATCTCCGGTTACTTCAAAAAAGAAATGGGTCAGCTTGTGAAATGCGCTGCTGTCGAAGCCAATGTCGCGATTAATAAGCGCAATCGCGTTTTTGACAATAAGGCGTGCTCGCAAGAAGTTCGTATTCTTGCGTTGTCTCTGCTGGAAGAGTACTTGAAAGAAAAATACGGCTTGGACGGACGCTTGCTTACCGCCTTTGAACAACTTAAAGGCTTATTAAATCAGATTCTACAAACCAAAAATAAAGCTGAAATTAAAAACTTGGTGAAGAATTTCATTGAAGAATACAAAGACAGTCCCGACGTGAAAGAGGCGCTTAAAAAGTTGGATAATTTGGCGCAATCCGAAAACGTGGCAGAGATTGTAAAAGATCTTAAGATCCAAGGTGAGCCGTTGATCGCGGCTTATCCGGAACTCGCCGATCTTTCTAAAAATGATCCGGCCTTTTTACCGACAATCGCTATCGTACAATTATTAAACTACACGCAAGGACTAGGACTGGGCTTATGAAACGAATTGTTCTCATCGCAACGCTAGTTATCGCAGCATTGGGATCGATCTGGTGGGGTGTCTTGGCTTTTAAAAAATCCCCCGCTTTCTCTGCAAAATCCTCGCAGGTCGAAAAAGTTTATATGACTGTCCCAAAACCGAAAAAGGACAATGAGTCGCTTCCAAATAGGGAAGACCTTGAAGGAAGCGGGCTTGGTGTCAGTCTTTCCGAAGACGGAAGCTATCAACTTACTCCAGATGGTGAGCCCGAAGAATCTTATGATGTTCTAATCACAGACGAAAAAGAAAACTGGAAACAATATGAACAAGATCTGCTTCACCAAATCAACGACACTCAAGTCCGCCTCGATGAAGGCGACAAGAATGTCATTGAAGAATGGAAAGACATGCTTATGAAAGCGTATTCTAACTGACTTTTTTAGAAGCGATCTCACCGTATTTGACGTCAATTCCCATGATATGCGCCGTCAGCCACGTTTTTAGAAATTGAAAAAAGGCCGGCGTTAAAACGCCCGACTTTTCAAACTCCGCCTGATGCCCTTTGAGTCTTTCCAATAAATCTTTATGGATTTTTTTATGCACGGCCGCGTGCGAATACGGAAGTGTATCAAAGAATTTTTCTTCATGATCAAAGTGAGTGATGGTCCATGAAGCCAACTCCCGCACCAGGGCATTGAGTTCCATTTTCGAAGCTTTGGCCTCGTGGCGCTCATAAAGACGGTTCATAATATCCACTAACTTTTTATGCTCATTATCCATCGCCTCAACATGAGTCGACAGTCTTTGTTGGTCCCATTTGAAGAATGCTTCAGACATACAGTGCCCCCGTTTGCTTGTTTTGATAACAAACACTTCGGAAGACACCGAGGCCTTCTACATGATGGCCATCATGTAATGAAAAATTATTTTAAATGTGATAGTTGGTCGCGAACCCAGCGGCGAATGATCGGATACTCTTCATCTTTTAAAGAGTGGTCTTTCTCCATCTCAACCCAAGACACACGCAAGCCCGCATCTTTGAGTTTCTCCACCCCATACTTAGTTTCTTCCAAGGGAAGAACATCGTCTTGATGACCATGAGTAAAGAGCCAAGGCGTTCGACGGGCTTCTTGAGAAAGATTGGCTCTCCAACGGGGATAGAAATTAAAATAGCCGCTGATACCGACCACACCACCTAATTTTTTAGGATAGTTCAAACCGATATCGGCGCTGATCAAACAACCTTGGGAAAAACCAAATAAAAAGATCTTTTCGCTTTTCCAACCTTGATTCTCAAGATCGTTCAAAAGATCGAAAAGTTTTTCGCGGATTTTGAGAACACCTTTACCTTGGAACGGAGGCTCACCATACCAAGTGTAACCATCCATGAAGCGACGAGGAGCATTGAGCAAGAGGTAGTTCATCTCAGGCAAATTCAGCTCTTCGTTAAAAGAAAAGAAGGGCTTAATGCTGTCTCCCCGTCCGTGCAAAACAATCATCAGATTTTCGGACTTCTTTTTTGCCGGAATAAATTTGTGCTTAAATAAATTTGTCGTGATCATAGCCCTGCTCTCGCCACGGTGCTGGAACAAAATAGAACCTGGCGAGCTTTCGTCAATTGAAGGTCTTCGGTTGCAGTTCCCTCTTCCATATCCAAACACTCATTGGAAGAGTATAACTTTTCAGCAATACGGATTTGTCTTTCCGGCGCACGCAAAGGATTCATGAATTGATCACTTTCGCGTCCCACCCAGATATTATCAAAGCTCACTGTCACGTCGGGGATGAGACCCTTCATTTGTGGCGAACGGCCTGATGGAAGGTAGTAAAAACCTTTCGTTTCAAAAAGAGCGATCTTTTTATTCTGTGACCAGTATTCACCCTCTTGGAAAGAGCCTTTACCAAATGTTCTTTCACCGACAAGAACAGCTCTATCTAAGTCACGCAAAGCACCGGCGACGATTTCAGAAGCACTGGCTGAAGCCGCGTTAATAAGAACGGCCACCGGAAGATCAAAGATTTTTTCTTCCCCGCCAAAGTACTCTTCTGCTTTCTTACCTGGGTCCAAATAACGAACTTCGAAAATCTTTTTATCTGATCCGACGAACAAGCTTGTGATACAAGCCGCTTCTTCCATCTGTCCACCTGGATTATCGCGAAGATCCAGCAACAAACCGCGGACATGGGATTTTTTAACAATGTTCAAAGATTCTTTTACTTTTTCGCAGGCACCTTTTGCGAATTTATTAATCCCGACAACAGCAATAGGTTTGATTCCGTCAATCACACGTGTCGAAACTGTCGCTACAGTGATTTCCGCACGACGAAGTTTAAACTTTTTCTCCGCGCCATCACGGCTGATCAAAAGTGTGCTGACATCACCCACATCACCTTTCAAAAGTTCTGAAACACGAGCTTGCATCAAACCTTTGAGCTTGTGTCCATTGATAGCCAAAAGCACATCACCCTTTTGCATCCCCGCCAGTTTTGCAGGACTGCCCTCTGTCACTTTACGAATAACGTAGTGACCTTGAGAAAGTCCCAAAACCACGCCCAATGCTGTAGAGCGATTGTCGGCTTTAGAAACGACTTCCTGAAACTGAGAAACAGGCATCAAATACGTGTGTGGATCACGGAACACAGAAATAAATCCGTTCAGTCCCAAACCCACCATCAAAGATTTTTGGGAAGAAGAAATATAGCGAGACTCCAGTTCCTTCCAGGCATTCATGAAGGAAAGTTTTGTGGCTTTGTCGGTGTTGTTTGCGAAAAACTCTCTCCACGGCTCAAGCTGTTTTTTCTCGGAACTCATGTCGCTAGACAAAGCTTTGTGAACTGGAACTAAACGGCCCTCGGTATTGAGGCTCAGATTAAAGCGGTTTGCGATTGTAAGAACAGAGTTTGCGCACGCTAAGAAATAACGCTCAGAACTTCCGCAAGTTTGGTCTTGAAGAAGGTCTTCCAAGGCTGCTGGGCCGAGCCCCGTCTCAGCCCAGTAGTCCTCAACGGACTTCACCTTGGAAGTGTCACTGTGTGAACGTGACAAGGAAAGACTGACCCCCACGGCCAATACTAACAATGAGAATATGAATATGCGTGGTGAACTTAACACTCATCGCCTCCCGACTAGTGACAATCCTGAGCAACGGTTATGCCTGCTCAGATCGAATTGGTTCCCTTTTGAGGCCGGTTTTAAGTATTTTTTTCTAGGTTGAACAGGCCCTCAACAGAGGTCCTTTTTGCTGCCCCTTTCCTTGAGAAAATCCGCTGCCTGTAATAGGTTCAAGGTATCGCTTTTCCCTGGATTTTTAAGGAAAGCAAGGACTGGATTTAGCTATGATTATTGTGACTGGTGCGAATGGTTTTATTGGTAGTGTGATGGTGTGGGAACTCAATCAAAGAGGTCACACTGACATCGTTGCCGTCGATTCTGTGGGTCTTTCTGAACGCAATCTTTTAAGCAAAAGAAAAATCAGCCAGTTCCTTTTGAAGGACGAGCTTTGGCCCTTTCTTGAGAGCGAAAAAGCAAAGAAAGAAGTGACGTGGATCATTCACATGGGTGCGTGCTCTTCAACGACCGAGACTAACAAAGACTTTCTTTGGGAAAACAACACCTACTACACGCAAAGAATTTTTGAATGGTGCACAACGCATAACAAATCTATGATCTACGCTTCCAGTGCCGCAACTTATGGCGCTGGTGAATTGGGTTTTGACGATACAACAGATCCTGAAAAACTTCGTCCGTTGAACTTGTACGGCGAATCCAAAGTTCTCTTTGATCGTTGGGCACTGAAGCAAACGAAAACACCACCTCATTGGTATGGACTTAAATTCTTTAACGTCTTTGGACCGAATGAATATCACAAAGAAGCTATGTCGAGCGTGGCCTTTAAAGCCTACAACCAAATCAAGACCAGTGGAGCTTTGGGACTCTTCAAATCTGCTGATCCGAAATACAAAGACGGCGAATTTATGCGCGACTTCGTCTATGTGAAAGATGTCACGGGCTGGATGGCCGAATTGATGGAAAAGAAACCGACCAACGGAATTTACAACATGGGCTTCGGAAAACCACGCACATGGTTGGATCTTGCGGGAGCGGTTTTCTCTGCCATGAAAAAAGAGATGAAGATCAACTGGCTTGAAATGCCTGAAAACATTCGTGGTCAGTATCAATACTTCACGGAAGCAAAAACAGACAAGTGGGCAAAGGCAGGCATGAGTCCGGCAAAATGGCCTTTAGAAAAAGCCGTTGCCGATTACGTGCAAAATTATCTCTCTCATAACGATCCTTCACTGTAAGCGAGACAAAATGGAGACGGACTTTTTACCACCGCACTTAAGAAAATACGTCGTAGAACAACACTACGAAAAGTACACTCCCGTGGATCAAGCTGTATGGCGCTATGTTTTGCGCCAACTCAAAGCCTTTCTTTCAAAACACGCCCATGAATGTTACGTCGAAGGTCTGCAAAAAACCGGTATCGACATCGAACGCATTCCGCACATTGATGATATCAGCAAAAAACTTCAAGAGTTCGGCTGGAGAGCTTTGCCCGTGAGTGGATTTATTCCGCCAGCAGCGTTTATGGAGCTGCAATCCTTAGGAGTGTTGCCGATCGCCTCTGACATGCGAAGCTTGGATCATCTTCTTTACACTCCGGCACCGGACATCGTGCACGAAGCTGCGGGACACGCTCCGATTTTGATTCACCCGGAATTTTCTGAATATCTTCGTCAATATGCCCAGATCGCGAAAAAAGCGATTATCAGCAAAGAGGATTTGGATCTTTACGAAGCCATTCGTGAACTTTCTGATATCAAAGAAAGTCCGACCTCGACACCTGAACAAATCAAAGCGGCTGAAGACACGCTAGAGAAAGTGGGAAAAAGTATTTCCCATATTTCTGAAGCCTCTGAACTTTCTCGCATGAACTGGTGGACGGCGGAGTACGGTCTTATTGGTAAACTAGAAAATCCAAAAATCTTTGGAGCCGGTTTACTTTCAAGTGTCGGTGAATCCAAATGGTGTTTGAGCGACAAAGTTAAGAAAATTCCTCTGACTGTGGACTGCATTAAAACGGGTTATGATATTACTGAACCGCAGCCCCAGCTTTTTGTCGCTTCGGATTTCAAGAATCTTTCCCGCGTGTTGGATGAGATGGCTTCGCAAATGGCCTTCCGCTTGGGCGGACTGAAAGGTTTAGAAAAAGCGATTCAAGCTCAATCTGTGAACACGGCCGAATTGAATTCTGGAATTCAAATTTCTGGACAAATCGTTGAAGCCATCACTGATGACAAAGGAGCTTTGGCGTACTTACGCTTGCAAGGTCCAAGTCAGCTATCTTACAGCGATCACGAACTTGCAGGTCACGATAAGAAATATCATGCTCATGGTTTTGGAACTCCGGTGGGTTTCTTAAAAGCCCGTCCTGATCAATGCCCGTCCACTTTTACTGAAATGGATTGGGCCGCATTGCATGTTGAGCCAGGCAAAAACACGCGCCTTGAATTTACTTCGGGTGTTGTTGTCACTGGAACGGTGCAAAGCCGTCTTGCAAAAAATGGAAAAACATTGGTCGTAACTCTTTCCGATGCAAAAGCGGAATTCAAAGGTCGCGTTTTGTTTGCACCTGAATGGGGAATTTTCGATATGGCTATTGGCTCTGCAGTGACTTCGGTGTTCGGCGGACCTGCGGACCGTGAAGCCTATGGCGAAACATCAGACTTTGTTGCTAAACGAGTTCCGATTCCAAAATACTCTGGCTTTGAACTGACAAGACACGATCACTATGGTGCTGTTCGCAAGATTCGCGAAAACCAGCTTCAGGGTGAAGAACTCACGAAAGCTTTGGAAAAAGTGGTCGACGCTCATCGCACGATCTTCCCAACAGACTGGCTCTTGTTCTTGGAAGCGTTGGAGATCGTGAATGTACGAGCACCCCATTCTCCTCTAAAAAAACAACTTGAGATGGATTTGGCAAATCTCTCTGAGCAAAGTGAAAAAAACAAAGGCCTTATCCACGATGGCCTTGCCCTGGCGGGAGCCCTTTAATGAAACGTCCTTTTGAAGTGCGCATTGTTCTGGTGCGCACTATTTACGAAAGAAATATTGGATCTACATCGCGCGCGATGAGTAATATGGGAGTTGAAAAACTTGTCTTGGTTGCCCCCGCATGCGAACTGACTTACGAAGCTCAACAAGCCGCTGCCACCGGGCAAACGGGTCTGCAAAATCGCACGACTTATGCGACGTGGAATGAGTTCCTGGAAAAAGAACCGGAAAGCATTAAGATCTGCTTCACCGCTCGTGATGGCAAAGGCCGCCAGGTGCGTGACATTGATGACGTGCTCACAGATATCGCGGATCATGCCCCGCAATTTCAAACTCAGAGTGATATCCCCGTGGTTATCCACTTGGTTTTCGGCCCTGAAGATTGGGGATTGTCCGCTGAAGATTTAGAACACGCCAACTTCTGTGCGTGCATTCCGACCTTCGGTGAAAACTGGAGTTTAAATCTGGCGCAGGCCACACTGCTTGGAATGTTCTCTTTGCGCAAGCAATGGGGCGGACAGCGCACGCAACTGGACGGCGGAAAACTCCGTCGCGCTCCTCAAGGAATCAAAGGCATTGATCCAGAAAAAACTTTGAAAATCTGGTTGGAAGAAATGGGTTTTGATCTGACTCGCCAAAGAAAGATCAACGTCTACACAGTTCTTCGTCGCATGCTTTTACAAAACACACCGACAAAAAAAGAACTGGTCATTTTAGAAACGGTCTTGCAACAAAGCATCCGCAAACTGCGCGAATGGAAAGCCTTCCAAAAACGAGAGCGCTAGCGACCTCCGGAGTCTTTTAAGACCTCACGCAAAAGACTTCGGATTTCTTGTTTTATTTGATCATCTTTTTTATCTACGAGATCACCAGTGACAAAGCGAAAAAGCACACTAGAAATAAACGTTTGATAAGGCATTCCCAACCTTTCGGACATAGTCTTCAACTCCGCAAGAACGACAGCATCCAAGCGAATGCTAATAGGAACTTTTGCAGCGTCAGCATCGACCTTTACTTTTTCACGTCTTTTCATTTTAGAAAAATCATACTCTTTTTTCATAAAAACCTTTTTCTAACGAAGTCGCTTTTCGAGCCGATATAATTCGAATACTCTTTCCAGAATGCCGCTCACAAAATACGACAACCAGAATTTTTTGAGCGGCAGAGTATCCAATGCGGATGAAACGCTCCTCATCTGCGCTATGAACCACGTCGTAAAACTCAAGGGCAAATGGATCCTGCCAAATCGTTTGAGCTTCCTCAAACCAAACACCGTGTTTACGATAGTTCTTTTGATTTTTCCTCTCATCCCACTCATAAATCATAATACACCATTTGTATGCTATTGTATATACCAATAAAACTTTGTCTTATTAGGCACTTAGCAAATGATGATCTGACCTATGAATCAACTCGCAAAGGGACAGATCCGCAGAGCGGATTTTAAGAAAATTTCTAGCACTGAACTTCGTCGGATTTGTTGGCTAAAAGGCCTTGGCAGTTCTGCGCAGTCAGACCTCCGCGCCGACACGACGTCGTATTCAAGCGCGGCGAGGACAGGATGTCCGCGTCTGACGAAGCGGAATTGCCAAGGCCTTTTAGCCAACAAATCCGCACCGAAAGTCACGTTTATAGAATCATGGTTTAAAGTTCTTTAGATTTAATTTCTTTAGGAATGAAACTGCGATCAACAAGTTGAGAAAGATCTATGGGTTCTGCAAGAAGTCCCGCTTCCACGGCCATGTCGTGAATCACTTTGATATCTTGATCTTCAGGAGTCAACATGCGGTAACTCACACGATCTCCAGGAGTAGTTAAAACATACTTCAGAAGTTTTTCATCTTGGCGATAATAGGGAGCGGCGACAGCGGCTGCTTTTTCACGGTGGGTTTCTGCCCACTCACCGCTTTCAGCAATTCCGGCTACAAGTTCTTTCACAATATCAGGATTGCTTTCTATAAGCTCTTCACTCACGATCAAGACGCATGAAATGAATTTCGGCCAAATATCCTTAGCGTGATAAAGAACGCGACCGACACCGTTGACTTCAGACTTTGCGGCATGGGGTTCGCCGACAAAGTAAGCATCGATGCCTTTGTTTGCCAAAGCCGCCGGCATTTCTGGCGGAGGTACTTCAACAAACTGAATTTTTTCTGGCTGGACGCCTTGATCTTTCATCAGTTTACGAATGACCAGGTATTGATTGCTGTAACGACTTGGGATACCAAATTTTTTCCCTTCAAGATCGCGCAGATTGTGAATGGCGGAATCTTTTTTCACCATCACTGTAGATCCATCACGATGGCCCAAATACACGATTTTGGCCTTCACACCTTGCTCGCGCAATTTCATCGCCATCGGAGCAATAAAGAAGGCCGCCTTCAAACGTCCCGCCTTAAAAGCTTCCGCCATTGTCGGGAAATCGGTAAAGCGTTGAGAAAGAAAACGATAATCAGGATTGCGGCTGGTCGCAAAGTCCGTGACAGGGCAAGTGAGATGACAAGTCACCGGAAGAAAGCCGACATCTAAAACATGCTTCGCGGTATTTTCAGAATTCTTTTTAATCTGATTGCGAATAACACCCAGGGCACCCAGAACAACAACCGTCAAAATGATTGCGATGATCCATTTTTTATTTTTCAATTTCTACCACCTGTTCAGTTTCAAACTTAAGATCCTGCCAAACACGCTCAACCAGATTTTCCGAGTGCTGATGAACTTCATAACACTTCTGGAACGTTGCGGGTCTTCCATTAAGAATATAAATCTTGTCCGTCAACGAAATCGCTTCAGGAATATCGTGAGTCACTAAGACCACGGCCATCGGATACTCTTTAAGAAGTTCCGCCATGTACTCACGAGTTTCGCGACGAATCAGGTAATCCAAAGAGGAAAAAGGTTCATCCAACAAAAGACCATCCGGCCGACCGATAAGTGCTCGGGCAATTTCAGATCTTTGGCGCAAACCTCCGGAAAGTTGGCGCGGATAAAAATGCAGAACACGTTTTAAATCTAAAAGACGAACCAGCTTTTCGAAATCAAGGCTGCGAGAGGTCTCGATTCCGCGCAGGCCCAGACGAATATTTTCTTCGACCGTCAACCACGGGAAAAGAGCGTTGCTTTGGTGCACACGGCGCCACAAACCTTTTTTACTAATTTGTCCAGACGATGCGGAATAATCTCCGGCAATCAAATGTAAGAGTGTCGATTTTCCACAACCACTGGGGCCGATAAGACTGAGAGTTTCACCCTCTGCAATTTGAAAGCTTATGTCTTTCAAAACAGCGTGTTGCGGATAAGAAAAGTGGATGTTTTTAAGATCGAGAAGAATTTTACTGCTCATAACTCCACCTTACATGCGACTTGCGGTTGAGTCTTTGCAGGCCGTAGTCGATGGCATGAGCTACCACGGCGATCACAATCATATTTAAAACTAAAAGATCCGTGCGCATGCCATTGCGTGCGTCGGAAATCGCAAAACCAATACCCTCTTTACCTGCAAGCATTTCTGCCGGAACTAAAACAATCCATGCGAGTCCTGACACCAATCTTAGTGATGACACCACTTGCGGCAAAACAGCCGGAAAAAGAATTTCGAAAAAATATTCCGAACCACTAAAGTGATAATCGCGCGCCAACTGATCGTAAACCTTCGGCACGTGAAAGACGGCATTCATCGTCGCAAATAACAACGGGAACATGCAGCCTAAGAAAATCAAAAAGATCACAGGCAAATCACCGATGCCAAACCAAATCACAGCAAAGGGAATCCACGCCAGTGGCGAAAGACTGCGGAAAAAATTAAGATACGGATAGAAAAAATGACGGAAGTGTTCGTTGCGACCCAAATAAAGGCCCAATGGAACTCCGACAAGAACCGCCAATAAAAATCCGCAAGCCCAACGATAGAGAGACGCCAGAAGATCTACAAACAAACGACCCGTGGAAATTTCGTGAGAAGTCGAAGCCAAAAAGTTTTTTAGATAAGGAAAAAGATCGTCGCGATATGCCTGGAGGTGAGATAACACTCCCCACAGCACAACCAATCCCACAAAGAAAAGCAGCGAATAAACCCGAGTCCACTTCATGTCGTGATCTTTTCATCATCGCTGACGAAAAACAATTCTTAAAGAAGATTTTCGCACGAGCGGATTTTGAGAGACTTGGGATCAAAAGAAAAGACAATATTCTCGTTGGAGCTTAAGTGCTTCTTCAAACAATAATAAAGCGGTCCCCGATCCACTTCCAGCGGCGAGGACACACTATCAAATTGAACGACGAAATTATTTTTAAGCGAATTCTTTTGCAGGCCAACGACCTTGCCGCTCAAGGCAAGATCTGCGGACGCTACAAAAGGAAGAAAAAGAAGGGAAAGCATTACCCCGAAATCAATTCCTCTTGGATTTTGTCTTCGGTCTCACGGATCTCGCGAAGTTTTTTGTCCAGCTTCGAAAGCGCCTGAGCCATACTTTGACCCAAGTCATTGAGTTCGTGAATACGCTTGAGAGTAATGTCCTCTTCCGCGCCGACCAGGCGTAAGCTTTCCAGCTTCGCCGAATTCAAATCGATTTCTTTAGAAAGAGACTCTAGCTTCTGATTAATTTTCTTACGATCCTCGACAAGGGCTTTTGTCATCTCACGGATTTGCTCCATGCCAAGGACTTCAAGTTTTCCGGTTTCAAAGACGTCTTCTTCTTTATCGCCTTGGAAGGCTTCCAAGAAAAGAGACCATTCGTTTTTGAGGGCTTTTATGATCGACCTACTACTGTCATCACCCATAAATATTAAAATACTCCTGCGCTCTTTGAGCGACTTGCAGGTTCATCGGCCTTGGGAATTAAGAAGTAACAGAGGCCGTAACCCAGTATCGCAACACCGAAAGTTATTAGGGCTAACAAGACAAAACCTGTTCTAACGAGGCCCACCTCGATGCGATATCTCCTAGCTATTCTAGCACACACGCCAAGAAGCTTTCTATCTAGAGCTTGGTCCAGTCTATCGACGCGGGGCAAACAAACAGCCAAGATCAAATAAAAGAGGATTCCAGTCCCAAACCATAGGACTGCAACCAACCAAATGACGCGCAATATCCAAGTTTCGATACCCAAAGCATCGCCTAGACCTTTGCAAACCCCGGCCAAAGCCCCGTCACTTGCACGAGTCCAGCGATAGTTCATGGTTTCAGTGGAATTTTGGGTCATTCAACGCTCCTCTACTTCAAAGTAAAATCTGTGTACTTATCTTACTTTGTCCAGGGGCTACTACAAGGTCCCCGTAATCATGAAGTCATTCCCGAAAGTCAGATAACGAGGATTATTCACATGGATTTTGTCCTTCATGGCAGAGATTCTTACCGTCTCGGTCCATGAACGAGAGCCCCCAGAGCCCATGATGATAGGGGCCTGGAACATATAAAGTCGATTTACAAGGTGGTAATTGACAAAAGAACTCGCGGTGAAGGCGCCGCCTTCTACCATGATCGAACGAATTCCTTTTGAATAGAGTTGCGCTAAAAGATCTTCAAGATCCAAATCGCCACCCACATTTGTTTTGATATAAACAATCTGTGGAGCCAGTGGCATTGTCGCCAAAGCTTTTTCCACTTGTTCTTTCAGATCCGCAGCCACGCACCAAAACAAATCCGTCGCGGCATGCACTTGAGAAAGTTTTAAGTCCGAAAAACGATGAAGGAGTTCGCCTTCTCCATCAACCACGACCACTTTGTTTTTTTTGTCGATCTCGGGATGACGAATATTCAAAGAAGGATTGTCGAAATCAATTGTGCCCTTCCCGACCAGAATCGCGTCATAACACGCGCGAAGATAATGAACGTACTCGCGGGATTCCGGTCCGGTGATCCACTGACTTTCGCCAGATCGCAAAGCCACTTGACCATCCAGACTGGAAGCCATTTTCAAAGCGACAAAAACTTTTTTCTCGCGGAAATTCCACAAGAAAGCTTCGCATACTTCTTCTAATCTGATTTTGATGTCGTGAGCTTCCGAAGTGTTCGGCGTGGAGAAAACTTCAGCTTCAATTCCCGCCTGACGAAGAATATCAGCACCTTGTCCCGCCACCAGCGGATTAGGATCAATCAAACCGAATGTTACTTTTTTCAGAGGAAGTTTCGCCATCATCTTTGCGCAAGAAGGAGTTTTTCCCTCGTGAGCACATGGCTCTAATGTCACAAAGACGTGAGCATCTTTAAGTTCTTCATTGGAAAGATTTTTCAGCGCATTTACTTCGGCATGAGGGCCGCCGTAAAACTCATGATAACCACAAGAAAGAAATCCTCCTTGGGAATCAAGGACCACCGCACCCACCAGAGGGTTCGGACTCACGCGCGTGGCTCCTTTATAAGCCTCGCTGATAGCAAGCTTCATCGCCTGCCCGTCAGTGAGCTTCGTTCCACGCGCTGGAATAAGAAGATCCTTGATAAGTTCCATGAATCCTTTACGTCAAATAACCGCGTTCTTTTTGATCGCGTTCAATAGCATCAAAAAGAGCCTGGAAGTTTCCGTCACCGAAACCGTCATGACCTTTACGTTGGATCAATTCATAGAAAATAGGACCAAACGTATTCTTAGTAAAGATCTGCAACAAATATCCGTGATCGTCGCCATCCACCAAAATCGCGTTCTTTTCCAAACGATTGAGGTCTTCAGTCACGTTCGGCACGCGGTCTGGCAACATCTCATAATACGAGTGTGGCGGCGGAGTGAGAAATTGAATCTCGCTGTTTTTTAGATTCTCAAGACTTGAAACAATGTCATTCGTCAACAAAGCCACGTGCTGAATGCCCGAACCTTTGTATTCATCCAAGTATTCTTGAATTTGTGATTTAGACTCTGTCGGCTCATTGATAGGAACAGAGAATTTACCACAAGGAGATCTCATCACTTTAGAAAGAAGACCCGTTTTTGCTCCACGGATGTCGAAGTAGCGCGCTTCACGGAAGTTAAAAACTTTCGTATAGAAATCACACCACTTGTCCATTTCACCTTTAGGAACGTTGTTTGTGAAATGGTCAATCACAAGGAAGCCAACACCTTTAGGCGCTTTGTCTTCCGCTTTTACTTGGAAAATTTCGTTGTAGAGTTTGTTTTGATTCTTGTCGTCCATGAAATAGATCAAAGAATCACCGATACCATAGATCGCCGGGAATGGAGTCGCACCTTTTTGATGATCGTTTCCTTCATAAGGACGACCGCCACGCGCCACCGCTGCTTGAAATGCTTTTTCAGCGTCCACAACACGGAAGCCTGTCGCACAAATAGAATTACCGTGAACTTTTGCGAACTCCGTCGCGAAAGTTTGGGGTTCACAATTCAAGATGTAGTTGATGTCGCCTTGACGGTAGAGCTTGATATTTTTTCCGTGAACTTGTCCGACTTCTTTAAAAGCATAACGTTTGAATACTTGTTCAAAGTAATGAGCGTCGGGACCGGAGTATTCGATGAAATCAACTCCGTTGAGTCCGATAGGATTTTGCTCTGTGATTTGAGCCATGGTTTCCTCCTAAGTCAGAGTAATCACTGCGATTATTCAATTAAATTTTGATCAAACACCCGAGACAGTAGCCCTATTTGTGCCGTTATTCAAGCAGGAATAAACTAAGGAATATCAAACACTTATCATAAAGAAACTGGTCCTCGCCCTAGCCACACGGGCGATTGGCAAATTAAAGCTGGGCAATAATAATCGAAATAACTTCACATTTGTTTATGAGAAGCCGATTTGATTTATAAGGGGAAGTAATGTCTAAACCACGCACACAAAAGAATCCCACTTGGTTCTATGTTGCTCTCGCGGTGCAGACTCTTCTTATCATCATGATTATCGGAATGCTCAAAGATCTGATGTGGATTTTCTAGTACTCCACATTCGATGAAAACATCACCCCGTAAGAATTAAATCCTCCGGTGTCGGCCTCGCGCGGGACCGAACTTAAATAATAAAGACCGAAAATGAATTCATTGTTTCGACGCTCCAGGGCCACGCCCGCTGTCAGCGAATTTGAATCCGCACTTCCGCTTCTGGCATAGGAATAACCCCACAGAGTTTCCACATCATTTGAAAATGAATTGCGGTATCCCAAGGCACCCGACCAGATTTCATCCGTCAAAAACTTTTCATTATTGGCATTATAGGAAGAGCTGGCCCCCTGATAAATCAAATCTAAATAGACATCATGGTTTGCAGAGAAAATAAATTCCTGGCCAAGACGGAATGAAAGTGGACTCGTCCCGTTTGGATCGTATGAATTATTTAATTCTTCAACTGTTGTCGGAGAACTTGAGTTCGTGCGAAAGCGCATCGTTGTCGCCGAAGACGAAAGATCCGCAAGCGCCTTCATCGAAAGACCCACATTCCAGTGGTCAGTCGCTTTAAAAAGAACTCCGGGAACAATAAAAAGAGAAACTGTTTTTTGCTCTGTCAGACTAAATGAGGTCACCGCCGTAACTCCCGTCTGAGAAGCCAGAGCATAGCCGTAACTTTTTTGCGTCTCTACCCCTATACCTGCCGAAACACCCCAGGAAAAATGCGGATGGATCTCTCTGGCCCAAGTCATTCCCGCGGCAAGCTCCTCATAATCCACGCGAAGCAAAGTTTTTATATTCACCCCGCTTTCTGAAGAGCTTGAACCCCCATAAATTTTAAACGAAGTCGGGTTGGAAATAAAAATCGCCATTGTTCCGTAATTTGTTGGATAGATTCCCGCAGCCAGAAGAGGACGTATCGACATTTCTTCTGGATCAACAGCATACTGAGAGACATTAAATTCCTGGCGCGAAATCGCATTCCCACTCACTGTCAAAGAGCTTTCTTTGTTTTGACGAAATCCCAATCCCGCAGGATTTAACAAAACATTTCCCGGAGATTCTGCCATGCCTCCACCTGCATTTGCCAAAAAAGCTTCGCGGTGACCGATCGGCCCGCTGTAATTAACAGCAAAACAAGTAGAGCCCGCCAGCAAAATTAGGAAAAACAAGTGAAGACGCATTTTATCTCTCAAGCTGTTTGTAAAAATCCAAAACTTTGGGATCAACAATAATGGACCGAGGACTCCAACCAATGAGATGCAATCCTTCCGAAGAACGCAGACGACTTAAAGCCACGTAAGCATGTCCCGGCTCCCACAAAGAACTTAAGTCACACCAAAGATCATCCAGTGTGGCTCCTTGGCTTTTATGAATCGTTGTTGCGTAGGCCAATGTCAGAGGGAACTGAATCACTGAGGCCATGATATTGCCTTCAGCATCTTGCAAAGCAAAAGAAGCTTTATCGACTTGCACTTCGCGGCCATTGTCTTTTTTAACCGTGATTTTATCAGTCTCGATATCCGTGATCACACCACGCGTGCCATTCACCCAGCGTTTTTGCGGATCGTTTTGCAGGAACATCACACGACAGCCTAATTTTAAAATCAGTTTCACAGGTACGGGGGCTGTCTTCATCAAGAGCTCGATGTGTTTTTCAGAACCAAAATAAATCGAGTCGATCGTGACTTCTTCTTCGTCAAGCTCCATCAGCTTCTTCTCGTTAAATTTTTCGGCGTAGATTTTTCTGCCAAACAGTCTTGTGCCCGGATGATCTTCATCATGCTCTTGAATATGTTCGTTCAAAAAATCACGCACGCGCTCGCTGGATAGTCCATGACGGACATCGGCCAGCACGTCGAGGAAAAGATTGTCGGAAACTCTTTGGTTGTGGGAAAGCATGGAGGTTTGAAATCCACTTTGCTTCCAAACCGCATTGATAAAACACCAATCGCGTTGGCCCGACTGAGTCACCGGTGGAAGTTGCGCAAAGTCCCCAACCGAGATAATACGCATGCCTCCCCAAGGAAGTTTTGATTCACGGGCTCTTTGTGCCAAGGCTTCGGCAATCATCAGGGCTTGTCCTGGGATCATCGAAATCTCGTCAATGATGACGCCTTCGACTTTGCGCAGACGGGACATCAAGCGAGTTTCTTTAGAAGCTCTTTGATAAGTGGCATCGGGACCACCTTCCATAATTCCTAAACCAAAGAAACTATGAAAAGTGCGACCCCCCAAAAGAACAGCGGCCGCACCCGTACTTGCAAGGATCGGCATTTCTTTCGGATCAAGTTCTTTCATGAATTGACGGATTAAAAAACTCTTCCCACTTCCTGCGCCACCCGTCAGAAATACATTTTCTCCGGAACGAAGAAGTTCCAGAGCGTTGGCTTGTTCAGGAGAAAGATCAATAGGAGTTTTTGTCATGAATGGAACGATCATGCCATTTCATGATCGCCCCTACAAAGGAAATTGAAACAGAAAGTTTCAAAATTTAGCGAGAAAACTTACCATTCAACGTGATATCGCGCTGAGTGACTTCGCAGATTTCGCGAGGTCCGTGGCGTGGATCGCCCACTTCCCAACGACAATGGCGGTCATAAATACGACGGTCCAAAAGGCTGACGCGAATTGTGTTGTAGTTGTCAGCGAAAGACAAGACCACCTCACGTCCCTCTATCATACAAACGCCCGGATCAAAGTAGAATCCCGCAGATTCCACAGCGCCTTTGCGAGTGACATAAACCCACTTAAGATCATTCATGGAAGAACGGCATTCAGGCATAACCAAGCTGTCACCACGAGCATCTTTGTAAAGAAGAACAGGCTTGTTGCCTTCAAATGTGATCGTCATTTGACCACGACGGCCTTCAAAAGAACCGGAGTAGACGCCTTCCAATTTTTTTGCGCGCGCCAAATATTCGTCAGGAACTTCGCCATTTTCAATTTTAACAGTCTTACAAGCAGCCAAAGCTGTTGTTGCCAACAAAAGCAAAATAAAACGTTTCATCGATACCCCCATATATTTCGCTTACCGCGGATGAATGAGAGTGACAACTTTCCTAGACCCATAACGCCCTCGATCATTGTCCCAAAGCACTTTTAAATGCTTTAGAGCAGGATTACCATTATTAAACTATTCACCAACACAATGGGAAACACGTCATGCTTAAACTGCTTTTGATCTCAAGCCTTGCTCTTTCTGCTCATGCAAAACCTGCAAAGCCCGGAACTCCTTCGTCAGCTATTCCTGAAAAGCGGGAGTTTCCTCTCAACTCTGAAGTCAACGCTTGCGAAGATTTTCACAAATACGTTTGTTCGAAGGCCGAAGCTTCTTTCAAGTTGCGCGATGATCGCAGTATTCATCTTTTTGCCTTCAGCGATTCGCGCGAACGCCTTCTGGAAGTGAAAAAGAAGTTCATGAAAGAAATGCCTCTGAAAAAAGATCTTGATCCGCGCACGGAACAAATTCGCGATATTTATTTGTCGTGCATGAATTCTCCAGAAAGAGCGAAAGACGAAAAATCCGAAGTTACGCGCATGACGATGGAGGTTGATAAAATCAAAACTCCTGACGAGTTGATTAAGTACTCCCATGCCAACATTGGAAGAGGCCTTGGCAATATGGTCGCTCTTTGGGGCTCGCCCAACTTGGATGATCCAAAGAAAATGGATGCGATGCTGTATGCCAACTTCATGTTGCTTCCCGATCACAAGTACTACGAACAACCTGAGCTTATGAAAGAATACGAAAAAGTTTTGACGATATTCTTCCAGAACATTTATCCCAAGCTTAAAAAATCCCAGGCTCAAGCCAAAGCTCAAGGCGTGATTGATTTACAAAAAGAATTTATTAAAACTTACCCCGTAACAGCAGTTCGCCATCAACGTTGGAGCGAAAGACGCGTGAGCACACAGGCTGAATTGCTGAAGAAGTATCCACAACTTCAACTCAACTTGCTCTTTGATAAAATTCCTCCAGAATTGATCATCAATACGCCGATTCCGGAATCCTTTGATTTCGTGAATGCGCAACTAACAACGCGTCCTTTGGAAGTTTGGAAAGACATTTATCTTTACAAAGCCTTGCAAGATCAGATGGACGACGCTTATCAAAAGTTTTTCAAAGCAGGATTTAACTTTGAAAAGAAATTCTTCGGTGGACCCCAAAAACGTCCCGATCGCCAAGAGCGTTGCACAAGCATTGCCACTGACTACTTCATGAAAGAGTTGGATGCGGCTTTGGTTGATAAAGTATTCCCGAACTTTGACGAATCTAAAATCAATGAAGTGGCAGCGCGCATTCGCCAAAGTATTTTGGATGGATTGACGGCGAACACTTGGCTTTCTAAAGACGGCAAGAAAGAAGCTTTTGCAAAAATTAAAACCGCTCGTCTGCAATTGGTAAAACCCCACACAGATAAAGAGTGGGACTTCATGCCGTTGCGTAAATATTCACAAAACACTTACGTAAAAAACATCATCACTTACAACGAAGCTCGCTGGGAAAAAACCATGAAAGAGCTGCGCGAACCTGCAAACCAAGATGCTTGGGGCATGGGACCTTTGACAGTGAATGCATACTATAGCAGTAACGAAAATAAATTCGTCTTGCCCATTGGAATTTTGCAGTATCCTTTCTATGACAAAGACGGCTCCGTGATTGAAAACCTGGGCGCTGTGGGCGCCGTGATCGGACATGAGTTGGGTCATAGCATTGACGACAGCGGTTCCAAATACGACTCTCAAGGTCGTTTGAAGCAGTGGATGACGACGAAAGACATCATGGAGTTCAATCTTCGCGGTCAAAAAATGATCGATCAGTTTGCTCGCGCTGAACACGACGGAAAGTTAACTCTGGGCGAAAACGTTGCCGACCTCGTGGGCCTGACATTTGCCTACAATGCCGCGTTTCCGCAAGGCAAGGGCACTGTGGAAGATAAAAAGAGTTTCTTTGTCGCCTATGGACGTCTTTGGTGTTCAGTGACTCGACCGGATTTTGATAAGCTCATGAGAAAAACAGATCCTCACGCGGCGGGCTGGGCTCGCATCAATGAGCAGGTCAAACACCAACCGGCCTTTGCCGAGACCTTCCAATGTAAAGAAGGTGATAAAATGACCTTACCTCAAAAAGACCGTGTTCATATCTGGTAAAGTTCTTTGGGAGTCGTTTTAATTCACAACGGCTCCTTCTGTTCCAGGAAATCCCTACGAACGTCAGTTCTAGAGCGGCGCCCCTTCCGCAAACCTGCCCTTGCTGTAATTTCCGGCAGATGTTAAGGTAACACTCTTGGCTGCGGCGCAGGAGGAATCTGTGACAGTGAAGTTCGTAAACTTCGAAACAAAAACTGAAAACCCTCATTACGAGGGCGTGTTTGACATCGCACCGGCTGAACTTCAGCAAACGATGTCGAACGTAAAAATGATTGATGTTCGTCAACCTGATGAATATGTGGGTGAATTGGGGCACGTACCCGGTGCTGAGTTGATCGTGCTCGACACTCTTCCTGATCATTTATCTAAATTACCTAAAGACCAAACCGTCGTCTTCATCTGCCGCAGTGGCGGCCGCTCCGCAAAAGCCACGGCTTATGCGATGATGAATGGACTGACTCAAGTTTATAATATGCAAGGTGGAATGCTACTTTGGAATGACCTTCAGCTTCCCGTTGAAAGATAAGAGAAATATGCCTGGAAAAGTATTTGTAAATAGAACGTTGAATCTAAAAAAGATTCGTTACATTGGTGTCGACATGGACCACACATTGGTCCGCTACAACAGTGAAAATTTTGAACGCCTCTCTCACACAACAATGATCGAAAAATTGATCAAACGCGGTTATCCGGAAGCTTTGCGCAAGCTGACGTTTGACTACAACTACGCGATTCGTGGTCTTGTGATCGATCGCAAGATGGGAAATCTTTTAAAGCTCAATCGCTACACGGCGATTCGTGCGAGCTACCATGGTTTGAAACCTTTGGATTTCAAAAGCCATCAGAAGCTTTACAAATCAACTTACATTGATTTGAGCAACTCGGATTATTTGGCCGTGGATACTTCATTCTCCATTTCTTTGGCGAATTTGATCGCACAAATCGTTGAATTGAAGGACACGGATCTTGCCAACAAGTATCCGGAGTATTCACAAATTGCCGATGACGTTTTGGATGCCTTGGATGAAGCTCACCGCGACGGCTCTTTGAAAGAAGTTGTAAAAAAGAATTTGGATCACTACATCATCAAAGATCCACAGCTGGTGGCGGGTCTTGAGAAATTCCGCCGTCATGGAAAAAAGATCTTCGTTTTGACGAACTCGGATTTCCATTACACGAAGTTGCTTTTGGACTATGCGATCCAACCGTTCCTGAAAGAACACAAATCTTGGCAGGATCTGTTTGAGTTTGTGATCACTTTTGCCTCTAAGCCAAAATACTTCTATGAAAATCAAAAGTACCTTCGCGTAAATCCTGCGGACGGCACTATGACAAACATGGAAGGCAAGCTGACTCCGGGAATCTATCAAGGCGGAAATGCGAAGAAATTCACAGCCGATCTTGATTTGGCCGGAGACGACATTCTATACATCGGGGACCATATCTACGGCGACATCCTTCGTTTGAAAAAGGACTGTAACTGGAGAACCGCGATGGTGATCGAAGAACTCGACATCGAAGTGGATAACAACAAGAAGGCAGAACCTATCAATCAAGAAATCGAAGTCTTGATGAAAAAGAAAGAGCCTCTTGAAGACGAATTGACGGAGTTGATGACTCGCAGAATTGAAAAAGCAGTGGACGTCAGCGAAACGCAGATTGAAACTTTGCAAAAAACAATTTCGGAGATCGACGCGCAAATCAGTCAGCTCATCAAAAAGCAGCAACTGATGTACAATGGTAACTGGGGTCAATTGATGAGAGCTGGTAACGAGGAAAGTTACTTCGCATATCAATTGGATCGTTATGCCTGCGTGTACATGGAAAAACTGGCAGATCTTTTGGATCTTTCGCCAAGAACTTATTTCCGTGCTCCACGTCGTCCATTGGCTCACGAGTTGTACTAAGGGAATCTAAAACAATAAAAAAGGGGAAAGGCCAAAAACCTTTCCCCTTTTTTTTAAACCTGTTTTCTTTTATCGAGCTGTTTGCTCAATCCAAGTTGTTGCTTCATTTACTTTTGCATAAACACCTGGTTGACCGGCACGAGCACATCCGTTACCCCAGCTCACAACACCGATTAAAATATTCTGACCTGTCACGTCTTTAGCGACAAGGGGCCCACCGCTGTCTCCTTGGCAAGAATCTTTGCCACCTTGAGAATAACCCGCGCAAAGCATGCGATCCGTGATGGCGTTTTTATAGTTTTGGTTGCACACATCATGTGGAACCAAAGGCACGTCTACTTTTTGTAAGCGTGATGGTGTTGAGTAAGAATCTTCTTTCATCACTCCCCAACCTGCAACAGTCGCCATGATTTGATCAGAGCCTGTTGGAATTGCAATTTCAGTCGTGTTAATCGCAATCGGCTCAAACTGAGAGTCTTTAGAGAGTTCAATCAGTGCAAAATCGAAATCCGCGTTGTTGTCATCGTATTGAGGATGTGGAATCACGCGCTTAGGACGGATGTTCTCTGCCTTTGAAGCATTTCTTTGATCGTGAAGACCAATCACCACATTTTTAATTGAAGAGCCTTTCACACAGTGAGCTGCTGTCAGTACCCAATTCTTTTTGATCAACGAAGCGCCACAAAAGTGACCGCCGAATGAGCCGTGCAAAGAGACGATGAATGGAAACTCCCCCGCTGTTGCCTCCACGCCTCCGACGATTTTAGTTTGAAAATCGTTTGTTGATTTCGCGAACGATGTTGATGCCGCAAAAATAAGAGCGATCATCACAAGATGATTCATTAATTTCATAAAAACGTTCCCCCTTTAATCAGTGTCCTGTTTGATGTGCACTTCGACAAAGAAAAGCAGCTGAATCCCGACATAGGTCCACGCAGTTTTTGGGGTCAGCTCCCCACTTGCCCACCGCGCATGGCTATATTGTCTTTTGATTTCAATTACTTATAAGTCTTTTGAAATTCCCCTACTACACATAACTTAGTACTTTACATTACACAGTACCTAGCATAATTTAGTACCGAAAGGTTGAGGCAGGTATGAACGCGCAATTTAAAAAAGGTGTCCTTGAGCTCTGTGTCCTCACCATGATTGGGCGCAAGGATTATTACGGATATGAGTTGGTCGAAGAGATTTCCAAAGTACTGGAAATCTCGGAAGGCACTCTCTACCCCATCCTTCGTCGCCTAACGGAGGAAAAGTATTTTGAAACTTATTTGCAGGAGTCTTCTGAAGGACCGCCGCGCAAATATTATCGAATTACGAAACTGGGTAAAGAGTTTCAAAAAGATCAGTTCAAGCAGTGGATGGAATTTAATCAACAAATTGAAAAATTAATCAGTAGGGAAATCACATGAACAAGCAAGAGTTTTTAAAAACACTCAAAGAGGAGCTTGAACGAAACAACGTTCAAAATGTTCAAGACATCCTTTCTGACTATGAAGAACACTTCAATCATGGTCTGAGCAAAAGAAAAACCGAAGAAGAAATCTCGGAAGGCCTGGGCTTCCCGGCAACGATTGCCAAAGCCTACAAAACAGAAAGTCTCATCAGTGAAATCAAAAATCCGGAAAAAGGATTTCAATGGAGTTTGGCTTTCAATGTGATCGGCCGTCTTTTGGTGATCGCTCCATTTAACTTTATCGTTTTATTTATTCCGGGAGTCGTGATCCTGTCCCTCCTTGCATCCGGTTGGGCAGTATCCGTGGCGATTGGTTCAGTCAGCCTTGCCATGCTCTCGCTGCTACCCACGCTCGGCACCCTTTCCGTCAATGCCTGGGCGTGGGTGGCAGGCATCTCTACCAGCATGGGACTTTTCGGTATGGCGGTCCTCGGCGGTATGGTGATGTTTGTTATCACAAAGTACGTCGTCCTAGCTGTTATTAGTTATCTTCAGTGGAACCTTAAATTCGTTTTACAAAAGTAGGAGTTTAAAATGAGTCTCTTTACAAAGTTTTTTATCGCATTTGCCGTTTGGACCGTGGGCTTTTTAGGTCTGGCAGCCTATGCCGGAGAAAAAGCCTTTCAAAATGATCCGCAATTGATTTCAAAGATCGAGGATAAATTCAACGTCAGCATCCGCATGGGCGGCATGTCCAAAGGTTACGGCGTTGGTCCCGCTGCTCACGATAAAACACAAGACACTTGGAACTTTGCCCCTCCCGCAAAAAAAGTGACATTTAAGTCTTTCAGCGGAAATTTTTCGATCAAGAAATCCGCAGGAAATGAAATCAAGATTTCCGCAACTGGGAAGCTTGATAAAAACGTGGCTCCCCGTTTGCTTGAAACAGAAGTCAACAACGATGAGCTGACGGTTCGTGAGCCTGAAAACAACGCTGTCAAAGATCTTGAAGTGCAAATCGAAATCCCAGCTTCTTTCACAAGCACTGTGGACGTGTTGACTGTAAGTGGTGACGTGACTGCGGAAAATCTGAACGTTCAAGATCTTGATCTTAAAACCGTTTCAGGCGAAATGACTTTGAATCAAGTTACAGCGAAAAATCTGGCGGTGAAAACCGTTTCTGGAGACTTCAAAGCCGAAGCTTCTTCCATCACAAGGCTTGAAGGCAAATCTGTGAGCGGAGATCTAGAAATTACAAATACGACTCCATCGAACATCGACTTTACGTCGGTATCAGGAGACGTCAAAATGAAACTAGCCAAAGCGGATAAAACCCATTTTTCTTTGAAGTCTGTTTCAGGTGATATTCATAACCGCCATGGCAGCGACAAAGGCGGCGAATTTAAAGTCACTATTTCCACAACAAGCGGCGATATCGAAATCGAATAACCAGACAAGGAGTCTGCATCATGTTTAAAATACTTTTCTTTATGTCCGCTGTCTTGGTCGCAGCGGCTCTGGCAAACGCGGAAACCAAGGTGGGTTTCGTGGACGTCACAAAAGCCATCCAGGGAACTTCCGCTGGAAAAAAAGCCAAGACAGAAATGGAAACCCAGTTTAATAAAAAGAAAAAGGAACTGGAAAAGAAAGAAGCGGATCTTAAAAAATTGGGTGAAGACCTAGAAAAGAAAAAATCCGTTCTTTCTGCGGAGGCTCTAAAAACCAAACAGGGCGAACTGCAAAATGAAATAATGAAGTTTCGCGAAGAACTCGCCAGCAGCCAATCTGAAATTCAAAAAAAGAATCAGGAGCTGACAGCACCAATCATCGAGAAACTTCAAAAGGTGATCGCTCAGGTTTCAAAAGAGAAGGAATACTCTTTGGTTCTGCAAGACACGCAGACCATTCTGTTTGCCAAACCTGAACACGATCTCACGGAAGACGTGATCAAGGCTTTTGAAAAAGAAAAGTAATAGAAAAAACTTCCATAGGAAAAAGGGACCTGATACCTTTTTCCTATGAAGAAGTGGATCTTGGGTCTTGTCGTTTTATTCGCCGTTGGTTTTGTTTCTTACAAAGCGGGACAACGCTCCCTCCCCGCCGCTCAAAGTGCCGAGCAAATCGAAGAAAAAGTTAAAACAGATTTGATCGAGCTGACTCGCCAAGATTTTGAAGAATACCAAAATCTCAAATCCCTTGAAGACCGTTATAAAAAAGCTGACGAGATTTTAGGAAAGATTGTCACTGTCTTCCTAGCAGATTTAGGTCTGCGCCTTGGATACAAACCGACAAACCCCGCTCTCTTAGATGCCGCTTGCGCTATCGCCGCACCAACCCCTGTCGTCTCGGCAACACCAGCGCCAACTTCTGCACCGCCGATGTCGCAAGAAACTCCGACGCCCACGCCGACACCCAATCCTCGAGCATGGACACGGGGGGAGTACCGAGTGACAAATGCACAGGACGAAGCGGAAGCCTTGGAAGAACTTCGCAAGCTTGAAATCCCTGATCTTTTTTCAACCCTCAAGGAATCAAAGAATCTTAGCACTCGGGAAGCTTTAGATATTGATGGTCACTTTCAGGGCGAAATTTCTTTCTTTGATCGCAAGGCCCACAAATCGGACTGGTACATTGAGTGGCAAGTTCAATACCGAAGTGCCACCAAAGAAGGGTCTTCTTACATCGCTTTGACACGAAAATCCGATGGCAAAACATTCAGTCGCACGCGCAGTGGAACTGGCAAAGGCTTGGTGACTGATAATTTTATGAGACCTGCTGGCAGTCGCGCCATGATCGTGAATGTCTATGGTGATGACGGCTACATTCAAATCTATCCACTCGGAAATAAGAACACCTGGGTCGGAAACTATTATGAAAAAGCAAAACTTGGCGAATACAAAATGGTCGGCCAAGTCCGACTTAATAAAGTTGATTAGTCAGGTTAATCCGTCACCTTCACAGTTTTTTCTTCATTTGAATTTTTTAAACGTAAAGACAGGGTCTTCACCAGGGCTTTAGACCACGCAGGTTTTGAAAACAACACGACATCAAAATAACTACTCGGAATTTCGATCAACTCACAATCCGTCAAACTCATCACTGAGGCAGACCTGACTTCGCCGTTGATGTAAGACATCTCGCCGACAAACTCTCCAGCTTGAATCTGTCCCAAGACCACTTCTTGGCCTTGCTCTTGTCTATAGGCTTTTAGTTTTCCTGACTTCACCAGATAAATGTAATCACCTTTGTCGCCTTGCTTGATCAAAACTTCATTCGCCGCCAAGAAACGCAGACGATAGTGAGAGTTCTCGACGAAAGAAATCCAATTCAAGGCCCGGGTTAAAGCTTTCACCAAGGAGCCCTCTTTCAAAGGACGCTCTAAAAACTGCACTTGTCCTGTGACCACTTGATCGACGAAACGCTCCGGCTCGAATGGCTCCGTCGTAAGAACAACTGCGATACGATCTTTGCGGTGAAGAAGTTTTTCCGTCACATCAAAGGCACTCATCTTTTGAATATTTGTATCGAGCAGCACCACATGAGGCGTGACGTTTTCACTCTTAAAAAGAGCCTCTATTCCGTCCGTCGCAGAAAAAACCGTGGCGTTTTGAAAATGGCTTTTGACAACTTCTTCTAAAGTCGCAACGTCTTCGGGGTTGTGTGAGGCAATTAAGAAAACTTTCTTACTTTCGAGATCCGACATAGTTCACTGATCCTTGGTGCTACGTAGACCTTAATAGTAAAATTTAATTTGAATTATTCAAAGACTGAAATCGCTTTTAGACCTTGGATGAGATCATTACCAATTTAGCATTTCGCCATCGCGGAAGAATCCGCCATTGGGTCCACCTTTTGACAAAGTAGCTGCCCACACAATGCCCTTGATTCCTTGTTCTACGGAACGATCCGCGTTGGGGCCTCCCATATCTGTGCGCACCCAACCTGGCGACACCGAATTCACGCAGATATCACTATCTCCGACTTCAGAGGCGAAAAGATTTGTGACCATGTTAAGCGCTGTCTTGGAAATACGATAGGCAGCCGATGCCGTCTGAGATTCTGAAAGCTGGCCCATGCCACTCGAAACATTCACGATGCGACCATAGCCCTCTTGTTTCATTAAAGGGAAAATCTTTTGTGTCAGTAAAAAGGGTCCCAAAGTGTTCGTTGTGAACGTTTTTTGAATTGTCGATGCTTTGGTTTTAAAGAGAGACGAGTTACCGCCATCTTCACTATCAATCAAGATTCCGGCATTATTCACAAGCACATCGACGAAACCAAATTCTTTACGAATCTGCTCAACGAAATCGTTGATACTTTTTTCCTGAGACTGATCCAGTTTCATCGCCACAACATCAAGGTCTTTCATTTTAAGACCGTTGATTTGTTTTTGTGCTTTCTCAGGATTTCGCATCGCCATGATGACCTTAAAGCCTCGTTGCGCCAGGGCTTCGCATGTTGCTAAACCCAGGCCTCTATTTGCTCCAGTAACAATGGCGATCTTCTTCACTTGCGAACTCCTTAGTGAGGACGAGGAACTGGTGTTTGGTGATCTACGGGAACTAAAACTCCTGTCGACCAGTTTTTTGCATCGATCACACACTCACAAGAAATCACGCGCCAACGCTCGATAGGAAATGCATACACAGTTTCTACCCAACCCCAGCCATTCCAATCAATCACACGACGGTAGCCATGGCCAATGCCTTGACGAACAGAGCGTGTTTCGCGGTGGAAAGTCAAAAGAGGATAGTGCAATTTCAATTTTCCGTCTTCAGTCAATTGCGCTTGAGCTTCTTCATCAAACACACAGCCGTAAAAACCATCAAGACTGCGCAAACGACCTTGCAAAATTTCACCAGGACGCACATCGCGATCCGTCGGCACGCGGAATTCAAAGAAATAATCTGAAGGAGCCCCGTTGTAGTAATAGCTGCGCGTATTCAGAGTCAAACGACCATTGAACTCGACTAAACGAACTGTGGCCTTGCCATCTTCACTCATCCAAGTGCCTTCAAGATTGCTTCCCGCTTGCGCCGAAAAACCAACCAAAGACATCAAAGCCATTGCGATCCATTTCATTTTCATACGTTCCCCCCTATTTTGAACCGGCGTTTCTGTTGAGCAGGATGAGATAATCTTTGCCGCCCGTTTGTTCCATCATTCCTGAATATTTTCCGTCTTCAAATTTCTTGCGGTAAGTTTTGCGCGCGATGTTTTGGATCATGCAACCCAACGCTCCGGTGCCCGCAAGATCCTTGCCTTCTTCCAGCTCACACTTCGGTTCAAAGAACTGCTCTTGTTCGCGTGTCACTGGAAACTTCGTCACGGAAAAACTGACGATGTCGAGTTTGTACTCGTCTTTCAAACGATTGGCAGGGTTTTTCTTCAATAATTGCGAAGAATAAACGTTTGGCACAATGGCTGCGACCCGCAAACCTTCAGCCCGCGCCTTTTTCACGCCTTCAACAAAACGATCCATTTCAGCTTTAATATCAATGCGCATGTTCGAGCTAAAAAGCTCAACGTAAGGAAGCATCGGCTCAACGACGATAACGTCGTATTTTGATCCGGGCTCCTGATTCGCTTCAAAGAAACCGCGCAACAGCTCCATGTCTTCAATCTTATTTGGCGTCACTCCCAACAGAACAACAGGAGCTTCTTTGACCTCCAAACGAAGTCGTTCGTAAACGCCTTTACCTAACTCTTCTGGAGTGTGAACCTGAGAAAATTTGATCTTAGGAATCGACTGCGGTTGAATCGAAAAATTCATCGCAAAATAGATACCTAGAGCGATAACAGCCGTGGCGCAAATCCAATAAAAGTACTTCATGGGCGAGAACTTCGCTTAGTTTAGCTATTAAGTCTAGCTCCTGGCGCGGCATGGCAATGAGCGTTGAAATCTGGTAGAATTATGTTAGTTTGCGGGCATTACATAAGGACTTGATCTCTTACCAGACAGGTACCCAATTATATGAAGGCGACAAACACGTTATCTCCTATTTCCTATCTCTTGATTGGCTCTGGCCGCGTCGCCCGACACCTTGGCCATTACTTAAATTTGTTAAATATCAGTTTCGAATCCTGGGACCGCTCCCAAGATCCTCATGCTTTGGCTCGCAAAGTTTCTGCAGCCTCTCATGTCCTGCTCGCAATCAGCGATAGCGCCCTTCCAGGTTTTTATCGTCAGCATCTCGCGGGTCATGAAAAAGTGGTCGTGCAATTTTCTGGAGCCCACCATTTTGAAGGCATGATTTCAGCGCATCCTTTGATGACCTTTGGGCCTGAGCTTTACGATTTAGAGTTCTATAAAAAAATTCATTTCACACTAACAGGTGCAAACTCTTTACCAGAGATTTTTCCCTCTCTTGCGAATTCTTATTCAGTGATCGAAGTTTCACAAAAAGCTCTTTATCATTCGTACTGCGTTTTGGGAGGCAACTTTGTCACATTGCTAGTGAGCAAAATGCTTTCCGGTTTTGCTGAAATGAAAATTCCCTCTGAGGCGGCCGAGGTCTATCTTGAGAAGGTGCTCGCAAACACTTTTGCGGATCCTGCGAAAGCCTTGACCGGTCCTTTGGTGCGTAAAGATATCGAAACAGTAAATGCAAATTTGCAAGCTTTGAAAAACGATCCCTATCACGAGATCTATCAAGCTTTTCTAAAAACTTATTGGCCCGAGTATCCGCGAAAGTGAGGCCCTTATGAAAACCATCCTCGATTTCCACGAAAAGAAAATCAAAAAACAGAAGATCTCGATGATCACTTGTTACGACTATTCTTTTGCTCGCATTGTCGCTGCCAGCAACATTGACTGCCTTCTTGTCGGCGATTCCTTGGCAATGACCATGCACGGACATAAAACCACTTTGAACGCGTCAGTGAATATGATGGCTTTGCATACCGCCGCCGTGGTTCGCGGTGCCGGAGATAAATTTGTGATCGGTGATCTGCCTTTCATGAGTTACCGCAAAGGCCTCACGGCCAATATGACTTATGTTGAAAAAATCATGAAAGCCGGAGCCCATGCCGTGAAACTAGAAGGCGCTTCGGGAAATATCGAACTTGTTCGTCACTTGGTGGATTCGGGTGTTCCGGTGATGGGTCACTTGGGTTTAACTCCCCAATCCGTGAATCAATTAGGCGGATTTAAAGTTCAAGGCCGCGATGAAAAGGCGCAGAAGAAAATCAAAGAGCAAGCTTTGCAATTGCAAGACGCCGGAGCTTTCTCTGTCGTGCTTGAATGTGTTCCCTCTAAACTTGCTCACGACATCACGGAATCTTTAGAAATCCCAACCATCGGTATTGGGGCGGGGCCTGATTGCGATGGCCAAGTTTTGGTTCTGCAAGACATGCTTGGTATGAATGAAGGCTTTAAACCTAAATTCCTCAAAACATATTTCAACGGCTTTGAAACTTTGAAAGACGTCTTCAACAAATATCACAGCGAAGTTGTCGAGAGTGAATTCCCGACTGAAAAGGAGAGCTATTCATGAAAAAAGTTTTACGCTCACCTCAAGAATTCAAAACCTGGCGCTGGGGAAAACACGGCTCCATCGGCTTTGTTCCCACCATGGGAGCTTTGCACGAAGGACACGAGTCCCTTTTAAAACGTGCTTATGACGACAATGACTTTGTCGTTCTTTCTATTTTCGTAAACCCCACGCAGTTCAATGATCCCTCGGATTTGGAAAAATATCCCAAAACCTGGGAGCAAGATCTGGCCATGGCTGAACGCAACGGTGTTGATGCGATTTTTTATCCGAAGTACACGGATATGTATCCCGATAACTATCGCTACAAAGTAATTGAAACCGAATATTCAAATCTTTTAGATGGGGCTCATCGTCCCGGACACTTTGACGGTGTTTTGTCTGTGGTGATGAAACTTTTTAATATCGTTTCGCCAACCAAGGCTTACTTCGGCGAAAAAGATTTTCAGCAAATGACGCTGATCAAAGGAATGGTGGAAAGCTTCTTTATGAATCTGGAAATCGTTCCGGTGCCAACGATGCGAGAAAAAGACGGCCTTGCCATGAGTTCTCGCAATACCAGACTCACACCCGAAGAACGTGCAAAGGCTCCTGCAATTTACAAAGCCATCACGGAAAGTAAATCTGCCGAGGAAGCCACCGAAAAACTCAACTCCCAGGGTTTTAAGGTCGACTACGTCACGGACATCGGCAATCGCCGCTTCGTTGCTGCGAAATTGGGAGAAGTGAGGTTGATAGACAATGTCGAAATCTAAAGTTCTCTTTATCATGACGGGCTCCATTGCCTGTTACAAAGCGTGCCATGTGGTTTCTCGTCTGGTTCAAAACAACTGCGAGGTGCAAGTTGTCGCAACTCCTTCTGCTTTAAAATTTATCGGCAATGCGACTTTAGAAGGACTCACGGGAAAACCTGTCGTGAGTGATATGTATGCTCCCGGCAATGTCATGGATCATATTCACTTGATGAGATGGGCTGACATGATCCTTGTGGCTCCGGCAACAGCGAGCTTTATCAATAAAGCGGCGCAAGGTGTGGGTGACGATCTCGTGCAAACTTTATTCTTGGCGCACGATTTTAAAAAACCATTCTTAGTTGCACCGGCGATGAACACAAGTATGTACAGTCATCCGGTGACACAAAAGTCGTTGCAGGCCTTGCGCGATATGGGCCTTGAAATTCTGGATTCTGCCTCTGGCATCTTAGCCTGCGGAGAAGAAGGATGGGGCCGTCTTTTAGAGCCGGATCTTATTCTCAAGTTTGCCCTGGAGGCATTGAAACGCTCTCCAAAATCAGAAGCAGCGAAAACCCCTTCAGAAAGAGCTTCAGCTTTTGCCAAAGTCAAAGTTTTGGTCACAGCTGGTGGAACGCAAGAGCCCATTGACACTGTTCGTGTGATCAGCAACTTAAGCTCGGGCCGCACAGGAATTGCTTTAGCCGAAGCGATGACTCAGATGGGTTTTGATGTGACACTTTTGCAAGCTCATGGCTCACCCAAAACTGAAAACGTATCTCGTCGCGATTATTTCACAAGTTTTGCAAGCCTCGATGAAAAGATGAAAAACTATCTTTCCAGTGAAGACTTTACCCATGTCATTCATGCCGCCGCGGTGAGCGATTATTCCGTCGACAGCATTGAAGTTGCTGGAAAAAAGTATCGTCCTTTTGAAGTCAAAAAAGTCAGCTCGGACTCTGAGGCAATGAATATACATCTTAAACGCAATCACAAGATTGTCGATCGCCTTAAAGATTATTCAAAGAACAAGGACCTTCAGGTCATTGCCTTTAAATTAACCAGCCACGCTTCCAGCGAAGAAAGAAAAGCGGCGGTGGAAAAACTCTTTAAAGGTTCTAAGGCCGATTACGTTGTTCACAACGATCTGACGGATATTGATATTGTTAACAGAACTCACAAGTTTACTTTAATCAGCCCTCAAGAAGCCGTTCCTTGCGACAACTTGGGACAACTGACAAATGAATTGATTCAGGTATTGATACCTAAGGACGCTCTATGATTTTGTGCCTTGATGTCGGCAATACACAGATTTATGCCGGTCTTTTTGACAAAGACAAAATGGTTTTGTCTTTCCGTAAGAACTCCAAAAGTGGAGCTTCTTCCGATGAAACAGGAATTTTCCTGCGCAGTGCAATTCGCGAAAATGGTTATGATCCTTCCAAGATCAAACAAATCGCGATCTGCAGTGTTGTGCCTGAAGTGATTTATTCTCTTCGCGGCGCCTGCATGAAATATTTCAATATCAACCCGTTCATCCTGCAAGCCGGAGTGAAAACCGGTTTGAAAGTAAAGTATCGCAACCCTCTGGAAGTCGGTGCCGACCGTATTGCCAACTCCATTGCCGCGACTCACCTGTATCCCGGCAAGAACTTGATTCTTGTGGATCTGGGAACAGCAACTACTTTCTGTGCAGTCACGAAAGACAAAGACTACTTGGGTGGTTCTATCGTTGCAGGTCTTCGCCTGAACATGGAAGCGTTGGAAAGCAAAACGGCGAAACTTCCCTCTGTAGAAATCATTTCCATGCACGAGGCCTTGGGACGCTCGACGATCGAGAGCATCCAATCCGGCCTCTATTATGGACACTTGGGAACAATCAAAGAACTTCGTGAACGCATCACGAAGGAATGTTTCCAAGACGAAAAACCTCTCGTGATTGGCACAGGCGGTTTTTCATCTTTATTTGAAAAAGAAAAAATATTCGATGAGATTGTGCCGGACTTGGTTCTTAAAGGCATGCTGATCGCTTTGCAATACAACACTTAAGGGTTTAAATATGAATTTATCAATGTTAAGAGCAAAAATTCACCGCGCAACTGTTACTGGCGCTGATCTTGATTACGAGGGCTCCGTCAGTATCTGCCCTGATCTTATCAAAGCTTCGGGTCTTTTGATCAATGAACGCGTGGATATCTACAATTGTAATAACGGTGCTCGTTTTTCAACTTACGTAATTAAAGGCAAAAAAGGCGAAATCTGCCTTAATGGAGCAGCCGCTCGTCACGTGCAAAGAGGGGATCTTGTGATCATCTGTTCTTACTGCGGCATGAGCCTTGAGGAAGCGCAAAAACACGAACCTCAAGTCGTTTTTGTCGACAGCAAAAACCGCGTCAAAGAAAAACGCAAAGAAAGTCGTAAGAATAACGTGAAGAAGGCCTAAGCCTTCTTCACGAATTCTGATTTTAAGTTCATCGCGCCGAAACCATCGATCTTGCAAGAGATGTCGTGTCCATCGGCGCTATCAAACACCAAACGGATATTTTTCACTTTAGTTCCCACCTTCACTGAAGAAGACGAACCTTTCACTTTCAAATCTTTGATCACAGTGACCGTATCACCGTCTTGAAGAATATTGCCGTTCGCATCTTTAATAACATTCGATGCTGGAGCTTCTTCTACAACCTCCGTGGAGACATGCACACTCCACTCATTGCCACACTCTGGGCAAATCCACAGGTTGCCATCTTGATAAATATTTTCGGAACCGCATTTTGGACATTTTGATTCATTGCTCATGCGCTTAATAAAGCACATCAAAGACAATTTGGCTATGACCGCTGAATAAAATTATTTGCAATAGCGGTATTGACTCATCAAACCGCGCGTTTTTTGAGCGCCGGCGATATCCCCACCACGGCGTTTATTCCAATCGTCACTGCGCAGAGGTCCCCAGTAAGTTCCCTCGCGGCCTTTCGACGTTGGAGTCATCAACGTGTCGCGGTTTTGAAGTTCCTTTGCAAGAAGGTCTACACCACATTGGATATTTTGATAAGGCACATGCAAGTCACGGGCTTTTGGACAAACCGGCTTCCACACTTGCAAAAGACCGATGGCCGTTCCATTCGGAGCATTTCTATTGTCGTTCGTCGGATTACAACTGGATTCAGAAGAAGCCATCGACATGATGATCCACACCCAGTAAAGTTCGCGCTGCTCTTTGGTCATCTTTGGATAATTCGGACACCACTTCGTGATATCATCAGGAACATTCAAACCGAAAGAATCCGGTTTATCTTTGATCTGTTGAAGAGTGTAAGAACCCCATGCACCCAACTGACCTTCCTTATTGATAAAGTGATCACAGCCTTTGGCAAACTTAGCACTCGCATCTCCCCCGATTTCTCTGGCAAGATTACGATCTAAATTCTTTTCGTAGATAAAACCTTCTTTTTCACGGGCAGCCCACGCAGCGTCTTCCATCTCGTAGGCCGCATCTTTCAACTTATCCCCTGTTGAGCCCATCGCGGACTTCGAACCACCGAACATCATCGGGCATAGGCCTAAGATCAACTGGAAGATATTTTGTTTTTGAGTCGCATCAGCAGCGGCCTGTTGTTGTTCAAGAGCAGCATTTTGAGCAGCCACCATTTGCGCCTGCTGCTGTTGGATCATGTATTGTTGTTGAAGTTGCATGTTCTGAAATACGGCTGCCGAGTTCGGTGCGGTCGCGGTTTGCGCTTGCACAAGAAAAGGAACCGATAGCGCTAAAACTAAGAGTGATCTTACATACATGCTGACGTTCCTTTTCCCCGGTCTCATGATTAGACTTATCGGGAAATCGGCTCATTCCATGAGCTTACAGCGTCAAAAACTCTAGATTTTCTCATTTTGAGACCGTTTGTGACTGGACGTTGGTGATGCATCGCAAAGAATTGTAGGGAAAGCGTCAGCTTTACGAAGTTTCCTTGCAAGCTTAGCGATCAGTGAACTAAGTTTTACGCGTCAACCCCGTATATGCTGCGGATAGGGCGCGGCGTTTCTACTAGACACCAAAAATGTCTAACTATGGAGGATCTCATGAACGTTTTTATGCTCTCTCTGCTTGTTCTTCTGACCGCGAATTTGGGACATGCAGCTCCCTCTTCTCAAGAAGTTCCCTACTACGGCGAAAAATTTTATCGCGATCTTGCAACAGGTGTTAGCAATAACGAGCTTAAAAACGGCATCAAATTGGTTCTAAGAAGTTATCATCTTCGTGTGGATGGCAGCTACGATCAAATCGTCAGCGGCTGTAATGGATCTGGTTGTTATGCGCAAGAATCCATCGGCTACAATGGCGCTCGCGTGTATTTGCTTGGAAAGTACTACCTTCATGATAACGGCGGCGGCAACTACTCGATCACGGACGTTTACTGCAATAATGAAAAAACAGCGAAAGACTTCCCAGGAAAAAGTGGTCCTGCACCCGGAAAAATTCCTGACAGCAACGTGATCAACGTTGAGCACACTTGGCCACAAAGTCGCTTCTCTGGAAAGTTCGATAAAGGCACACAAAAAGCCGACCTTCACCATCTCTACCCGACGGATTCAAAAATGAACTCAATCCGTGGCAACAACAACTTTGGCGAAGTCGCTAAAGACAGCAAAGTTTTGGATTGCCCGGCTTCTCGCTTCGGCACTGCTGAAGGTGGCGGTCGTGAAATTTTTGAACCACCACAAAATCACAAAGGCAACGTAGCTCGTGCCTTGTTCTATTTCTCTTTACGCTACGATCTTCCTATCAATCCAAGCGAAGAAGCTTTCTTGCGTAAATGGTCTAAAGAAGATCCTATCGATGAAGATGAAATGAATCGCAACGACGACATTTACCAAACTCAAGGCAACAGAAATCCGTTCATCGACTTTGCGAACCTTGAAGATAGCATCAACGACTTCTAGTTTCTGACGGCAATTTAATTCTAAAAAGGGTCTGTTCTTACAGGCCCTTTTTGTTTTCCCCTACTTGACGTTCTGCGACTTTTCGTGGAACTTCTCTCCATGGCGATCACCCTCTTACAACTTCAATCTGGATACAAAGCGTTTGGCTCAAGAAGTCTTTTTGAGGACGCGACCTTTGCCGTCAATGAGGGTGAACATATCGGTGTGATCGGCCCTAATGGAGCTGGGAAATCCACTTTGTTTAAAATCTTGGTGGAGCAAGAACATCTCGATCAAGGCATCGTCACAAAATCCCAGCAACTCCGCTTGGGATACTTGGAACAAGAATCCGACTGGAATGTCGACGAAAAAGTCGAAGATTACCTGGCAAAAAACTGCATTAAGCCACTTTGGGAACTGAAACAGTTTGGCTTGAAGCTGGGACTTAGCGAAGCGCATTTTCAATCACACTTAAAACAGCTCAGCGGTGGTTACCGCATGCGCGTAAAACTTTTGTATCTGATCGGTCAAGAGCCGAACTTGTTATTGCTCGATGAGCCGACGAACTTTCTGGATCTAGAAACACTCTTGGTTCTTGAAAGCTTTTTGCAAGAGTTCAAAGGCGCTTTTCTTTTGATCTCCCATGACCGTGAATTTTTACGTCGTGTGACTGATCATATTTTAGAAGTTGAATCCGGTGACATCGTGAAATTCCCGGGAAGTCTTGATGACTACTTCGAACAAAAAGCCATGCTCAATGAAATCTTGCAGAAACAAATTCTCAGCCAGCAGGCTAAGAAAAAATCCATCATGGATTTCGTCACGCGCTTTGGAGCTAAAGCCACAAAAGCTCGTCAGGCGCAAAGTCGTTTGAAAGCTTTGGAAAAAATGGAAGTGATCGAGATGAAGGCGGCGCCCACGCACTCACACATTCATATTCCTCCCGCAAGTCCTACAGGAAAAATGATTCTGGAAGTAGAACACGTTGATTGCGGTTATGGCGACAAAGTGATTCTTAAAGATGTGTCCTTACGACTGGAAAGAGGAAATCATTTAGGGATTGTGGGGCTGAACGGCGCTGGTAAATCGACGTTGCTAAAATCACTGGGCGAACAAATTCCTTTGGTTCAAGGTTCGATCAAATGGGGTCATCAGGTTAGTTATTCTTATTTTGCTCAGCATACACCGGAAGCCTTAAACCCCGAACATACAGTCATTGAAGCCATGGCTTCGGCAGCTCACAAAGAAGTGACTCAACAAGATGTCCTGAATATTGCGGGAAGCTTGTTGTTCTCTGGCGATGCGGCTTTAAAAAAAGTGAAAGTTCTTTCTGGGGGCGAAAAATCCCGCGTGGCTTTGGGGCAAATTCTTTTGCAGAAATCCCCGCTTTTACTGCTGGATGAACCGACGAATCACTTGGATTTCGACACTGTCGAGGCTTTGACGACAGCTTTGGAAAAGTACGAAGGCACCATCATCACCGTCAGCCATGATCGCGGATTTATCGGTCGTGTTGCCAATAAAATTTTAGAAGTAAACCACGGTAAGCTCACACTTTATCCGGGCACTTATGACGAATACGTGTGGAGTTTGCAAAAAGGATTTTTGGCAGAGAGAACTTTTGAAAGTTCCGAGTCTTCCGTCCGCAGTCTTGCGAAATCGGACGAACCGACAAAGTTTAACTACAAAGAAGAGCGCAAGAGACTTGAAGGTCTTGTTAAAAAATCCCAGAAGCTTGTTGAGGACTGCGACAAGAAGATTGCCGAACTTGGCAAGATGAGGGATTCTTTAAATGAAAAACTAATGAGTGCCGCGGGAGAAAAAGCCGGGAGTCTTGCCAAAGAACTTCATGAGCTCAGCGGAAAAATCGAAGAGCTGGAAAACACTATGCTACAAGCCATGGAAGACCAGCACGGTTTTGAAAACGAACTTAGACAACTTGTGGGGTCGTAAATGACAAGAATTCTTTTGATCTTCTTAGTACTCAACCTGACTGCATGTGCGAGTTATTTTAAGAAAAAAGAATGTGAATCGACGAACTGGTTTGAGCATGGAAAAAAAGTCGCTCTTCGTGGTGAATGGTTGAATTCCGACAAGTTGGTCAATGAATGCCGCAAGGTCGAAGCTGAAATTCAAGAATCGCAATTGGATCAAGGTTTCAAAAACGGAATGCAGAAGTATTGCAGTGCCCCTCACGCATACCAAGTGGGTAAAAGTGGTGATTTCTTTTCACGCGATGTCTGCGAAGGACCTCAGATCAATGTTCTTATGGCAGAGCACAGTAAGGGTGTGAAAGACTATTGTGCGAAATCCAATGGCCAGAACGCGGGAGCTTCTGGAAAGAAATATCAAAACATCTGCCCTAAAGATCTTGAGCCTGGTTTCCTAGTCGAATACCGCAAAGGTCGCAAAAAATGGGTTCAAGCCATGATCGACACTCGTCAAACAGACGTTCGAGAAATTGATTCAAAACTTTTTTCGAAAAGATCTGACTTGAGCTTCCGTCAAGGTCGCTTGAGAGGTCTTGAAAGTGAAGTGTCCTCTTTGGAAACACAGAGAAACTTCACACCGCTCGATAATCACAATCAACGCAGCTATCTCGATAACCGTATCTCGTCATTGTCTTCAGACGTTACGTCTTTACGATCAGAAGTGTCGAGCTATGAAAGCGAAATCCGCTCTTTGGAATCACAACGTCGCACAAAGCTTGACGAGATTGCTGAATTTAAAGCGGAATTACCAAGTCTCGATTAGTTAGACCAAGTCACATTGTGGTTGAAAGGCTCAGCATAGGTTGGATGAGCCTTTTGCCAATCAACGCGCTTATCACACGTCGGTACATAAAGACTGATTTTTTGAAACTGAGTCAGAGAACTATTATTAAAATACTTCGTAATTTTAATATAGTAAGTAGAACCACGCTCTAAGGCGAATAAGAAAGTATCTTGATCGTGATTGATGGTGTGGGTGTCATTGTAAACGTCTTTGGTCGTTCCTACTTCCACAGTGTAGCCAAAAGCCAAACGATCACCGCGCCAATTCAATCGTGCTAAAAGATCCTGGGAACATACCGCCGGAAGAGGTTTGCTTGGTTGAACGTTTCCACCGCCACCACCAGCCGTATTGTTGTTGCCGTCTTTATTTTTTTCCGGAGCCTCACAGGCCATAATGGAAAAGCTCAAAACGATTGCAGCAAGCAGTCTTAGTGATTTCATATCAACCCCTTCTTTTGAGTTTTTATGGTACTCAAAGAGAGGCATGGCTCCAAGAAGTTTTTAGTTTGGTACTCGGAACCACTCAATCGCGTCCACATAAGCCTTCGGCTGATAAGCTTTGGCTTGCTCGCTCCAGTGAACTTCGCGCCAACCGAGGCTCTTGAATGACGGACTTTCCACATCCCGCTTTTGGATAAATTCAAAGACGTTGGAAACCTGCTCAAGCTCTGTCTTTTTCATCAAGAGAGACGGAAGATGAAACTGAACAAATGCGATTCCCTTATTCTGGGCACCAAAACCCTCAGCCCCTTCGGTAAGGAAGCGTGAATAATGGATTTCTCTTTGAGCTTCGCAGTGATCCACCACCAAAAGTTTTTCCGTCATGTCGGCATAGTCCATCACATAACTAAAGTTGTACCCGCCACACTTCTCAACAACGGTGCGATTGGCCTTGATCTGACCAAAGGATTTCAACGGAATCGGATATCTTGAAGGCAACATCCAAAGGTTCTCTTTATCTTGAAGAGCCATTTGCAATTTCGGCTGCGCCTTTGCAATCTTCATAAATTGTTCAAAGACTTTAGAGCCTTCGGACAATGAATCCCGACTGACATACAAAACGTCAAATGAGGCTTCGGCAAAAGCATCTTGAAATCCATTGGAGCGCAATTCATTCGTGAAGTTTGAAACAAAAAGTCGATGAATGTCTGAATCCTTCATCACTTGAGAAGTCGCAACAAATGAATTTACGTTCTTAATTGCATCGGCAGCTCTTAACAGGGCCGTTTCTTGCACACCCGGAATACCCGCAGACAGTGTCAGCGGCAAAGCTGGAGAATGCTCCGAACGAAGAAGCTGTGGCAAATTTTGTGTAAAGAAAAAGCGTTCTCTGACAGAAAGTCCTTTGTAGGATTTAATCCAGCTTGTGACCAAAAGAGGTCTTAAACTCATTTCAACAACTTGCTGTTCAATCAAAGACCCTGCTTCTTGCTTGTTCTGGCAAACTGCAAAGTGCTCAGACTGTTTCCACGGAGAATCGCAATACGCTGAAACCGACTTGATCACATATGGCCATTTAACTTTGCGCAGAGCCGTTTTAATTTTAGTATTAGGATCACCGATATCGAGATCTCCCCCGTGCAAATATAAAAGGAAATCCGTGACCACTTCTTCCATCAGAACTTGCTGAGAAAAAAGAGCTTCATTGCGTTCGCGATACCAAATTTTGAGAAGACCTTTTTCAAGATGTCCAGGAGCTTCTAAAAGCTTTTCGCCGATATAGATATGATGACCTTGAATGCGGAACAAGTAAGGACGATCCTGCATGATCGTCACTTGCACCTTGCGATAGAAAGGCTCCATGCTTTCCAGGAGCCTTTCTGTTTGCTGAACACGGTAACTTAAATCGCGGGCATTTTCGCTAAAGAAAACACTATAAGGTGTCACCTTATTCAAAGCACAACGATAGACTGTGTCCGCCCCTTGCTCAGTCAGTCTGTCAATTCTTTCGACAACCTTGGAATCGATACAAAGCGGCCTCTTCGTCATCTGAAGAACCATCAGGCTAAGTAGGCCAAAACACACAAAACTCAAGGAGGTCAACCAACGAGCAATCATAGTAAAGGCTAGGATTGCAAAAGATAGACCTCGCTAATTCCGACGTTCTCCAGGAAAACCTCGTCATGGGAAACGACCAACAAAGCGCCTTGATATTCACACAAAGCCTCTTCCAAAACTTCGAGGCTCGCTAAATCCAAGTTGTTTGTGGGCTCATCCAGAATCAGAAATTGCGGAGCGGGATTGGCGAGAAGAATTTTTGCCAAAGAGGCTTTCAATTTTTCCCCTCCACTGAGGGACTCCACTTTCTGATGCACTTTTTCCCCGAGAAATTGAAATCGCGCGAGATGATTGCGGGTTTCCACCAGATCATAGCGTGAATGCTCCATCACATTATCCAGGATAGATGCTTCACTTTTTAAGAGTGAATAACTTTGATCCAATAAAGACGTCGTGATGTTCTCCGGAACTTTTTCCAAGATTATTTTTATCAGTGTGCTTTTGCCAACTCCGTTGGGACCTGCCAGTGCCCAGCGTTTAGGCCCTTTCATAATCATGGAAACAGGTTCTGACCATAAGTCTTTTTCTTGAGAAGGAAAGCGTACATTGACGTTCTCCAATTCAAAAATAAGTTTTCCCTCTGGCACTGACGTTTCCGGCAAATCCAATCCCAGCGTGGTTTCGCGCTTTGTTTTAGAAAAGAGTTCCTGAAATTCGGCTTGGGCTTTTTCCACACGTTTTTCCTCATGAGCGTGAATTCTTCCGTGGGTTTCTTCCGCACGGCGCTTCAATCCGCCGACAATAATACGCGGCAACCCACCCTTATCCGCTTTCCTTTGCCCTTCCCGCATTCGTTTTTCTTGAGATTGCAGCTTTTCTTTATGTTCTCGCTCCATTTTCTTTTTCTCTCGTCGGGCGCGATCTAGTTTTTCTTCCTGGAGATGGCGTTCGGCCTCTTTCTGCTCCTTGTAGAAGTCAAAACTGCCGCCATAGACTGAAAGTCCCTGATTGGAGAGTTCCAGAATCGTATCAACATAATTGAGAAGCTCACGATCGTGGCTGATCACCAAAAGGGCTCCCGCATAGGATTTGACAAAGTCCGTGATAAATCGCCGCGCGTCTTTATCCAAATTATTTGTCGGCTCGTCGAGGATCAAAAGTCCTCCAGCACGCGCAAGAGATTCCGCAATACGCACACGGGTCCACTCACCACCACTTAAATGCAGCAAAGAATTTTCCAGCGCGATATTTTGCAAGAGGGGTCCCCAAATTTCTGCGCTGGCATGAGGGCTTTCCCAGAGCTGTATCAAATACTCACCGACAGTTTGATCAAACCGTTCACTCCATTGCGACAGATACACAACGGGATGGGAAAGATTAATTTCTCCGGAAGAAGGCATAAGAGTGCCTGCCAACAACTTGGCTAAAGTACTTTTGCCCACTCCATTAGGCCCAACAAGTCCGTAACGAGAGGAGTTTAAAGTAAACGAGATATTCGAAAAGAGTTTGTCGCCTTGAGGTAACTCAAAGCCCAGTGACCTTACGGCCACGCTTATTAAATTATTTTGCATATAGAAATCCGTCCAGCGACCCAAGAATGGATCTAATGATGTTGATTTAAAAAGGATTTACGACGGATTTATTTTCTCATAGACGTCAGGTTCAACACCCGACAGAAATAAGGCTAACACAAGGCCGCTCGCTTTTCAAGAGCAGCCTCTAATTTTGGGATTAAGGTATTACCAGCACGGAGGAACGACTTGAATTCCTTTTAAAGCGGCTTTGATGGACTCCGCATATTTGCTGTCCTTAGCAATGAGAACCATGTCGCTGTTCTTATCCTTCGCTTCAGGAAGTTTGCCTTCGCACAAGTCTTTATTTTTCTTTTCATCATGAGTGACCTTGGAAACTTCACCAGGAATTGCTAAGAAGCCTTCCAGTTTCAAACTGTCTTTAGTTCTAATCACCACCATGTAAGTCATATGGAAAGTTGCACCAACAACACGATTGCCTAAAGCAACACCCGTAAGAGGAACGAGACGAAGCTCTTCCTTAGTTTCTTTGTCCGTGTATTTTCCGATGGCGATTTCTTTAAGCTGGTAGACAGTTTCTGAAAGGAATGCAGATTCAGCACCTTCTTCTTTTAAAGTGTATTTCAAAAGATGGCGCGCCTCAGCTTCAGGGACTTGTTCAACTGTGCGCTGAACAGAAATCTCACAGTTGGCTTGAGTGCCTAACTGTAAGAGATGACAAGTGGCTTTGCTTTTATTCAATTCTTTAGCTTGGACAAACAAAGACTCTAAAGCTTCACCTTTCACAACACCCGTGTCCCCCAGGCCTTCATCGGCTTTAATTTCGAGTTCAAAAATTCTAACGTCAAAACCTGACTCTGACATTTTTTTAACAAGGTCTTCGTGACTAAGATTCGCTCCCACTTGAGAAATGTAATTCTTCACGTTGCGAATATTCGCATAATCGCCTTGATTTAGCGGAGTGGTTTTCGGAGCGACAGCCACAGAAGATCTTGGATTCGGATTTGGATTTTTTGCCGGAGTTGCTCCGGAAGTGCGTGGGTTTGTATTTTCAACTTTAGCCGGTTCTTCCTTAGGAACTTCTTTAGGAGCAGCACAGTTTGTTTTTGGAGAAACCTCTTTCACCAAAACGCAAAGCTGTTCGCCGGAGAGATTCTTAAGAGTGTAAAGTCCCGTTAAAAGTTCGTTGAGAAGCAAATCTGCCTTTTCCTTGTCATTGGCGTCTTTCATGGATCGCGAATCAATCCAAACTTCATATTGAGTTTGGCGCGCTAAAGCCTGTGCACTTGATTGAGCGTAAGTCATGGACAATGATTTTGATTCTTCTTGCTTAAGATCCATCGGGCCAATGACCCATCTTTTTAGTTTAAACAATGTCGCCCACGATGTCGGGCCTTCCTCGCTCATTTTATCAAAAAGAGGTTTTAGGTGCTGCTCATAAGACGCCAAACTCGTCGGATCTACGAGCTGACCTTCTTGTTCTTTCGTCAATTTTGTACGACCGGCGATAGACTCTGTTTTAGCTCCGCCCTTGCCTGCAGCGGCAACACGTGGAGTGACCTGGTGACTACCCTCTTGACAGGCTGACAAAATAAGGGACGTCGCGACCAAGACGGAAGGGATCAAATGAGAATATCTGCGCTTAGAGTCCATAATACACCTCTAAGGTCCTTTATTATCAAAACTAATGCCCTGTCTCGTTCTGAGACCCCCTCGAAAAACCCCTCACTGAAAGTGTATTGCAAAAGAACCCGCAATTTTGACTGTGATGATTGATCATCCCGTTGAATTATGGGAACTTCATAGAGTTTTGAGAAATTCGCTCTGGATCGTCGTATCCCTTTTTATTCACTTTGCTTTAGGCAGCGTTCTTTGGTTTTCCAACCACGAGACTCCACCATCTTTGTCCGAAGAAGTCGTGGATCTCACTCTCTCTGCACCTGCGGTTGAAAACAAAAATCCAGCCCCGGTAAAACCAAAAGCTCTGGCACCCGCAGCCGTCGCTGCAACGGTTAAAGATTCTTTAGAGGACTCAAAACCAACAACTGAAACCAATTCAGACAGCAGTTCTACAGAGACTACGGAAGACACCGGCGGCAGTACTCCCGTTGGTTGGGGTGAAGTCACACGCTTTCCGAAAGTTTCCAAGGAAGTAAAAGCCTCTTATCCCGTCGAAGCAAAAAAAGCGGGAGTAGATGGACCCGTCGTCTTGGATGTGTTGATTGATCGCACTGGCAAAGTGCGCGAAGTGAAGATCGTCAGTGGACCTGGCTTTGGTTTGAACGAGTCGGCCATTGAAGCATTAAAAAAATTTGAATTTCAGCCCGCGCAAAAAGGGGCTGAGTCCGTCGCAGTGAAAATTCGTTATACTTATAGATTTAAGCTCGGCGTGAATTAGTGAAGAAGGGCAACATTGTGAAACATTTTTATTTTGTACTGTCATTGTTGGCAAGCGCTCCTGCTTGGGCACAAGAAACTCCACCGTCTTTTGAAACTGTTGTTGAAGACGTGGTCTTTAATACTTCGAGCCGCGTTGTGATTGACGAAAAAACCATTAAGGAATCTCGCGCGCCCAACATCACGAGTCTTCTGGCGAGCCAAGCCAATGTCACCGTGACAAACACTCCATTTCAGCCCAACTCCATTTACATTCGTGGCGGCGACTCCAGTCATCTATTGATTCTCATCGATGGCGTTCCTTTTTATGACGCTTCAACGATTCAAAGAACCTTCAATTTGAATTCACTGGATGTAAAATCCGTTCGCCGCATTGAAATCATCAAAGGAAGCCAGACGGTGCTTTACGGAGGCCAAGCTCTGAGTGGCGTCATCAAAATTGAAACCATTCCTCAGGACCTCCAAAACAAGACCGGCCTTCAAGGTGAAATCGGCACTCAGAATGCCCGCGATATTTCAGCGACACACACGGAAATGCTCACTGATAACAGCGCTATGATCGTGCGTGGTCACGGATCATGGAAAGACGCGGAATCTCCAGTTTTGAATTCTTCACAAACATACTCACGCAACAACTGGAACGCCGAAGGCGCTTACGCTTGGAAAGGCGCCGTAGAAGGGCACGTTAAAGCCAACTACATTCAAGAGCTGAACTTCTCTGCCACTTCAGGTATGAGCTATCAAATTGTCGACACCAGCGATTTTGAACAATACGCTCGTCAATTGGGTCTTTCTTCTAACTTGAAGTTTAACGAATACGCTTGGAGTCCTCGTCTGACTTTGAGTGCACAAAACAGCCTGAGAACTTTCAATCAACCTGTCACTGCGGAAAATCCCTTCCTCACGGATCAAGATTATGGCGCCAATCTCCGCACGGTTCGTTTGGATTTAACACCTTATAAAAATGACCGCTTCACATTGACGACAGGTCTTAGCTACATATTTGAAGATTTCGTCTATCGCGATACCGGAGCAGAGAAATCCAATTCCTTCTCTGAACAACGCGGAGTTTTTGCCAAGGCTGATTATAAAGTCGTGGACAACGTTGAGATCTCTGCTGGTGGACGTGTTGAAAACTGGGCCGATCAAGATCCTGTGAGCACTTATCAGGTAGGTTTGACGCTTTTTGAAAAAACGAAGTTGGAAGTTTCAACGGGATATAAAATTCCGTCGCTTTTTCAGTTGTATTCCACTTACGGAAATCCTGATTTGAAAGAGGAAAGAGCGACTCAGTATAGTTTGTCTCAAGAAATTCAACTGAGCGAGAGACAGCAGTTGTCGATCACTCTTTTTGCTTCTCAATTTTCAAACTTGATCGTGACACAAGGATCATTCCCTTCATTGAAGTATACGAATGTTAATAAGTCTGAAACTCGCGGAGCTGAAGTGGTTTACACTCTTCGCCCGACAGAAACTTCCTCTTTGCTGATGACGTACGGCTACCAAGAGCCTCGCGATGTCGACAATGCTCGCTGGTTGATCCGTCGTCCCCTCGTCAACGGCAGCATCAAGTACATTCAAACTTGGGGCCCACAAACGGGAAGTCTTGAAGTCGTCGGCGCAGGAGAAAGGCTGGATCGCAATAGCAATACGACATTGACGACTCTCCCTGGTTACGCAATCGCCAATGCTTCCTATTCTTATGAAATAGGAAATGGCTTAACAGCCTACACACGCCTTAACAACTTGTTGGATTACCGCTATCAAGAAACTTACTCTTTCTACACAGAAGGATTCTCGGGCGTTATCGGCGGCGAGTACTGGTTTTAATAAGAACTTCACGCAAAGCCTCTCGAGAGAGGGGCTTTTGCAAATAGCCGTCAAATCCCGCAGCCAGACACTTTTCTTCATCACCCTTCATCGCGTGCGCTGTGAGCGCCACCACGTGACCTTTGTAACTCTTTTTTCTTAATTCACTGAGGGCTTGAAAGCCATCCATCTGAGGCATCTGGATATCCATTAAGATCAATGTGTAGGTCTTCGCTGATGCTTTATCCACTGCCTCCAAGCCGTTTTGAGCCATCTCAATAACTTCTTCGCTCACGCCCAGCTTTCGTAAATATCGACGAAATAAATCGCGATTGTCGGCGGCATCATCGACGATCAGTACTCCCGAAATATTTTTAAAGTCATCGACGACTTCTGCGGTTGTTTGTGTCCGCGGTTCTTCTGAACGGGACGCTTCTTCAAATGCAATAGTGATTAAGAATGTACTTCCTTTTCCGGATACACTTTTATCTAAAATGACATCTCCTCCTAAAAGGCGGGCTAGCTTTCTAGACAGAAAAAGTCCCAAGCCTGTTCCGCCAAAACGCCGCGTGGTCGAACTGTCTGCTTGGGCAAAAGGTTGGAACAGATTACTTTTCTGCTCGGGCGAAATACCAATGCCTGTATCCACCACCCGAAATTCCAGATTTTTCTTACGACTGACAATTAGCTCTACATTTCCCTCATCTGTGAATTTAATAGCATTACCAATGACATTGATCAGAATTTGGCGCAGTCTGGTCGGGTCAGAGACAATAAACTCCGGCAAATTCTGATAACTCACTCTGAGTTCAATGCCCTTCTCTTCGGCGCGGCCTTTTAAGAGAAGAACGACGTCTTCAAGAAGGTTGGGCAAAGAAAAAGCGATATGTTCGATTTGAATTCGCTCTGATTCCACTTTTGAAATATCTAGAATCTCATCGACGATTCTTAGAAGCTGCTGGCCATTGCGAAGAATGGTTTCAATAGTCTCTTTATGATCGGACGTCAAAGAGGCGTCTTCTTTCAACATCTCTGTAAATCCCAACATCGCACCTAAAGGCGTGCGGATTTCATGGCTGACGTTGGCGAGAAATGCGCTTTTTGCCCGATTGGCCTCTTGCGCTTTATAAAAAAGACGGGAATTTTCAAGAGCGACAGCAAGTCGGCTGGAAACTTCTTCAGCCAAGGAAAGATCCATTTCGGTAAAATTATTGTTTTTTAAAAGAAACGTGACTGAACCCAACGGCTTTTGATCGCGAATTTTAATGGGCGTCACAATCATAGAGGAAATTGGAATCGGTTTCTCTTCGAGAGAGGCTTCCGTACTGAATGCCAAACTTAAAAGTTCTTTCACATCAAAGTCTTTATGTATTTCTGATTTACCTGAGCGTAACACTGCCGTGGGCCCCACAGGAGAATCCCAGCGCAAGGGATGACGCGATCTCCACGCCCGAATGTAGTCTTCTTCGGAGCTTTCGCGCGCAGTGACTTCTGTTTGCCCAAAGTCGTAACCTTCCTCGTCCAAAAGGTCCACGACGCAGACATCGGCCATAAAATTAATTACGGATCGACTGAAATTCTTTAGAATCTTCTCTTGATCAAAAGACTCCGAGAGCACCGAACTGACGTCAGACAAAAAACTCATTTGTTGAGCCCGCAACTCAGCTTCTTCCCGAGCCACTTGCTCTTGAAGCAGCGCCATCTTTTGTTTTTCGGCCTCTTTTTTTTCGGTGATGTCTTCAGAAACGCCTAAAAGATACTCGGGTTGTCCTTCCTTATTGCAGATGGGAATTTTTTTTGTATGTAAATAGCGGATGCCCTTGGCAGTTTGAATCGGCTCTTCGGGAATATCCACGATACGTGTGTCATTTAAGACATCACGATCCTTGGTAGTAAAAAAATCGGCTTGCTCCTTAGGAAAAAAATCATAGTCATTCTTGCCGATCATTTCCGAACGAGGAACTCCGATGAGGTCCTCTCCGGCCTTATTAAAACGAACGAAACGAAGATCCTTGGCGTCTTTTACAAAAATCATGTTCGGAATATTCTCGAAAATCGCTTCCAAGAATGCTTCCGACTGACGTAACTGTTGTGTCCTCTGCTGAACTCTATCTTCCAAACGTAAATTTACTTGCTCAAGTTCACGCTCTATCATTTTTCGACGGGAAATATCGAGAATCAAGGCAATGACGGTTCCATCCGTGAACATCGTTAAGGCAACGACTGCCGGAACCCTATGTCCATCTTTATGAAGATATTCCTTTTCAAAACTGGCTACAGAACCTTTTGCGATAAGAACATCAACATACTTTTTACTTCGCTCTAAATCCTCGGGCGCTGTGAGTTTAACCCAGCTCAACTCTCCTCGTTGCAGCTCTGTCCGAGTGTATCCAAGCATTTTCAAAAAGTAGTCATTGGCATCTAGAATTGAGCCGTCAAAAGTGCTGGCTACGATACCAATCATTCCGGAGTCAAAGATCGTTTTATATCTTTGTTCTTGCTGATATTTTGCTTCACGGGAAGGTTCCATTTACACTCCTTCCAGTCTTCAAATTACGCTCGCAGGGGTCTCCTTTCAATGGATTCCTAGACAGACTGAAGCCCAACATTTGACCGAGTTTCCGTCATAAGTATGTCTTATGACAGTAGTTCACTTTAAATATGAATTTGTTCAGAAACCGCTGCGAGAAAGCAGTTAGCTAACTTGGTTTCGCTACTTTTCCTAAAGGTTTTAGTTTTCCGACTTTTCCAACCTTCGATGGCAAAACATGCTGAATTTTTTCTGCCATCCATGGATCTATCGCGAGAAGTTTGTCTAAATTAAGTCCCGTCTTCACACCCATACCGTGGAACATGTAAACGACATCTTCAGTTGCCACATTTCCCGTAGCTCCGGGAGCATAAGGACATCCACCCAATCCACCCAAGCTTGTATCAAAGACCGTCACACCTAACTTGTAAGCCGCAAGAATATTTGCCAGAGCTTGTCCGCGAGTATCGTGAAAGTGTCCTGCCAATTTTTTTACCGGAACAACTTTCTTAAGTTTTTTAAACAGAGATTCTACTTGGCCCACATCCGCCACACCGATGGTATCACCGATAGAGATTTCATACACTCCAAGCTTATGCATTCTTTGGGCGAGTTTGATCACACGAGCTTCAGGAACTTTTCCTTCAAAAGGGCAGCCGAAGCAGGTTGAAAGATAACCGCGCACTTTGATTTTATGTTTTTTCGCCAAAGCCATCACGGGCTCAAAACGTTTAAAACTTTCATCAATCGTGCAGTTGATATTTTTTAAAGAGAAAGATTCCGAACAAGCGGCGAAAATCGCGATTTCTTTAACACCGCTCTTAATGGCATCTTGCATTCCGCGTTCATTAGGAACTAGGACAGAGAATTCCGTTTTTTTAGGAATCTGTCCGGCTTTCACTAGCGCCAAAGTTTTTTCCATCACTTCAGCAGTCCCTGCCATTTGCGGAACCCACTGAGGCGAAACAAAAGCGCCAATTTCTACGCGTTTTGTGCCAGCGTCGATCAGTCGTCTTGCAAACTCCACACGAGTGTCGGCATCCAAAACGGTTTTCTCGTTTTGCAGACCATCTCTTAATCCCATTTCCACAATGACTACTGACTTTTTCATAACTTTACTTATCGGTATTTGGCTTAATTCTCACAAGACTTTTTCCAAGAGCCACTTGCTCCCCGACCGTGCAATTCACACTGTCGATTGTGCCCGCGATCTCGGCCTTTAAAGTATACTCCATTTTCATAGCTTCCATCACAAGAACGGCCTGGCCCGCTTGTACAGAAGCACCTGGAGTCAGAAGAATTTTTGTTACTTTTCCTGGCATTGGCGCCATCACTTGATCGGAAGAACCACCGGCTCCGCCCTTTTTACGAGACTTTCGTCCAGAGGCCGTGTCCATAGTGAAAACACGCCCATTGTGATGAACCCACAAAGTTCCTTTGATGAGTTGCGCTTGAGCTTTGTGGTCAACACCGTCAATTCGTACTGTCACTTCCATCTTAGATACCTCTCCAGTAAGAAGCCCATGGGGATGTAGAAGTGGCACTCACTTCTGCGGCACCACCGCGAAGTTGCAACAAGGCGCCTTCTGCTACTTTTTTATCGATTTCTGAAAGAGCAGGTTCTTTGATCGGCTCACTGAAATACGTTTCAATAAATCGTGTCGTCATTGTGCCCATAACAAATTCTTTGTGGGAAAGAATCTCAATCAAGTACGGAATGTTTGTATGCACACCGAAGACAACGGAATCTTTCAACACCCGGATCATCTTTTGAATCGCGCGAGGGCGGGACTCATCCCACACAATCACTTTGGCGATCATCGGATCGTAATAAGGAGTGATCGTGTCACCCGCTTCAAAACCATATTCATAACGGCGACGAGGACCTTCGGGCCATTGCACGTCACCAAGAAGTCCCGTTGAAGGAACTCCGCCTAAGAATGGATTTTCCGCATAGATACGGCATTCAATTGAATGTCCTTTAGGCACACGCACATTTTTTGGATCGTGAACAAACTCTCCTTGTGCCGTGAGGATTTGCATTTTTACCAAATCCACGCCTAAAACTTCTTCTGTCACCGGATGCTCAACTTGCAAACGAGTGTTCACTTCCAGAAGATAAAACTCCCCGTCTTGCAAAAGGAACTCGACAGTTCCTGCTCCTTTGTATTTGCCCATGGTCGCAATGGCGCAGGCCGCCTCACCCATGCGACGACGAAGGTCGTCCGTCAAAGAGGGAGACGTCGCTTCTTCAATAATTTTTTGATGGCGACGTTGCACAGAACATTCGCGATCAAAAAAGTGCACTACATTCCCAGCGCTGTCGCCGAAAACTTGGAATTCAATGTGTTTTGCGCGATCCAAATATTTTTCTAGGAAAACTTTCGGAGATCCAAAAGCCGATTGTGCTTCACGCTGAGCGGATTCAATCAATTCACCCGCTTCCGCAGATGACTTAATCAACTTCATTCCGCGACCACCACCACCGGCGGCGGCTTTCACGATCACAGGATAACCGATTTTTTCAGCTTGGGTGATCAAGTGAGCCACTTCTTGGTTTTCCCCTTGATAACCTGGTACCAAAGGAAGACCCGCTTTTTTTGCCAAGTCCTTGCAGTGAACCTTGTCCCCCAAGGAACGAATGGATTCCGCCGAAGGACCAATAAATGTTAATCCTGCCTTAACAACCGCTTCAGCAAAATCCGCATTTTCAGATAAGAAACCAAAGCCAGGATGAATCGCTTCCGCTCCCCCCGCCAAGGCACCATTGATGTTGGCTTGAATGTTCAAATAACTTTCCGCCGTCGGCGCAGGTCCGATGCAGATGGTCTTCGTCGCCATTCTGTAGGCGCGCGTGCTGATGTCGGCTTCAGAGTGCAAAAGAACTGTTTCAATACCCAATTCTTCACAGGCTTTAATGATACGAACAGCCACTTCACCACGATTGGCAATGGCGATACAAGAGAACTTACCCATTATAGAGGTCTCCAACTAGGTTCACGTTTTTCTAAGAAAGATTTCAGACCCTCTTGTCCTTCATCGCTGGCGCGACGCTCGGCAATCAAAGTCGTTGTGTTGTCACGTTGCTGACCCCAAGTCATAAACGGCAAATCATTCAAAAGTTTTTTTGTTTCACGAACAGCTTCAGGTCCGCACTGCAAATAGTTATGCAAAACTTTTTGCACAGCTGTGTGACCTTCACCCGCCGGAACGACTTCAGTCACAAGGCCTGCTTGTTGCGCCACGTGAGGATTGAAAACAACTCCCGAAAGCATCAATGGACGAATTTTTCCCGGAACCGCTTTACGATTTACAAAACTGCTGATCACGGCCGGAGCAATTCCCAATTTCACTTCACTAAAACAAAACTGCGTGCCTTCTTCCGCAATGACTTCGTCACAAACAGCAAGAAGTCCCAAAGCTCCGCCGAAAGCCGCACCATGAACTTGGCCAATGATCGGCAGCATGCAGTTCGCGATAGATTCAAACATGTAAAACAATTTCAACGAGTCTTCACGGTTTTGAGAGAAAGAGAAATTCACCATCTCTTTCATCCAGTTCAAATCCGCTCCCGCACAGAAAGATTTTCCCTCACCCTGTAAAACCACGGCACGAAGATCGCGACGTGTTTGCAAATCTTGGAAAGTTTTCGTGAGTTCCGCAATCATCTCAGGATTGAAGGCGTTTCTCATTTCAGGCCTATTGAGTTTTACATAGGCCACTTGATTCATCTCTGTCACAACAACAAAAGACATAATTACATCCTAAAGACGCCTTGAGCTTTATCACCCCAAGACTTGTTAAGACTTGCCGCAATTCCTAGCGCCAGCACACGACGTGTGTCCGCCGGATCAATGATTCCATCATCCCATAGACGGGCAGAAGAATAATAAGCAGAACTTTCTTTTTCGTATTTTTCAAGAGTTGGACGTTTGAATTCCGCTTGTTCTTCAGCACTCATCGTTTGTTTTTTCGCAGCCATTTGATCTAGTTTCACTGTAAGCAAAACATTCGCCGCCTGCTCACCGCCCATGACACTGATCTTTGCGTTCGGCCACATCCACAATTGACGAGGCTGATACGCTCTTCCGCACATTCCGTAGTTTCCAGCACCATAAGATCCACCAATCACCACTGTGAATTTAGGAACGTGGGCATTGGAAACGGCCATCACCATTTTAGCACCGTGTTTCGCGATGCCTTCATTTTCGTATTTCTTACCGACCATGAAGCCTGTGATGTTTTGCAAGAAAATCAAAGGCACTTCACGCTGTTCACAGAGTTCAATAAAGTGCGCCGCTTTTTGCGCGCTCTCGCTGAACAAAACACCGTTGTTCGCGATAATTCCCACAGGCATTCCCCAGATGTGAGCAAATCCTGTGACCAAAGTTTTTCCGTAAAGAGCTTTAAACTCGTGAAACTTAGAACCATCCACGATGCGCGCAATCACTTCACGTACATCAAACGGCACGCGACTATCCTTAGGAATCACGCCATAAATTTCTTTGGCATCAAATAAAGGCTCTTCCACCGGAGCCATTTTCATTTCTACAGCACGTTTGTGATTTAAGTGCGCCACGATCGAACGAGTGATTTCAATCGCATGTTCATCGTCTTCAGCAAAATGATCTGTCACACCACTTGTTTCGCAGTGGACTAGAGCACCACCCAACTCTTGCGCATCGACAACTTCGCCTGTTGCCGCTTTGACAAGAGGAGGTCCGCCCAAAAAAATGGTTCCATTTTCTTTCACAATGACAGTTTCATCACTCATCGCGGGAACGTAAGCTCCCCCCGCCGTACAAGAACCCATGACCACGGCAATTTGTGGAATGTTCGCAGCAGACATACGAGCTTGATTGTAGAAAATTCTTCCGAAGTGATCACGATCCGGGAAAACATCGGCTTGCATTGGCAAGAACGCGCCCCCTGAGTCGACAAGATAAATACAAGGAAGTCCGTTTTCAAAAGCGATCTCTTGGGCACGAAGATGTTTTTTCACTGTCATTGGGAAGTAAGTTCCCCCCTTCACAGTGGCATCATTGGCTACGATCACGCATTCAGTTCCATGAATCACACCAATTCCCGTGATCACACCGGCACCTGGAGCTTGGCCTTCATACATATCCCAAGCTGCCAAAGAAGAAAATTCAAGGAAAGCAGTTCCGCTATCGACAAGAGCTTCAATACGCTCACGAGCCGTCAGTTTTCCGCGCGCTTTGTGTTTTTTCGTCGCGTCTTCACCGCCACCTTGTTTTACTAAATTCACTCTCTCACGCCATTCACTCACGATGCCCATCATGGCTTCACAATTGGCTTTAAAATCAGAAGAGTTTGTATCTAAATGGCTCTCTAAAATTTCCATATTATCCTAGCGCGGGTGTATGTTTAAAACTCAAATTCAAACGAAGTTCAGCAACCGCTTGCTCGTGCTCATCGAACACTTTCAATTCAGCTTCGGCTTTGGCTTCGCGGTGGTCACGCACTTCAGCTAGAACCACTTCACGTGTTGTTTCCGGCAACTCCATGCGCACTCGGCAGTCGTCGCTTTGGTTTTTAAAAAATTCAGATTCAATGCGAGTCACAGTCACTTCGAAGTTTCCGATAGGAGCATGGCGCATCCACAACAGTTTCGCCGCTTCGATGGCTGCCGTCGTGATCGCCCCTTCGTGCATGTGGTTGGTTTCCGAGAAATTGCGCGTGCGAGCCGGAATCACCATTTCCACTTGCGTGTCCGAGAGGCGAGAAATTCTCAAACCCATGCCGGCTGAAAAAGGTCTTACGATATCAAGAGCATAACTCAAAGCAGCATGAGAAGCCTTAGGAGAAACCTCCTCCAAAAGAGCCGCCAGATCCGCCGCACTTAAGCGAATGCCACGATCTTCGAGTTGAGACTTGAGTCCCTCTTTGGCAGTTTGCAATTGCTGACGCAAGTTTTGCTCCAGCTCAATCCCCTTTGACATTAAGATTGTCAGCCATTGTTGGTTCATGAGATATCCTCTCTGCACGAGTGTTGAAAAAAACGGAATATCATGGTCGGATAAGGATGTCAGTTTTATCACACTGAGTAAATAGAGAGAGGACTCTAGGAATGAAGAAAATTGTTAGCCTCGTTGTTTTCATCGCAGCGCTTGTTTGGACTTGGAACGTGATTCACACTTCTGATGCTGTTGGTTTTGAGACGCACTCCGGCATTCAGGCTAAATTGGCGGAATTGATCCAAAATACTTTATCTGCAAAGAAACCAAACGCTAAAGATCTTTCTATCATGCGCCTTTGGACAGAATCCCTTGGGGACAACAAAGTTCGCGCTGTTTTCGCTTATAAATTTGTCGACACATCGGAGGGCGGCGAAGCTCTTGAACAAGTGATCGAAGGCGAAGCCCTTTTGTACCGCGAACCCTCTGAAGACTCTGCCGTTGATAAATGGACTCTTCAATCTGTTAAGACGACGAACGACATCGTGGTTTTCACAGAAGGTTCAACAATCACTCCGGGAGAAGCTCCCGAAGGCGCGGAGCCGACTCCAGAGCCTACAGCCAGCCCAACTCCTACTCCAACGGCTGCTCCTCACAAGTAATGCCAATTCCCACACAGTTCATCCAGATTGATGAAGAGGGTTACGGACTGAGCCGCGAGGTTCGCATCCAAGATCCTCTTGTGGGACAAGAACTTCTGCAAAATCTAAAAATTCACGAGGGCGGAACTCTTCTTTCTACCATCGGCACAACTCCGGTGATTGTCGAAGCCTTCGATGAACCTTACATCGCTCAACAAGTTCAGCTTAAAGACGACAATACGTGGGAAATTTCTCTTCCTTACGGTGTGCACTTTGCTTTTTCTTTAGAGTCTCTATCTTTGGACGAATGGGATCGTTTTCACGGTTACACGTCCAATAAGATTCCCTTTGTGATGTCGCGAAAAGCTCAAGCCAGTTTCTTTAATATGCTTGATGAATTCGGCGACGACTTTGTCGAGTTCCAAGGAAAAACCTACGACATTCCGAACTACTGGCCTGCAAATAAAGACGTAGAAAAAGAAACTTACTGGAGCCAAATCTATAAAACGGAAGCAAATCCGGGATGGAATTTAGGGGAACCAGCAGAGGCATTGAAAGACATGCTTCCCCGTCTGAAAATTTCTCGCTCTCGTGTTTTGGTTTTAGGATGCGGCGAAGGCCATGATGCTGCTTTCTTTGCTAAAGCCGGACACTTTGTCACAGCCGTGGATATTTCTCCGATGGCGATCGAAAAAGCTCGCAAGAATTATGGTGATCTAGAGAATTTAACATTCGTAGAGGCTGATTTATTCAAACTCCCTCGCGAATACGATCAAGCCTTTGACGTTATCTTTGAACACACTTGTTACTGCGCGATCAACCCTGCAAAACGCCAAGACCTGGTCAAAGTATGGAACCGTCTTCTTGTGAGCGGCGGCCATTTGATGGGAGTCTTCTTCGCGTTCGAAAAGCGCCAAGGCCCTCCGTATGGAGGCACCGAGTGGGAATTGCGCCAACGCCTTAAATCCGCTTATCAACCCATCTTCTGGGGCCGCTGGCAAAAATCCATCCCACGCCGCCAAGGAAAAGAACTTTTCATCTACTGCAAAAAGACTTAAAAGAACCTGGCACCTTTCGGAGGCTTTATGCATATTGAATTTACTCAAGCAGATGACAGTCACATTGATGCTCTTGTGGAGCTTGTGAACTCAGCTTATCGCGGAGATTCCTCTAAAGAAGGTTGGACTACTGAAGCAGACTTGTTGGATGGTCGACGGGCCGATGCTGAGGGTATTCGTTCTATCATCAACAAAGAAGACTCCGTTGTTTTGATTGCCGAAGATGACGACACGGGGGACTTACTTGGCTGCGTTCACTTGGAAAAACAGAACACCAAATGTTATCTGGGAATGTTAACCGTCGATCCGACTTTACAAAGTCAGGGAATTGGCAAGATGTTGTTAGCAGAGTCAGAAGCCCTTGCACAATTCTGGGATTGTACTACCATTTTTATGACGGTGATTTCAGTACGTACAGAGTTGATTGCTTGGTATCAAAAGCACGGCTTCCGCAATACAGGTGAAAAGAAACCTTTCCCTTACGGCGACGAACGTTTCGGAATCCCCAAAGTACAAGGCCTAGAATTCACAATTCTAGAAAAGAAAATCTAAGGTGCCTGATTGAACCTGGCACCTTCTTGAGGGGGAAAAATGATCAAGGGATTGATCTTAGCGGTTTTGGTTGCGTTTGTGAGTGCGGGTGCTCAAGCAAGGAATGAGATTCCCAACGATAAAAATGTGTTACAGCGTTTTGGCGCTTGTAAGTCGGAATTCCTCCCCTCTAATTTTCAACTTTTCGTGTGGAATATTAAAAAGGCCGAGGCCAGAGCCGAGTGGGCTCGCGACTTTGAACACTTTGTTCCAAAGTCTGATGTCGTTTTACTTCAAGAAGCGATGATGGATAAATTTATGCCGGCCATCGCTCTTCGCCAGCAAGGCTTCTGCTGGGATTTCGCGACAAGTTTTATCAACAGTGATCGTGAAGGCACGGGCGTTATGACGGGATCTCCGGTGATTCCTCTTTCCGTTCATTTCCTCAGAAGTCCTGGCCGTGAACCGGTTCTTAAAACTCCGAAAATGGTTATCATTGAAGAGTATGCCTTGGCCAATGCGTCTGACACTTTATGGGTGGCAAATATTCACGGACTTAATTTTGTCTCTAACAAACACAACCGCGAACAAATCGAACAAGTTGCGGCCTTTCTAAAAAAACACAAAGGACCCGTGATTTTCGCCGGAGATTTCAATTCGTGGAACGGGGAACGCCGCCAATACCTGGATGAGATTCTTGGAAAATTGGGAATGAAAAACATTCCTCTTGCCGATGACAATCGCGGAATGAAGCTTGATCACATCTATGTGCGGGGCCTTGAGGCCACAGAGGCAAAATTGCACAATGATATCGAAAGTTCTGACCACAAACCGCTGACCGCCGATTTCCGTCTTAAATAACGGCTCTCCTCTGAAAAAAGGGGGCTTCACGGTCGCGAAGCCTCTCTGAAACTTCCGTTAAGATTCATTTTTTGTATAATAACTTCTCATCTATGTATTAAAATTTTTCTTGTTTTAGGCGCATAGTCATCTCATTGGAGGTCACTATGTCATTAAAAACTGCTGTGCTAGCGCTTTTCGGGATGTTTGCTGCCTCCACGTCTTTGGCTGATCAAATGGGTCCTAACGGCGACAAGTTTTATGAAGAAGCTGCTCACTACGAGCACGCTTGCAAAGAAGAGCCGTGCAAAGCTCCTTACTCCGAGCAAATTGTTTACAATCAAAAAAACAAACTGAATAAACTTTCTGTAGAAACAAAAGAAGTTCTTAAAAAGATCGCTGTCGAACAAGCGCAAATCTGGGGCGACACTATTCTTGAGGGTGACTACCACTCAGCGGGTCGCACTCGTTTGGATTCAGTTTTGGCGTTCTACAAAGACAATCAACTTGTTGGTTACAAAATTCAGTATTCTGAAAAAGCCTGGTATACAGGTGAGTGCGAATTTAACGGTAAACGTGAGTCTTTAAAGGATTGTCAAGAAGGCCGTATCGTTGAAGGAAGCTACGTTTCTTCTGACGCACAAACATATTTCAGCGATGAAGAACGTTACGCTGAGTTCTCTTTTATCCAGAATTAGTCTATAGTCGCCGACATGGCGATAGTAATAGAAACCAAAGACCTTTCCCGCGTCTATCAGACATATCAAAAGCCCGAAGGATTCGTGAATTCCTTGCGCGGCTTTTTCAATCGAAAACATGTATCTCGTACAGCCGTAGAGAAAACCACTCTGCAAATTGAGTCTGGTCAAATCGTCGGCTTGGTCGGCGCCAACGGAGCTGGCAAAACCACTTTGCTTAAAATGCTCTCGGGACTTGTCACTCCAACAAGTGGCGAAGCTTTGGTTTTGGGCTACAAACCCTGGGAAAGAAAAAACGAGTTCCTTCGCCAGATCAGCATTCTTCTGGGACAAAAGAATCAATTGTGGTGGGATATTTCTCCGGCGGATTCTTACGCCTTGCTTGCCCGCATCTATGATATCGAACCGACCTATGCGCGAAAACGCGTTGAACAATTGGCAGAGATGCTTCAGTGTTCACACGTTCTGCACACGCAGCTTCGCCGCCTCAGCCTGGGTGAGCGTATGAAGATGGAAATCATCGGTGCTCTTTTGCACGAACCTAAAGTTTTATTCTTAGATGAACCGACCATTGGATTGGACATCGTGGCCCAAGAAACCATTCGTGAATTCTTGGATGCATACGTGAAAGAAAAAGGTCCCACGGTCATTCTAACCAGTCATTACATGGACGATATTGCAAAGCTTGCCGACAAATTACTTTTGATCAGCAAAGGTCACATTGTCTATCAGGGAACTGTTCCTGAATTTGTTGCGAAATCGAATAGCGAACTCGCTGAAAACGAAGAGGTTGATTTTGAAGACGTCATTCGCCGTTTTTTGGAAACGGAATCTCGCGTTCGCTAAGCTCGCGATCGTTTCCAATTTAGAATACAGATTAAATTATTTCGTCGACGCCATTGTGCAGCCGACCCTCACGACAGGAATTGAAATCTTGTTGTGGGTCGCCGTCTTTGCCGGAGCGGCAACAAGCGAGATCGCAGGTTTTAGTCGCGAGTATTATCTTTCTTACGCCCTTTGGGGTGCGTTCTTTGCGCGCATCTGCACAAGCTGGATGTATGAGTTCCGCATGATTCAAGAAATTGACTCCGGAAGTGTGAACAGTCTTCTGGTGCGCCCGATGACCTTCTATGAATATTATTTCTCACAACTGATGGGCTATAAGTTCATCACGACTCTTGTTTCGATGATGGTGCCTTTGATTGCCGTAAGTATTTTCGATCTTCCGACCAAATACGAGCGTCTGCCTTTGGCATTTGCGCTAGAGTTTTATTATCTTGTTCTGGTCCACTCGATCAGTTTTGTGATCGCCTCTTCCGCATTTTATCTGAACAAAGTTTATGCTTTCACGGGCGCTAAAAACTTAGCCCTGTGGCTTTTCACCGGGGAACTTTTCCCGTTGGACTTAATGCCTGAACCTTTTAAATCTGCTGTTATCGCCTTGCCTTTCAGTGCGGGCGTGTATGTACCTGTGGGTTATCTCACGGGCCGCCTTGAAATCGGGTCTATTTGGCAATCGTTTATTTCTATCACAATTGCGATTGTCATCGTGAATGCTATCGGTGCTTATATGTGGCGCAAAGGTGTGAATGTCTATACGGGAACAGGGGCCTAAATATGAAAACTTTAAAAAAGTATTTCTACTTATACCTCGCCCTCTTCCGCACAAGTTTTATTGCCGACCTTGAATACCGCGTGAATTTTCTGACTCGTATTGCGTCGGATATCTTCTGGTATATCGCGCAGATTCTAACTTTTGAGGTGCTCTTCCGTCACACTCCAAAAATCGGCGATTGGAATTTGGAGCAAATGCGCGTGTTTCTGGGGGTCATGTTTGTCGTTGATGGCATTTACATGATTGTTCTGTCTGAGAACTTAGATCAGTTTTCTGAAAAAGTACGCAAGGGAGACTTGGATTTGCTTTTGGCAAAACCTGTGAACTCCCAATTCATGTTGAGTTTGCAAAAAGCTTCAACGGCGATGATCGGAAATCTTATGCTGGGCACGGGATGGTTTATCTATAGCCTTGTGCAACTGCCTAATTTTGAATGGCTTCGTCTTTTATGGCTTTTGATCCTCATTCCTTGCGGGTTGATCGCTTTGTATGCCATGCGCTTTGTGATGGCTTCAACAGCTGTGATCTTTGCACGCTCTGAAAACCTACAGTTTATCTGGTATCAAATCTATCGCTTGGGAATGCGCCCTGATTCGATTTATGTTCCTTGGTTTAAGTGGTTTATTCTAACGGCTCTTCCTGTGGGAGTGATTGCCAGTGTTCCGGCAAGAGCGCTGTTAGAACCGCCGCAACTTGCACTGTTCGTCTGGGTTGTGGCGCTGGCAGGGCTTTTAATTTATCTTTCAAACAAGTTTTGGAAATTTGCTTTAAAATTTTATTCGAGCGCAAGTTCGTAAAGAAAGGTTTTTGTATGCTTAAAATTTATGGTTCTCCATTATCAAGTGCCGGCCGTTGTTTTTGGATGCTAGAAGAACTAGGCCTTCCCTATGAAGTGATGCCTTTGGATATGAAAAACAAAGAGCATAAGTCCGATCCGTTTTTAAAACTCAATCCTAATGGAAAAGTCCCTGTTCTTGTAGACGGTGATTATGTGATCTGGGAATCCATGGCGATCACGAACTATCTTGCAAAAAAACACAAAAGTCCTTTAAGCGCACAAACGCCTGAGGAAGAAGGACACATGATGCAGTGGAGTTTTTGGGCACTGGCTGAATTCCAACCACCTGCAATCAACTGGCTGATTCAAGAAGTCTTTGTTCCTGCCGAACATCGAAATCATCAGGTGATTGAAGATTCTAAAAAAGCGTTGCCTCGTTTACTCACAGTTCTTGAAAAAGGACTTGAAGGCAAAACACATCTGGTAAACGAAAGATTTTCTTTAGCGGACCTTCATGTTGCTTCCGTTTTGAATGTTATTGCTGCTTTAGGTTCCGACCTGTCTCAGTATCCAAAAATTCAAAGCTGGATGAAGTCAAACTCGGACCGTCCCGCATTTCAAAAAGTGGCAGCCATGCGCAAGCACTAAGCTTGCGCCCTATTTCGTGATGTGAAGCTGAATAAAATCAATCTTGCGGCGAAGTTCTGGATTCTGCGGCGACAGAACTTTCGCACGCAGATCAAATGAAGTTCCATCCAAGAACTGAAATCTCCAAGATTCTAACTCCCGAGCGACGACGGTTGCGGCTAGTGTTTCACAGAAGTCCTCTTCAGGACTGTAAAGCGAAAAGGGTGTCACAAACCCCGACGCCAAATATTCACGATAAAAATCGTCCATGGCTTTAAGATCCACGGTTGTTTTATTCGCTGGTAAAACAAAGTTGATCAGATTCTGATTGTGTGGACGTGGAGTTCCGTAATTGATCCCAGGAACAATCGGACCCGCCGCTGTGATCCAAGAAATAAATCCCCAGTGGTGTTCTTTGAATGGGTTGCAATTTCGATGACCGCCAAAAACGATGCAGCTGTTAAAAAGATCCGGATCTCCCGCTTTGCGAAGAGGGTTGTAAATCAGATGACCGACTTCATGGGTCAGAAGATAAAGAACTCCCAAACCGTGGTCAGCTCCAGTGTGTTGAAATCCAAAGCTCTTAGGGAAATCGACTTCCGCCAAAGATTTCTTGCTCAAAGATTGTCGGCGCATTGTCTCTTGATGTTTTGAAAAGCTGTAACCACTTTCAAGAAAACCGCGGGAAATTCCCACATAATTCGGACGAAAATATGACCACGAGAGTGTGCGACTGCCAGGCAGGGTCGGGTAAACTCCCAAGCCGTTCAAGCCACAAAGTTTCTTTTTCATCCACTCTGGCGCACGTTCGAAAGCATCACGAAGCTGCGTCGCCATCACGGGCACCGTTTCGATGCTCTGACATTTTAGTTTTGTGATTTCTTCACCTGTAAGTTCTTGAGGCTCGTCAGAAAGACATACTTTATTTAAAAAATCTTGAGTTGAACAAGGTACGTCGGCAAACGAAATCAGAGGTTTGAACAGCACCAAGACAAAAAGAATTCGCAACACCGTAAACCTCCATAAATTTATGAAGGCTCATTCATACATCATCACTTCCTGAAAAGACAACTTGCCGAGCACATTGCGTTCGCCGAGAGAATTTATGCACTTCAATCCAGTCCGCATTAGCCCCGCGAATAGTTCTCAAATGCATTTATTTTCGTTTTGATCACGTCGATAGATTTTTGCCAAAACTCGGGACGACGGATGTCTTCTCCCAGATGTTTTTGCACTAAATCTTCCGCAGTCATACGGCCGGTGTCGCGCAAAATATCAATGTACTTTTTCATAAACTCCGAACCAAACTCCGCGCGACGAGCGTAAATGCTCATACTGAAAAGATATCCGAAAGTATAAGGGAAATTATAGAAACTGCGACCCGCCATCGCGAAGTGAAGTTTCGTTGCCCAGAACATTGTATCGTTCTGCGTGATTGTCGGCCCATACCACTTTGTCCATGCCTCATCCGTCAAACGAATCAGCTCGTCAGAACTTAAACTTCTTTTCTCGCGTTGTTCGTAGAAATTCTTTTCAAACTCGAAACGCGCCGGAATATTAATCAAGAAACTGGTCGCCCCTTCGATTTCTCCCCAGGCAAATTCCATTTTTTCTTCTTTGCTGGAAGCTTCTTCAATCAAAACGTCATGCAAAACCGTCTCAGCAAAAATGCTCGCCGTCTCCGCCAACGTCATTGGATAGTTTGTTTGTGAACGCGGCAAATCCTTCATCACCCATGAATGAAAAGCATGTCCCAACTCATGAGCCAATGTTGAAACGTCGCTGTTTGATCCCATGTAGGTCATGAAAACACGAGGTTCACGTTTTTTCGCAAATCCAGTGCAATAAGCCCCATTGCGTTTGTTGGGAAGAACACGTCCTTCAATCCAACGCCTGTCGGCCATCATTTTCACAAAATCCGCCATCTGTGGATCTACGGCTCCGAAAGAATCTTGAATTAAAGTCAGAGCTTCGTCATAACTGCGCTCTTTTTTCCCGCCCGACACCGGACTTTGCGCAAGAAGATCCCAAGGGTCCAACTGCTTTTTCCCCATGAGTTTTGCCATTATCACTGGAGCTTTGCGAGTCTCAGCCAAATTATCATGGCAAGCCGTCAACATCGCCTCCAAAGTCTCACGCTGAATGCGGCTGCCGTGAAGAGCCCCATCTAAAAAGTGCACTGGCTTTGCATAAGATCTTTTTTTATTCACTTCGTGCCGCCAGCCCGAAAGAGAATTCAAAATCGCAGCCGCAGTGTCCTTATGTTCACTCCACGCATTCTGAATACTTTGCCAAGCGACTTTACGAGTTTCCTCATCGACATTGCGAACCAAGGCACTGGCTTGAGCCAGACCCACAGTTTCCGTGCGATCTTTGTATTTCAGATGGCAGCGCATAGAGCCGCTCAGCTTCGTATACAACTCTCCCCACGCTCGCAAACCTGGATTTGAAACGGCTTCAAGAAGAGTTTCTTCATTGTCAGAAAGAAGTGTCGATTTCAGTTCACGTTGGTTCTTCCAAGAAAATTCCGCAGGCTTTAATTCCGGATGAGAAAGAACCTTCGCAAGAAATCCATCTGAACAACGAGTTAAAAAATTAGACACAGGAATAGAAATCTGCGACAAGCGGGACAGCAAACTTTGCAACTCTGATTGTTTTGCCTGAGCTCCATTGTCAGAAGAGTCCACCGACAAAGTGCAACTCAAGTAAGTCGACATATTATAGGCATTTGTCGAAGTGATTTCTTTTTCCAAAAGAAACCTCTGCAAGCCCTCAACAACAGAATCCGCAGGATCTTTTCCTGCTTCGGTTGCCGCACGCAAAGTTCCTTGCAGCGATTCGACAAGTTTTTCTAGTGAATTGATTTTCTCCACAACGCCATCGTATTCGGCTTTGTATTCAGGAGAATTATAAGACGGGTATTCTGATTCGATATTCCAAGCCATTTTTTCCATAGGCTTTAGAGTAGTCAAAGATCCCGAAAGGATCCAAGAAGAAAGAAGGCGGGAACACGGTTTTGCTGTAAGCCGGATTCTGTCCAAATCACCAGGTCCCATAATTTGTCCCGATAATCGTGGATGATCATTCCTCTGGGAGTGCCATTACTGACACCCTCAAGCGATCTTACCCGAAAGCTACGGACTGGCCGTCCTACTAATGCTTCCCTATTTGATCTTGCTCCGCGCAGAGTTTGGCTGTTTTCACTCCAGCGACTCCCCTAGAGGCTCCCGTTCCCGCCTCCAGGCTCAAAGCCCTGGACATTCTCTCTGTTCCACTGTTCCTGACATTACTGTCGAGGGGCGTTACCCCTTGCGCTGCCATATGGAGTCCGGACTTTCCTCTCTAATTTCAACAATTTAGAGATTTATTAGAGCGATCATCCGCAAAACCGAAGTGGATTTCTAACACCCCCCAGCAAATAGCGCAAGAAGGTTTTCTTCAATCCCTTTTTATTTTAATTTCTACGTATCGTTTACAAAAGGATTAAATCATGAAGATCTTGGTATCTCTACTCGCTTTCGCTCTAACACTAGCTTTGACATCTCCTTCTTTGGCTGAAGAAGGCCACGGTGGCGGAGGCCATGGCAATTTGGCAGAAAAAATGAACGCACTTTTCCCAAAACCACAAGAGCAACCAGACAAGCATGATGTTCCTGCGAAACCGGAATTGTCTTCTCCAGCTTATTTCTCTGAAGTGAGCGGCGACAAAACAGCTCTTACTTGGAAAGCCGTTGCAGGCGCTGACGAATATCACGTTCAAGTTGCAACAGATGCAAACTTCAAATGGCTTGTAGCTAACGAATACCACAACAAAACAACTTCATTTGAAGCAACTGGTTTGGAAGCTGGTAAGCACTACTTCTGGCGTGTAGCTGCTGTGAAATCCACAAACTGGAGCACATTCCGTAAGAGCTTCTTCGCGACATCTATGTTCGCAACTCCAGCTGCAAAATAATTTCGTATTATTAGAATTAAATTCTCAAAAAAAGCCTCTGAATTTTTCAGGGGCTTTTTCTTTTTTAAGACTTACATACGCGCAGAGGCTCTTTTTTCAATCTCCTCGCGCGGAACTCGAACAGTCATACCTGACATCGCTCGGCAAGATTCCGCACAACGACGACAGACGGCCGCACATTGTTGGAATACTTCGTCATACTCATAACGTTCACACTCAATCGCACAAGCCTGACAGAGTTCAAACGAAAGCTCACAAGCCTGATTGTGAAACGGTGATTCTGCGATCAAGAGTTGCGCGGACATACGGCACGCGTCCACGCAGAACTGAAGCAAAGAAAGATGCTTCCCGGAAAAAGCCGTGCCCTTTTCTTCCAAACAGTAATGGAAGGTTTCAAGGCAACTGCGGGCACAATTTAAACAATTATTAATACACTTCGTAATATCGCTGTCTTGCATTGGATGAGTAGGCATAACTTCCTCCCTAATTTATCTTCTCCTTAACTATAAAATGAAAAAATAATTTCCTTAAAAAAATGTCAGAGTTCATTTGCTCATTCTGCCAAAAAACATAGCTTCGCCTTGAAGTCCGCGTCCAATGCGGCATTCAAAAGGGCACGAGATACTGAGGACTCAAAATGAAAGGACGTAAAATACTTCAATATCACTTTTAACGATTCGTGAATTACAAAACTTTAATTCCCAGGGAGTTTTGTAATTTTATTAAAATTAAATAATCTGAAAGACTTAACACATGACTCACTCCGTTTATGAAGCACTGTTAAATTCAAATGCGGTCATAGAATTCGATATCCAAGGAAAAATTCTTTGGGCTAATCAGAATTTCTTAAACTTATTGGGTTATGAATTACATGAACTTGTCGGGCAACATCACTCCATTTTCTTACCAGATTTTCATCAGCACGAATTGGAACACCAAGAAATGTGGAATCAGCTTGCTGAAGGACAAACCCAAGCGGGAGAGTTTAAACGTCTTTCAAAAGATAAATCCATAGTATGGATCCAGGGATCATACACTCCTGTTCGCAATGCCATGGGGGAAGTCACGAAGATCGTCAAGATGGCTCTGGATGTGACAGAGAAAAGAAGTCTTGCCGAAAATCTTGAAAAGAAAAATAAAGAACTTCTCACCACAGCCGCGAAAGCCAAAGCGGCCACTTATGCAAAATCTGTTTTCTTAGCAAACATGAGTCATGAAATTCGCACGCCGTTAAATTCTATTATCGGGATTACGGACACCTTGGCGGAAACACCTCTCGATGATCAACAGTCTTCCTTCGTCGAAATTCTTCAGCGCGCGAACAGCCAGTTGATGACAATCATCAATGACATCTTGGATTTGTCTAAAGTCGAAGCCGGCGAAATTGAACTCAAGCTTCTACCCTTTGAACTTCAAAAACTCTTAGATGAACTCATGGCAGTTCTGGGCTTTCGCGCGAAAGAAAAAGGGTTGCAGCTAAAAATCCAAGTCGAGCCCGATGTCGACTCCTTCTATATCGGTGACGTGGATCGTTTGCGCCAAGTTTTGATGAATTTATTGAATAATGCCATTAAGTTCACTCACAAAGGCGAAGTCTCTTTGCGAGTGGCAAAGAATCGAACCTCCCGTCCCGGAAATATTCTTTTTTGTGTGGCAGACACAGGAATCGGCGTTCCTAAATCGAAGTTCAAAGATATTTTTCAACCCTTCACTCAGGCGGACTCTGCAACCACACGTCGGTATGGCGGAACGGGCTTGGGACTTTCAATCACAAAAAACATTGTGCAGTTGATGAATGGACAAATTTGGCTGGAAAGTGACGAGGGTGTCGGAAGTGTGTTTTATTTTACGGCGACAATGGCAACCACGACAGAACGCAAAACCCACATGCACAATCCTCTTCAAGGACGTTATCAATTGAGCGACATTAAACATACTATTTCAACAAGCCGCCTCCGCATCCTGATCGTCGATGACGTCGACGACAATCGCAATCTCTTTGGAATTTACCTGCAAAACACTGTTCACAATATTATTTACGCCCAAAGCGGTGCGGAAGCCGTGGAGCTCGCCTCCCAAGAACATTTCGATATTATTTTTATGGATGTACAAATGCCGGGAATGGACGGCTATGAAGCCACACGCTCTATTCGCACGATGGAGCAATTGAATAAGCGCACACCGGCTCGTATATTCGCCTGCACTGCCAACGCCTTTTCTGAAGACGTCGAAAAAAGTTTGCAAGCAGGATGTGATATGCACTTATCCAAGCCTATTCGCAAAGACACTTTAGTGAAAGCCATCAATTCATTCTTCAGTTCGACAGAAGCTGTTTATTAAGTTGCCACTTGTCCAAAACCGTATGGCGGGATAAAGTTCCCGTTTCTTCAACGGAATAGAAGACCTGGACTGACGAAGGATCATCGCTCCAGTGATAAATCATACCTGCACACATCTTACAAGGCTTGTGGGTGGAGTAAAGAACAGCGCCTTGAGGAATCTTGCCTTTAAATTCACGGAAAAGGCGCTGCAAAAGATTCACTTCTGCATGCAACGTTTTATTCTTGGAATTGGAATTAACTCCATAACTTAAAACTTTTCCCGTGGAATCCAACAAGAGAGCCGCGATATCGCGATCGTAATCGTGCAAAATCTCTCCACGGGGAACTCGTCTTGCCAGTCCACTGGCCAGATGCAAAAGATCCCTGGAGCTTGCCGCCGTGTTGCCGGCAATCCAATCTTGAATATCCTGCAAAGGACTCTGATTTTCAGAATTTAAATGCCGGACAGGAATAAGAACCTCTTCAGAAGTTCCAACCTGTTCAAAATGCAAGTCCAAACTCAAACCGTGATCTTGGGCAGTGATATTCTCGCTAATCCTTTTTCCGACGACTTTAACCATGCCCCGGCACATTTCTGTCAGCGACCCGGTCACGAAAATCCTTTGGCGCAGAATAAAGAAGCTGTGATCGACAAATTGATCAAAAATTCCCTGCAAAAGCTTCACTGTCGCCGAAGAAGGTGCATTGGCGTTTTGAGGAAATAAAGCATAGTAAAGAACCCCTTTGTACTCCACAAAGGCCAGATCCCGTTCGGGCTGATTGAGTAAAAAAGCTATATGCTCTGCTCTTTTTTCTGCCAACATAGAGGAATTGGTACCACAACCCTTAAATTTTGTCTAAATATGGCCTGCGGCTTGCGCCGCAGGATGTGGAACAAAAAATGGCTCGCGACCCGTAGGGCGGCGAAGCCCAACTGGACTAGTATGGACATGATCAAAAACCGCCTCGAAAAGAACTATAAAAAACTGAAAAGCTGGTCGGAACGCCACCAAATCGAGGCCTTCCGCCTTTATGATCGTGATATTCCTGAGTATCCCTTTATTGTCGATATCTACAAAGATCACTATGTCATTTACGACAAAAGCGAATTCTTTAAAGACAAAGATAAGAATCACCTCCCTCATGTTGTTGATGCTTTGAAAGCTTTGTTTAAGTGCACTGACGAAAAAATCGTTATCAAAAAACGGGAACGCCAAGAGGGCCTTAAACAATATGAAAAACTCGATGCCAAAGAAGAAACATTTGTTGTGCGTGAGTCCCAGGCGCTTTTCAAAATTAATTTGTACGATTATTTAGACACCGGCTTGTTTTTAGATCACCGTCCTATGCGCCAAAAAGTTTTTAAAATGGCGGGCGATAAAAAGTTCTTAAATCTTTTCTGTTACACGGGTTCTGTGAGCGTTTTTGCTGCTTTGGCCGGAGCCCGCACCACCAGTGTCGACATGTCTCAGACCTATTTGCGCTGGGCTCAAGACAACTTCGAACTCAATGGTCTTGATTTTGGCTCTCACAGTTTTATCAACGCTGACGTTCTTGAATGGTTGCGTGCCCATCGCAATCAAAAATCCTTTGATATGATTTTCTTGGACCCTCCGACATTTTCAAATTCCAAAAAAATGGAAGACACATTTGAAGTCGAGCGCGATCAGGACTTTCTGGTGGACTCCTGCATGAGCATGTTGAGTGACGGAGGAATTCTTTATTTCTCGAACAACAAGAGGAAATTTAAACTGTCTGCGAACATCTTGTCTAAGTACACCGTGAAAGATATTTCAGAGGACAGCATCCCTCAGGACTTCCACGACAAGAAAATACACAACTGCTTTGAGATTAAAAATAAATAAGAGATCTATCGCCACCGTAAGGTGAAATGGGAGCACCGCCTCTTTAGAATTGTTCAAAACATTCTAAAAAGGCGAGGTGAATCGTGATTCGCAATCTACAAAAAATCTTTTTGGGATCTCTTTTAACTGTTTCTACAGTGACGACAACAACTTGGGCCGAAGAAAAAACTCTGACAGCTGCAAAAGTGGCACGCCCTTCTCAGTACATTATGATCGGTTTTGATGGCGGACTTGACCTAAAACAATGGCAGGCCACGCGCGACTTTGCAGCGGATATGAATAAAAACAAAATGCCGGTGAATTTCACGTACTTTATCAGTGGCGTTTATTTTCTTCGCGAAGCCAACCGCCACTTCTATGCTCCGCCAAAACATGATGTCGGCTATTCTTTGATTGGCTTTGGTGAAAGTGCTCAGGGCATTGCCTCTCGTATTGACATGATGAACGACGCGTTTGCCGAGGGACATGAAATCGCTTCCCGTGCAAATGGACAATTCCCAGGAGGAGCGGAAAGATGGGACACAGCAGACTGGGAGTCGGAGTTCCGCCAGTACAATGATTTGCTCTTTGGAGCTTATTTTAACAATGGCCTTACTCCGAGTGCAAAATATCCGCAAGGATATGCACTCGGCGAAAAAGACATTGTTGGATTCCGCGCTCCCCGCCTGAGCGTCAACGAAGCTCTTTGGAAAACCATGAAGGACTTCAATTTTAAATACGACATTTCTGTCACGGGCGATATGACTCACTGGCCGTACAGAAACAGACAGGGCTTCTGGAATATCATCTTACCCATGATCGAAATGGCCGGCACAGGCAAATTAGTCACGGGAATGGACTACAACTTTTACTATGTGCATTCCAAAGCAAAAGAAGATCTCGCCAATCGCGAGGCCTATCGTAAGCAGATGTTTGATTCCTATATGAACTATTTCAATTTGAACTACTACGGTCGCCGAGCGCCCGTAAGCCTGGGACACCATTTTGAAAAGTACAACGGCGGGGCTTACTGGGATGCCCTTCAGGATTTTGCTAAGAAAGTCTGTGGCATGCCCGAGGTAAAATGTGTCACTTACAAGCACTACGCAGGATGGTTGGACAGTTTGGACGAAGACACGTTCAGAGCCTACAGACTTGGTCAATTCGACCTCTTGCCTCGTCCACGTCGTCCCAGTGCAGTTTCAGCTTTCTAAGTAGAGCACTAACTCTTTGAAAGTACGATTTTTTTCAAAGATTTAAAAAGCGGACAAAAAGACCTTGTCAGGGGGGTGAAAAGATCCTAGAACCCCCCTTTCATAAAAAACAAATCCATTTCTGGGAGGACAAGGAATTGAAAGCTTTAGGTCGCCATATTTTAGTTGAGTTCAGTGGTTGCAACGCAGAGGTTTTGAACGACGTTTCTATCATCGAAAGAAGTATGATTGAAGCCGCACAAATCGCAGGAGCTACTGTAATTAATTCGACTTTCCATCACTTTTCTCCGTGGGGAGTCAGTGGTGTCGTGGTGATTCAAGAAAGCCATTTAGCAATTCACACTTGGCCTGAATACCGTTACGCTGCTGTCGATCTTTTCACTTGTGGCGATTCGGTTGATCCCTGGGTTTCTTTCGAACACTTGAAAAAAGCTTTCCAAGCTAATTACTCTGCGCTTGAAATGAACCGTGGATCTCTTCACGTCATTCAAAAAACAGATTTCCAACCCAAAGTGATGCGCGAAAAACCTTCTTTCGATTTGACGAAAGGTGTGCAAATCGAGCGCAACGTATGGTTCACGGATAAAGACGAAAACCAAGCCTTGTCTTTGCGCTATACGGGTGATGTTCTCTTCGACGAAACAAATCCATTCCAACGCGTGCGTGTTTTGGATTCTTACTCTCACGGAAAATTCTTGGCGATCAACAACATGGTGATGTGCACAGAGCGTGATGAATTCCATTATCACGAGATGATCACTCACCCGGTGATGCAAACTCACGGAAATGCCAAGAACGTGCTTGTTATCGGTGGTGGCGACGGCGGAACAATCCGAGAACTTTTCAAATACGATCAAATCGAAAAAGTCACGATGGTGGAAATCGACGAAGCGGTGATTCGTGCTTCTAAGCAACATCTTCCACAAATCGCTTCGGAGTTCGGCAACTCGAAATTGAATCTCATCATCGGCGATGGCATCCAATTCGTAAAAGACGCAGCTCCAGGTTCTTATGATGTGATCATCGTGGATGGTTCAGATCCTGTAGGTCCCGCGCAAGGTCTTTTCACTGCGGAGTTCTACACAAACTGCAAAAACGCATTGAAAGAGGGCGGCCTGATCGTCACTCAAGGTGAATCTCCGATGTTCCACGAAGGCACTTTCGTTGAATTAAACCAATGCCTTAAAGGAATTTTCGGCAAAGGAAGCGTCCACACAATGCTTTTCCACGCAACGACATATCCATCTGGAATGTGGAGCCTGCAAGTGGGCGTGAAGGGACAATTTCACCCAGCAAAAGACTTCAATAAAGACAAAGCGCGCCAATTCTCTACGGCCAAAGGTCTTAAGTACTACAACGAAGATTTGCACACAGCGGCTTTCTCTTTGCCTACCTTCGTCAGGACGATGCTCGGCGAAAATGCTTAATTCATAGACCGCCTCCTATTTTCATTATAGTTTCAATTGGGACTAAACAAATGGACCACATAAAGTGGTCCACGAAAATCCCAGAAACAATAGGAGGCGTAAATGTTCAAACTACCTACTCTACCCTACGCAAAAACCGGTCTTGCTCCTTTGTTCAATGAAGAACAAATGACTTACCACTACGACAAACATCACAAAGCTTACATCGACAACTTGAATAAGTTCGCTGAAACAGATGCTTCTCTTAAAGGAAAATCCCTTGAAGAGATCACTCTGACTTCATCGGGCGGCGTATTCAACAATGCGGCTCAAGCTTGGAACCACACATTCTTCTGGTTCGGGATGTCTCCAGCAGGCCAAGGTGGCAAACCTTCTGCTGATCTAGAAGCCGCGATCAAACGTGACTTTGGTTCTATGGATGAGCTTAAAGCGAAATTCGTAGACGGCGGTGTTAAAACTTTCGGTTCAGGCTGGATCTGGCTTTGCACAGATGCATCTGGCAAATTGAGCCTGGTTTCTACATCAAACGCCGCAGTTCCATTCACAAACAACGGCCCGGCTCCATTGCTTGTTGCTGACGTTTGGGAACATGCTTACTACGTTGATTACAGAAATCTTCGTCAAAAATATCTTGAGACTTTCTGGTCGCAAGTAAACTGGAACTTCGTTTCAGAAAACTTCGCTTCTAAAAAAGTTCGCGATTTGACGAAATCAATGACGTAGGTACCTGCTTCCCTTCGTTGGGAAAAAGTACATCAAAAAAGAGACTGAGCTCACGCCAGTCTCTTTTTTATTATCTCAGCCATTTCCTTCTAGGATCTTTTTTATCAACAGGCCATGTGCTCCATGGCACATTCAGCTCACAGGCTTTCAGGAAATTTTCTAAAATCAGTTCTGCATCATCTCTTTGCCAGAAATCTTTAGCGTGAGTGCTTTTGGTTTTTAAGGCGATATCGGAAACGAGTGAATAAACCATCCCACTCATCGGTGGGATTAAAAATCCCATCGTGGAAAGAACACCCTGCAAACGAGATAAAACAGATTTACCTCCCACAGAATGCATAAGCACAAAGACCGCGCTGGGTTTTCCCATCAAGGCCGTCGAAGCTTCAAGGTCCGTCATGTCTTCCAAAAGTTTCTGAAGAGGACTCCCCCACGAATCCCAATATGTTCCCGTCACAAAGATCACACCTGAGGAATTCTCAATCTTCATTCTAAGGCCCGGCCCATAAGAGGTTTTCGCCAAGTGAACGACATCAACAGAGGCCTGCTTTTTTAAAAGCGATAAAAGCCCCTTAATCCACAGGGCACAATTGCCTTTGTCGCCCGATGGACTGCCATTCAGAATTAAGATTTTTTTCATAGTCGATCCGCCCGTTTGCTCATCTCTGGGGTCCAATGCTATTTCTTCCCCATAAAGAGGGGTTCCCATGATGAAGTTTTTCTTTGTTCTATTATTGTCTGTATCTACCGCTCACGCCAAGGACATCCGTCCACTTTTTGAAGCTTTGGAAGATTCAGGTGAGAAATACTTTATCGTAGGGACTGTTTGTGAGCAGGTTGCCAAATTGAATCTGGAACAGATCTATAAAGCTCCCGAGTTCACAGTGACAACAGGCATCCAATACGGTGGAGGCAAAGGCACGATCGGCGAACTCGATGTGATTGTATTCCGCAACTCCAATAAATCCGCAGTTGTTGTCGCTGAAGTAAAATGCTGGAGCAGTCTACCTGGTGCTCTTAAAAAAGCGAAAGAACAAAGAAAACGCTTCTTACAAACTCTGGGTGCTGGTCGCAAACTGCATGTCACTTGCGGCGGTAAAGACTGCGGTTTATCTGAAAAGAACTTCAACCAAGTACAAAAATTTATTTCTATCTCTCAAGACGGCGGAATTGAAAAAGGTTTCGACATGACTTTGGGATATTCTTTAGACGAAATGATGGAACTTCGTAAACAGTTGATGTCCTGCCAGGAACGCGGCGAGTGCCGTCGCCCTCAGTAAAAAAAAGAGGGCGCCTCTTGCAGGCGCCCGTACATGGAGGGATGGGAAAAGGACCGCATATTACAATGTGTGTACTCTCATCAAGACACCTCCTGGGTTGTTTCTTCAAATTTAAAATCGACAGTAACAGGAACTCTTCGGGGAGGGTCTTTAATTTCAATGAAATTTAAGACGTCCCGCACCCCGGAGAGCTCCCACGCCGAGGCGACCGCCATCGCTTTAAGTCTTGGTCGGAAGACTTCACCTTCGAGCTTGACGATACCGTCAATCACGTCGACTTCGATATGCTCTCCGCCGATTTTGATCATCTCCGCCAATTGCGACTCAAGGATTTTGGTAATCTCTTCGTCCGTTCGATAATAATCTACTGGAACTACAATTCGATCTTCCACGGCCCATACGCCTTCTGTGTCAGAGATCGCTTCCAGTGCTGCGTTCTTTTTGTATGAGGTGTCTACAAAGCCACTGACAATGACTACACCTCCACGGACGACGACATCAAGGTCGGCAATGCTTACTCTCTTATCCCATTTGATTCGGTCGCGAATTCTTCGCGCCAATTCACTATCAACCTGGTTTTTCTTTAGAAGAGTATTCATATGCTGCTCCTTCTACCTTGGTTTCTATTATTATTTACATTTCAGGCCACTCTCTCTTCATCAGAGAGTGGGATAAAATCCAACATCGGATCATGTCTGTGATGTTGCGATTTAAGAGAGGATCTTTTGCTCATAATGACTTTCAATGCTGAAATAGTCTTAGCTACACATCTTTTGAAGTTCTCATCGTTCTTACGCACTTTAATCACTGTGCGCAGGCGCGATGGTTTTAAGATGACCTCACAAGTGTAACTCGGTTTCCGAGTCTGCGATCTATGTCGATCAGTCTCGACACGGACCGTGAGGTGAGCACCACTATCGTATTTGAAAAACTCCTCTACGGCCCCTTCGACTTTCTCCATCAAATAGGCTTCAAGGTTTTCAGTTTTAGTGATGTCTCTGTAGTAGATGTCTGTTTGCATGATCTACCTCCTTGTTCTTTTCTTATTATCGTAGAGAACAATGATTTCTTTAAATATATAATTTAGATGACTTAATTAGCTTTAAGTTATATATTTAGAGAGTCCCATTGAGGATTTTCCTGAATCCTTCACTACTTACAGAGTTGCAGCGAAGGACCAGTTCCAAAAAGGCTCCAAAAAAGCCTTGTCAGCAGGGGGTCTAGATTCATGTTTAACTACAACCACTTATATTACTTTTATGTAACGGCGAAGCTAGGTGGCGTCAGTAACGCTGCAAAATATCTTCATATAAGTCAGCCTTCTCTCAGCTCCCAATTAAAAGTTTTTGAAGCTTCGATAGATCAAAAACTTTTCGAGAAAAAAGGACGACGTTTACAGCTCACTCCCGAGGGAGAGCGCGCCTTTGCGTACTCTAAAAAGATATTCGATATCGCCGCTGAATTTGCAGAAAGTTTGCGTTCTCCGTCTGAAAAACAAAGTCAGAAAATTCGTATTGGTGTCACAGATCAAGTTGAGCGTCCTTTTATCGCCGATCTTTTAAGTCCTCTGATCAAAGAACGAAAGCGCAGTGTTGAAAAAACATTCTTTGTGAGTTCTGCTCCTTCCGAAACTTTGATCAGCCAACTGCGCAGTCAGGAAATCGACTTGGTCCTTACCAACAAGCCTATTTACTCTGAAGACGTGAAAGAATTTGCGTCAGCCAGCATGCCTGTGAATCTTTTGGTTTCTACGCAGAATTTGAAGGAACTTAAAATCCGTATTTCTAAGAACACCTCGGCCCTTGAATTTCTGAATGCCGTTCCCTGGGGATTGATCATCCCTTCTTACAAAATGAAACTGCGCCATGAAACGGATCTCTTTTTTCAAGAGATCAAAGCTCGCAAGAAAGTCGTTTTTGAAAGCGACATTATGTCTGTCGTAGGTCGTGCCATTGTCGACGGCGCAGGGGTTGGTTTTTTACCTGTGCCTTATGTCTATGACGAAGTGAAATCGGGAGTTCTAACTTCTATCGGACCGAAAGCGGGATATTGGAAACACACGGTTTATCTTTTAGGAAGAAAAGACGCGAACTACGACGAAGTCGTGGAAGACGTAAAGAACAGTGTAAAGCGCCTGGAAAAAATGGTTTAAGGCGCAGATGATTTCCACGCCTTAAACCTTCGGAGGATCTTAGTAAGGTTGACGAACCTGGCTGTTTGCCAGATCCATCGCCAGCACCAAAGCAATTTTCGTGTAAACTGCCGAGTGCTTAAAGTTAGATTCAGGACTGATCACGTCGTTAGAAGTGTGGATATTTTTGTTACTTGCTTTGAAGGTTGCTTCAAAAGGCATCAAAGCTGGATAACCTTGACGGTTCCAAGAAGCATGATCGCTGCAACCATATCCACATTTATCATCGACAATGCGCGCGTGAAGATAAGTTTCGTTCATCGCTTTTAGATAATCACGAAGCCATGCACTTGTGAAATCCGTCATGCTTCCGATCACAAGCTCGCCAGATCCCGGAAACAAAGTCATGTCCAATTGAAGAACAGCAATGACGTCTTTTTTCT